>JAIELH010000026.1 GCA_019753125.1 Gallionellaceae bacterium | reverse complement strand
CTGAAAAATGAACGAAGCAGATGCAGTGCGTGAGATATGGAGCGTAGCGGCCGGCAAGCCGCCGGCTCGCCGCTTGCGAGCGAATGCGCCATCGCAGCTATTTGTACAGTATTTATTTGACGATCTAATAGACAAACACTCATGAATTATGCGGCCAGCGCACCTCCAGACATCGCGGCAAAACTGCCCGGATGGCGCGCCACCGCGTTATTCGTGTCGTTGTTGTGTGGGCTTGCCGGGCTGATGGGGCGCGGGGTGTATTTGCAAGGGATACACAACGATTTCTTGCAGGAAAAAGGCAATGCGCGCTATAGCCGCGTCGTGGAAGTCAGCGCGCATCGCGGCATGCTCACCGACCGCAACGGCGACCCGCTCGCGGTCAGCACGCCGGTGGAATCGGTATGGGCCAGCCCGTCAAATGTCGAGGCCGACGGCAAACAGGTGAAGCAACTGGCGCAAACACTCGGCATCGGTGTCGACGAATTGAAACAACGCTTGTCGGATACCTCGCATGATTTTGTCTATCTCAAACGGCAGTTGCCTCCCGATCAGGCCAGACAGGTAGTCAGCTTGAATTTCCCAGGAATTTCATTGCAGCGCGAATACCGCCGTTATTACCCGGCTGGCGAAGAGGCGGCGCAGACGCTGGGTTTCACCGGTCAGGATGACAACGGGCAGGAAGGTTTGGAGTTGCTTTTGCAGGAACAACTGGCAGGCAAGCCCGGCAGCCAGCGCGTCATCAAAGACAGACGCGGGCACATTGTCGAGGATGCCGGCAGCCTGCATGCGCCGAAGCCCGGAGGCGATATTGCGCTGAGCCTGGACGGCAAGGTGCAGCATCTGGCCTATCGTGAGCTGGAAGATGCAATCAGGCAGCATCACGCCAAGGCGGGCGCGGTGGTGGTGCTGGATGCGAAAAGCGGCGAGGTGCTGGCGCTGGCCAATTACCCCGGCTACAACCCCAATAACCGCGGCAAAGCCAGCGCCAAGGCGATGCGCAACCGCGCGATCGCCGACCTGTTCGAGCCGGGTTCGACGATGAAGCCGTTCACGGTGGCGACGGCGATCGAGCGCGGCAAGGTGCATCCGGAAACCGTCATCAATACCGAGCATGGCGTCATGACGGTGGGCAACAAGAAAATTCACGATTCGCATCCGGAATCGATGCTGACCGTGGCGCAGGTCATCCAGAAATCCAGCAACGTCGGCGCGGCAAAAATGGCTTTGTCGCTGGAACCGCAAACGTTGTGGCAGAGCTTGTCGGATAGCGGTTTCGGCGCGCAGACCGGCAGCAATTTCCCGGGCGAGGCTTCGGGCAAACTGCGCGACCCAAAAACCTGGCGCCCGATCGAACAGGCCACGATGTCGTATGGGCACGGCCTTTCGGTAAATCTGCTGCAACTGGCGCGCGCCTATACGGTTTTTGCCAACAACGGCGAGCTGAAGCCTGTTTCGCTGCTCAGGCTCGATACGCCTGTAGTGGGCAGGAAAGTGTTTTCTGATGGCACTGCGCAGGCGTTGCGCGACATGCTGGAACTGGTGGTGATGCCCGGCGGGACGGCCCCATTGGCGCAGGTATCAGGCTACCGCGTGGCGGGCAAGACCGGCACTGCGCACAAACTGGAAGGCGGGCGCTACGTGAACCGCTATGTGGCTTCTTTCGTCGGCTTTGCGCCGGCATCCAACCCGCGCCTGGTGGTCGCGGTGATGATAGACGAGCCGAGCAACGGCCAGTATTACGGCGGGCTGGTTGCCGCGCCGGTATTCAGCAAGGTGACGGGCGCCGCGCTGCGCGCGCTCAACGTGCCGAACGATGCGCCGCTGAATAACGTGATTGCGCCGCCGGCCGACATCGTCAGGGAGGAGGTGTGATGAAGCCTTCTCTTATTGAACTATCAAGCAAACTGGGCGTGCCCGTATCACGCCTGGTGAATGACAGTCGCGCCGTGCAGAAAGGCGACACTTTTATTGCCTATCCCGGCGAGAAACTCGACGGGCGGCAGTTCATCGCGCAGGCGATTGCGCAGGGCGCGAGCGCGGTGATCTGGGAAGCGCACAATTTTGCCTGGAACGATGCGTGGCAGGTGCCCAATCTGGCGGTGGCCGATTTGCGCCGCAAGGCCGGCTGGCTTGCGGATGCGGTGTATCGCGGCCCTTCGGAGCGGTTGCGGGTGATCGGCGTCACCGGCACCAACGGCAAGACTTCGACCAGCCACTGGATTGCGCATGCACTGGATGCCGCCGGGCAGCGCTGCGCGCTGATCGGCACGCTGGGCAACGGGCTGTTGGGCGGCTTGCAGGCCAGCGCCAATACGACGCCCGACGCGCTCAGTGTGCATGGTCTGCTGGCCGAATACTTGCGCGATGGCGCGCGCGCCGTGGCGATGGAAGTGTCCTCGCATGCGCTGGCGCAGGGCCGGGTGAACGGAGTGCGCTTCGATGTGGCGCTGCTCACCAATCTGAGCCGCGACCATCTCGATTACCACGGCGATATGGAAAGCTATACGGCAAGCAAGCGCAAGCTGTTTGACTGGGAAAATTTGCGCTGTGTCGTGCTCAATCTCGACGATGCATTCGGTGCGGGGCTGGCAGAGGAGTTATGTGATGAGCCGGTTTCCGGTGCATCGCGGGAGGTGGTCGGCTACGGCATGACCGATGCGGCATTGCAATTGGCCGAGCGGCTCGGCATCCGGATGGTGTATGGTCGTCTGGTGGAAATGAGCACATGCGGATTGAGCCTGGAAATACATTCGAGCTGGGGGGGCGCGCAATTGCGCAGCGCGCTGGTCGGGCGCTTCAATGCGGCAAATCTGCTCGGGGCGCTTGCGGTGTTGCTGGTCAGCGATATCGCGCTGGATCAGGCCGTGCCATTGCTGGGCAAGGTGCAGGCGGTGGCCGGGCGCATGCAGCGGCTGGGCGGCATGCAGCAACCGGCAGTGGTCGTGGATTACGCGCACACGCCGGATGCGCTGGAGAAGGTGTTGCTGGCGTTGCGCGAGGTAAACGCTCAGAGCGGCGGCAGGCTGATTTGCGTGTTCGGTTGCGGCGGCGATCGCGACCGGGGCAAGCGCGCAATGATGGGAATGGTTGCCGAAAAATTTTCGGATTACTGCATCGTCACCAGCGACAACCCGCGCAGCGAGAACCCGCAGCACATCATCGCCGAAGTGGTTGGTGGTATGAATGCAAACAATCACGAAATCATTATCGATCGTGCCGCCGCGATCGAGCGCGCGATCAGTCTGGTGCAGCAGCGCGATACCGTGCTGCTGGCGGGCAAGGGGCATGAGGATTATCAGGAAATCGGCGGCGTGAAATATCCGTTCAGCGATGTGCAAATTGCCCAGCGGGCCCTGCAAACCTGGCAAGCGGAGGTGCGCGCATGATGCTGCTTTCGCAAGCCGCGCAAGTGCTGAATGGCCGTTTGATCGGTGCAGATGTGCGCTTTGCTGCCGTGTCGAGCGACAGCCGCAAGATCAAGGCGGGTGATCTGTTCATCGCGCTACGCGGTGAGCATTTCGACGGCGCAGAATTTGCCGCCGCCGCATTGCAGTCCGGCGCAGCCGCCGTGATGCTCAACGCCGACAGCGCCACCTCCAAAATCCCAATTCCCAATTCCCAAATCCTGCTGGTCAAGGATACGCGCCTGGCCTTGGGCCAGCTTGCCGCGTACTGGCGCAAGCAGTTTGACATTCCGCTGGTCGCGATCACCGGCAGCAACGGCAAGACCACGGTGAAAGAGATGCTCGCCGCAATATTGCGCGCGGCGGCGGGGAGCGAAAAAGGCGTTCTTGCCACCCAGGGTAACCTCAACAACGACATCGGCATGCCGTTGACGTTGCTGCAACTGAATGCGCAGCACCGTTATGCGGTGATCGAGATGGGCATGAACCATCCGGGAGAGATTGATTACCTGACGCATATCGCCTGTCCCGATGTGGCGCTGATCACCAATGCCAGCGGTGCGCATCTGGCAGGACTGGGTTCGGTGGAAGCTGTGGCACACGCCAAGGGTGAGATATTTGCCGGGCTGGCGTACAAAGGCACGGCGGTACTCAATGCCGATGATGCGCATGCGCCTTTGTGGCGCATGCTGGCAGGCACCCGGTCACTGCTTGAGTTTGCACTGGATCAACCTGGAGACATCTGCGGACAGTGGCAACCGCAGGGTGCCGGATTGAGGCTGGACGTGCAGACGCCGCAGGGGGCATTTACGGTCGAGCTGCAAGTGCCGGGCGCACATAACGCGCGCAATGCGCTGGCCGCAATTGCCGCTGCCGTTGCGCTGAACCTGCCGCTGGAAATCATTGCCGCCGGTTTGCAGCGCTTCGGCGGCGTGCCCGGACGGCTGCAACGCAAGACAGCACGGCAGGGTGCGGTGTTGATCGACGATACCTATAACGCCAATCCCGCCTCGATGTGTGCCGCAATCGGCGTGTTGGCCCAAAGCGCCGTTGAAAAGCCCGACGGCAAGCGCGTGCTGGTGATGGGCGATATGGGCGAGCTGGGCGATGATGCGGCGGTTTTGCATGCCGAAATCGGCAGCGAGGCGCGCCGTGCCGGAATCGAAAAGCTCTATGCGCTGGGTGAATTGAGCCGCAATGCGGTGCGTGAATTTGGCAGCGGCGGGCAACATTTCGAGAGCGTCGAAGACTTGTGCGGCGCGCTCGAAAAAGAATTGGGTGCTAATACCACCATGCTGGTGAAAGGCTCGCGCTTCATGAGAATGGAGCGTGTTGTGTCCTACTGCGTGGACACAGAGAAGGGGGAAGTGGGAAGGGAGAAGGGTGGAGCGGGTGCCGGCTCTTCCCCTTCCCTCTTCTCCCTTCCCTCTTCCCACAACGAAAGGGGCACTAAATGTTATTAGCACTCGCCCAATGGCTGGCCCAGGATATCCGGTTCTTCAGCGTGTTTAATTACATCACGCTGCGCACCGTGCTCGCCGCGATGACCGCACTGGTCATTTCATTCATGGTCGGGCCGGCGATGATCCGCAAGCTGACTGCCTACAAGATCGGCCAATCGGTGCGCAGCGATGGGCCGCAGACGCATCTGGTTAAGGCCGGCACGCCGACGATGGGCGGCGCGCTGATTCTGGTTTCAATAGCGATCACTACGTTGTTGTGGGGCGACTTGCACAATCGTTACGTCTGGGTAGTGCTGCTCACCACGCTGGGCTTCGGCGCAATCGGCTGGGTGGATGATTACCGCAAGGTGGTGCATCGCAACCCCAAGGGTTTGTCAGCCAGGGCAAAGATGGGCTGGCAGTCGGTTATCGCCTTGGTTGCAGGCGCCTATTTATGGAGCATCGCCAGTTTGCCCGCACATACCGAACTGATCGTGCCGTTCCTGAAATTCATTGTGTTCCCGTTGTCGGCACTCACGTTCATCGTGCTGTCGTATTTTGTCATTGTCGGCACCAGCAATGCGGTGAATCTGACCGATGGCCTGGACGGGCTGGCGATCATGCCGACCGTGATGGTCAGCGGCGCACTGTCGATCTTTGCCTATGTCGCGGGTAATGCGGTGTTCTCGAAATATCTCGGTATTCCCTACATCCCCGGCGCAGGCGAACTGGCGATATTTTGCGGCGCGATTGCCGGTGCGGGATTGGCGTTCCTGTGGTTCAACGCTTACCCGGCCGAAGTGTTCATGGGTGATGTCGGCGCGCTGGCGCTCGGCGCGGCGCTCGGTGTCGTGGCGGTGATCGTGCGCCAGGAGCTGGTGCTGTTCATCATGGGCGGCGTGTTCGTCGTCGAGGCGGTGTCGGTGATGATCCAGGTGGCCTCGTTCAAGCTCACCGGCAAGCGCGTGTTCCGCATGGCGCCGTTGCATCATCACTATGAGTTGAAGGGCTGGAAAGAGACGCAGGTTGTCGTGCGTTTCTGGATTATCACGATGCTGCTGGTATTGCTGGGGCTGGCGACGTTGAAGTTGAGATAGTGGTGAGTGGTAAGTGGTAAGTGGTAAGTGCGCGCGGTTTTTCCACTTACGACTTACAACTTACTACTCACCATAACTGGAGGTATTTTGAAGAATTGGTCTGACAAATCTGTGCTGGTACTCGGTCTCGGCGAGACCGGGTTATCGATGCTGCGCTGGCTCAGCGCGCAGGGTGCGCGCTTACGCGCCGCAGATAGTCGCAGTGCACCGTCCGGTTTGGCTGAAGCAGGCCGGTATGTGGCGGCCGGACAGGTATTCTGCGGTGCATTCGGCGAGGCGCTGCTTGACGGTATCGATCTGATTGCGATCAGCCCGGGCGTGCCGATGCGCGACCCGCTTGTCGCAAAAGCCGTGGCACGCGGCATTCCCGTGGTTGGCGACATCGAGCTATTCGCGCAACAACTGGCGGCCAGCGGGCTGCGGTCGAATACCAAGGTTCTTGCGATTACCGGGTCAAACGGCAAGACCACCGTCACTGCGATGGTCGAGCATTTGTGCCGGGCGGCGGGCAAGGATGTGGTGGCGGCAGGCAACATTTCTCCGGCGGTGCTGGATGTCGTTTTGCAGCGCGGCGCGCAACAACCCGAGATATGGATATTGGAATTGTCCAGCTTCCAGTTGGAAACCACATATAGCCTGAATGCCGATGCGGCGACGGTGCTGAATGTCAGCGAGGATCACCTGGATCGCTATGCCGGCATCGACGAATATGCTGCGGCCAAGGCGCGCATTTTCCAGGGCAGCGGCGTGCAAATATTGAATCGTGACGATGCACGCAGCGCAGGCATGGCATTGCCGGGGCGCACCCATACAACCTTTGGCACAACTGCTGTTCCGATATTATCGATGAGCGGCTGGAACGGCCTGGACAGCTCGGGAGGTATCGAAGGCGACTTCGGCATCGAGCGCCACGCAGGCAGCATCTGGCTGATGCAGGGCGGCGAGCGTTTGCTCAAGACCAGCGAGTTGCAGGTAACCGGGCTGCACAACGCCACCAATGCGCTGGCCGCACTGGCATTGTGCCGTGCGATCGATTTGCCGATGCACAAGCTGATTGCCGCATTGCGCAGCTTCAAGGGTTTGCCGCATCGCGTGGAGCATATCGCGGAAATAGGCGGAATCGCTTATTACGACGATTCCAAAGGCACCAATGTCGGCGCGACGGTGGCCGCATTGCAAGGTCTTGGCCGTAAAGCGGTGCTGATCGCCGGCGGCGAAGGCAAAGGGCAGGATTTCGCGCCGCTCAAGCCGGCAGTCGCGCAGCATGCACGCGCCGTGGTGCTGATCGGGCGCGATGCGCCGCTGATCGAAGCCGCGCTGAATGGCTGCCATGTGCAGGTGCGGCGCGCGAAGGATATGAGCGATGCGGTGCAGCAGGCAGCGCAACTGGCGCAAAGCGGCGACGCGGTGCTGCTGTCACCGGCCTGTGCCAGTTTCGACATGTTCCGCAATTACGCGCATCGCGCCGAAGTGTTTGTCGGTGCGGTGCACGATCTGGGCGGGGAGGGCGCATGGTCTCGCTAGTCAAAACCCACACCCGCCCGCCGCAGGCGCAATTCGACGAGCTGCTGATCTGGGTGTTGGCGGGTCTGCTGATGCTCGGCCTGGTGATGGTTTATTCCGCTTCGGTCGCCACGGCGGAGGCAAGCAAATTTACCGGCTATCAGCCGGGTTATTACTTGCTGCGCCATGGAATATTCATCACCGTGGGTTTGCTGGCCGGCCTGTTTGCCTTTCAGGTGCCGGTGCAGATATGGCAGAACTATGCGCCGTATTTATTTCTGTTCGGCGCCGCATTGCTGGTGCTGGTTCTGATTCCGGGCATCGGGCGCGAGGTGAACGGCAGCCGGCGCTGGCTGTCGTTGTTCGTGATCAACCTGCAGCCCTCGGAATTAATGAAGCTGTTTGCCGTGCTGTATGCCGCCGATTACACGGTACGCAAAGGCAAGATCAAACATTTGCTGACAAAAACTTTCGCGCCGATGCTGGCGGTGATGGTGCTGGTCGGCGGCTTGCTGCTGCTGGAACCGGACATGGGCGCGTTCGTCGTGATTTGTGCGATCGCGTTATGCACGCTGTGGTTGGGCGGATTCAATATCAAAGTGTTCGCCGCGCTGCTCGTGGCGCTGCCGCTGGCGTTTGCCGCGCTGATCCTTTCCTCGCCATACCGGATGCAGCGCGTCATCGGCTTCATGGATCCGTGGTCTGACCCGTATGGCAAGGGCTATCAACTGAGCCACGCGTTGATCGCGTTCGGGCGCGGCGAATGGCTGGGGGTGGGTCTGGGGGCGAGCGTCGAAAAACTGTTTTATTTGCCCGAAGCGCACACCGATTTTTTGATGGCGGTGATCGCGGAAGAACTGGGGCTGGCCGGCGTGGCTGCGGTGATTGTGTTGTTCGCGGTGCTGGTGGTGCGCGCCTTCCAGATCGGCCGCCATGCCGCATTCCTCGAACGCAACTTCCCGGCGCTGGTCGCGCAGGGTATCGGCGTATGGCTCGGCGTGCAGGCGATGATCAACATCGGCGTAAATATGGGCGTGCTGCCGACCAAGGGATTGACCCTGCCGTTCCTCAGCTTCGGCGGTAGCGGCGTCGTGGTGAATTGCATCGCGGCGGCGGTGCTGCTACGAGTTGATTACGAAAACAGACGAGTTGCGCGGGGACTCCCAGTATGAGTACACGCACTCACAACTCGTCTGTTTCGGTGAAGGCTAACTTGCGTGAGCAAGTTAAGTCCCACAGGGGCGGCCGAAACCAAAACCGGAGAGTAGCAAGGGGGCTTCCGGTATGAACCGCTCAATCCTGATCATGGCTGGCGGCACTGGTGGGCATATCTTCCCCGCCTTGGCAGTTGCCGACATTTTGCGCGCACAGGGCTGGCTGGTGACTTGGCTGGGCGCGCCTGACAGCATGGAAGCGGAACTGGTGCCCAGGCATGGTTACAACATGGCTTGGGTGCGCTTCTCCGGGGTGCGCGGCAAGGGATTCATGCGCCTGGTGCGGTTGCCGTTCAATCTGCTGGTCGCATTGTGGCAAAGCGCGGTCGCGATATTTCGCCATCGCCCCGATGTGGTGCTGGGCATGGGCGGCTACATCACTTTTCCGGGCGGGATCGTCGCGGCGTTGCTGCGCAGGCCGCTGGTGATACACGAGCAAAATTCCATTGCCGGATTGAGCAACAAGGTGCTGGCGCGCATCGCGCGGCAGGTGTTGAGCGGTTTTCCCGATGTGTTGCCCAAAGCCATCTGGTGCGGCAATCCGGTGCGCGGCGACATCGCGGCATTAGCCGAACCGCAACAGCGTTATGCCGCGCGCAGCGGCAGGCTGAACGTGCTGGTTGTCGGCGGCAGCCTGGGGGCGAAGGCGATCAACGAAGCCTTGCCGCAGGCATTGGCGCTGCTGCCGGAAGCTGTTCGTCCGAACGTGATTCATCAGGCCGGCAAGCAGCATTTCGATGCGGTGCAGCAGTTATACCGGCAGGCCGGCGTACAGGTGGGCGGCATGACACGGTGCGCGCAAGCGACGGGTGCGGGAATGCCGCCCCTCCACCTCCTCCCGCAAACGGCTGGCTGCGCCAGTAACGTGTCGGAGGTGGACATCCGGCCATTCCTCGACGACATGGCGGCTCGCTATGCCGAGGCCGATCTGGTGATTTGCCGCGCCGGCGCATTGACGATCGCAGAACTGGCTGCGGCGGGTGTGGCGAGCATCCTGATCCCGTTCCCGTTTGCGGTGGACGATCACCAGACGCACAACGCGCAGTTTCTGAGCGAACGCGGCGCCGCGATTTTATTGCCACAAGGTGAGATGAGTGCTGAAAAGCTGGCGCAGTTGCTGCGCCAGTTTGCAGATGACGTGCAAGGTCGCCAAAAATTATTGGTGATGGCGCAACAGGCGCGTAGCGTGGCTAAAACCGATGCGGCACAACAGGTGGCGCAGGTATGCGCAGAACTGGCAGAAGCATGAAGCTGAAAAACAATTCAGTCCACGAAAAACACGAAAGGCACGAAATAAAACCGTGGCCTGCTTTGTTCGTGCTTTTCGTGTCTTTCGTGGGCAAATGGGGTTAAGAGATGAAGCATAAAGTCAAACACCTTCATTTTGTCGGCATCGGCGGCTCGGGCATGAACGGCATCGCCGAGGTGTTGCTGAATCTGGGTTTTCAGGTCAGCGGTTCCGATCTCGGCGAGAACGCCGCCACACAACGCCTCAGGCAACTCGGTGCGACGGTGTATATCGGGCATGACGGGCAGCATCTGGCCGACGCCAATGCGGTGGTGGTTTCCACCGCTGTCGGCAAGGACAACCCCGAGGTGCAGGCGGCACGTGCGCGCCGTATTCCGGTGGTGCCGCGCGCGATGATGCTGGCCGAACTGATGCGCTTGCGTCAGGGTATCGCGGTGGCGGGTACGCACGGCAAAACCACGACGACATCGCTGGCTGCCAGCGTGCTGGCCAAGGGCGGATTCGATCCCACCTTTGTGATCGGCGGAAAGCTCAACAGCAGCGGCACCAACGCCAGGCTCGGCACCGGCGAATTCATCGTCGCCGAAGCCGACGAGTCGGATGCCTCCTTTTTGTATTTGCAGCCGATTCTGGCGGTGATCACGAACATCGACGCTGATCACATGGAAACCTACGGCCACGATTTTGCGCGGCTCAAGCAGGCATTCGTGGATTTCGTCGAACATCTGCCGTTCTACGGCATGGCAATGCTGTGCATCGACGACGCCAACGTGCGCGAGATATTGCCGCGCATCAGCAAGCCGGTGTGCACTTATGGCTTCAGCGAGGACGCGCAGATCCGCGCCGTGAATGTGCGCCACGAGGGCGGCAAGATGCACTTTACCGCGCAATGCCGCCAGAACGGCACGCCCAAGGATCTGGATATCACGCTGAATCTGGCGGGCAGGCATAACGTGCTGAATGCGCTGGCTGCGATCGCGATCGCGCTGGAAGTTTGCGTGGCGGATGACGCGATCGTTGCCGCACTGGCCGAATTCCAGGGTGTCGGCAGACGCTTTCAGCGCTATGGCGAGATTGATTTGCCTGGCGGCGGCGTGTTCACGTTGATCGACGATTACGGCCACCATCCGGTGGAAATGGCCGCGACGCTGGCGGCGGTGCGCGGCGCATTTCCGGGCAGGCGGCTGGTGCTGGCCTTTCAGCCGCACCGTTACACGCGCACCCGCGACTTGTTCGAGGATTTTGTGAAGGTGTTGTGCAGCGTGGACGCGCTGGTATTGGCGGAAGTCTATGCGGCAGGTGAGCAGCCCATCGTCGCGGCAGACGGGCGTGCGTTGATGCACGCCTTGCGTGTGGCGGGGCAAAACGAAGCGGTGTTTGCCGGGAATATCCAGGATATGCCGCAGGCGATCATGCAGATCGTGCGCGATGGCGATGTGGTCGTCACGATGGGCGCGGGATCGATCGGCAATACGCCGAGTGCGTTGGTGCAATTATTAAAGTCATGAACATGAGCGAACCGCAACAATTCATCGACCCGGCATTGCGTGGCACGCTGCGCTACAACGTGCCGATGCGCAAGTACACCAGTTGGCGTGCAGGCGGCGCGGCAGAGCGCATGTACCAGCCTGCCGATCTGGATGATCTGCTGGCATTCCTGCGCGGCTTGCCGCCTGACGAACCGCTGTATCCGGTTGGACTGGGCAGCAACCTGCTGGTGCGCGACGGCGGGCTGCGCGGCACGGTGTTGTTGCTGCACGGCGCGTTGAATGAGTTGCGCCTCGAAACGGATGGCGGAATCTACGTCGAGGCCGGAGTATCCGGCGCAAAGCTGGCGCGTTTCGCCGCGTTGCACAATTTGCGCGGCGCGGAATTCTTTGCCGGGATACCCGGCACGCTGGGCGGCATGCTGGCGATGAATGCCGGCTGTTATGGCAGCCAGACCTGGGAAAAGGTGCTGCGCGTGCTCGCCGTCGACCGGAGCGGCGCGCTGCATCAGCGCACCCCGCTGGATTATGAGATTGGTTACCGGCACGTGAAAAGGCGTGAGGAATTAGGAACTGGGATTTCGGATTTGGCAAACCCCCGTGAGCTCTTGTCCAAATCCCAAATCCCAAATCCCAAATCCTCAGAAGAATTCTTCGTCGCCGCATGGTTGAAGTTCAATGAAGGCGATGGCGCGACGGCACGGCAGGAAATCAAGTCCTTGCTGGATAAGCGTATCGCCAGCCAGCCGCTGAATCTGCCGAATGCCGGCTCGGTGTTCCGCAACCCGCCAAACGACCATGCGGCGCGGCTGATCCAGCAGTGCGGGCTGAAAGGCAGGCAGATCGGCGGCGCCCGGGTATCGGAAAAACACGCCAATTTCATTGTGAATACCGGCGGGGCGACGGCGGCGGACATCGAAAACCTGATCAATGAAGTGCGGGCGATGGTGCTGAAACAGACCGGCATCGACCTGCATCCGGAAGTAAAAATTATTGGTGAGTATGCGAATCATGGATAAGAGCAACCTTTCTCCCCTTTCTCTTCCCACCTCACGTTTCGGAAAAGTGGCAGTGTTATATGGGGGCAAATCTGCCGAGCGCGAGGTATCGCTGAAGAGCGGTGCGGCGGTGCTGGCGGCGCTGAAACGTAGTGGCGTGAATGCGCATGGGTTCGACCCCGCAGTGCAGAATTTGCAGTCGCTGCACGACGAAGGCTTCGAGCGCGCGTTCATCGCGCTGCACGGGAGGTTTGGCGAAGACGGCACGGTACAGGGCGCGCTGGAGTTGCTGGGTATTCCCTACACCGGCAGCGGTGTGCTGGCTTCCGCATTGGGGATGGACAAGTGGCGCACCAAGCTGGTATGGCAGGCGGCGAGCCTGCCGGTGCCGGATTACGTGCTGCTTGACGAGCAAAGCGATTGGGCGGGTGTTGCGCGGCGGTTGGGTTTGCCGCTGTTCGTCAAACCCGCCAACGAAGGCTCCAGTGTCGGTATCAGCAAGGTAAAGGAGATGGGCGGTTTACGTGCTGCATATCAGGCAGCGGTCAGGCACGACAAGCTGGTGATTGCGGAAAAGTTTGTCGGCGGCGGCGAATACACCGTGGCGATCCTGGGCGATGCGGCGAATGGGGGCGAGCAGGCGCTGCCGGTGATCAAGATCGAACCAGCCAATGAGTTCTATGACTACGAGGCCAAATATTTGCGCGATGACACGCGCTATTTGTGCCCGAGCGGCCTGAATGCGGCACAGGAAGCCGAAATGCAGCATCTGGCACAACGAGCCTTTGCGCTGCTGGGCGGGCAGGGATGGGGGCGTGTGGATTTTCTGATGAGCGAGAACGGGCAGCCGTATCTGCTGGAGGCGAATACCGCGCCGGGGATGACCGATCACAGTCTGGTGCCGATGGCGGCCCGCCAGGCGGGGATCAGCTTCGAGCAACTGGTGTTGCGCGTGCTGGAGCTGGCGCATGTGGGATAACGCGCCATTGCTGCGTGCGATCGCCAACATGCTGACTGCTTTCAGCGTGCTGGCGCTGCTGTATGGCGCAATCCATTACACGGTGCATTTGCCGTGGCTGTTCCCGCTGCATGGCGTGCGGCTGGATGCGGCGCCAGAGCGGGTGGCTGTGGAGGAGGTTTTGCAGGTGCTGCGCGGCGAGGCGGCCGGTAATTTTTTTACCGTGGATATCGATCGGTTAAGGCAGTCGCTGGAAAAGCTGCCCTGGGTGCGTAACGTCAGCATACGCCGCGAATTTCCGGGCAGTCTTGCGGTGCAACTGGAAGAACATCAGGCGTTGGCGCGCTGGAATGACAATGCCCTGGTCAACCTGCAAGGCGAGGTGTTTAGCGCCGGAAGCAAGCAGGTTTTGCCGGGCTTTATCGGGCAAGCGGGCGACTCGATGGAAGTTACGCAGAATTACGCGCAATTCAGCCGTCAGCTTGCCGTGTTGAATTTGCGGGTGGCGCAGCTTGCCTTGTCGCCGCGCCATGCCTGGCAAGTGCGGCTGAACAACGGCATGGTGCTGGAATTGGGGCGTGAAGATATGCAACAGCGTCTCGCACGGTTTGTGCTGGCCTACCCGTATATCGCCAGCCGGGTACAGAAGGCTGATGAAAAGAATGCCGTGAAATATGTGGATTTGCGATACCGCAATGGATTTGCTGTCAGGCAGATGGCGGAAGACAGGAAATTGAGGTCTGAAGGTTGAAGTTATTGAAGAATGAGGGAGTAAGGAAGATGGCGGGAAATAGACAGGTTTTCTGTCCTCAGCCCTTTGCCCTCTGTCTTCTGAAACGGAGCGCAAGTGATGAGTAGAAACAAGGAAAACAAGAATCTGGTGGTCGGTCTGGATATCGGCACATCCAAGATTGTCGCCATTGTCGGTGAGGTCAAGCCAGATGGCATGCTGGAGGTGATCGGCATGGGCATGCATAAGTCCGACGGTATGAAAAAAGGCATGGTGGTCAATATCGAGGCGGCGGTGGATGCGATCAAGCGCGCGCTGGAAGAGGCCGAATTGATGGCTGACTGCACGATCCGCGAGGTGTTTGCCGGTATTGCCGGCAGCCATATCCGCAGCATCAATTCGAAGGGGATGGTGAAAATCAAGGAGCAGGAAGTAAAGCAGGCCGACATCGATCGCGTTCTGGAAACGGCAAGTTCAATCAGCCTGCCCGGCGACCAGCAGAAACTGCATGTGCTCGAGCAGGAATTCAGTATCGACGGGCAGAGCGGCATCAAGAAGCCGCTGGGCATGAGCGGAATGCGCCTCGATGTTGAGGTGCATATCGTCAGCGGCGCGATAGCGGCGGTGCAGAACATCATGAAATGCACGCATCGCTGCGGGCTGGAGGTTCACGAATTGATCCTGCAGCCGCTGGCCTCCAGCAAGGCGGTGCTTGCCGAGGATGAAAAAGAGCTGGGTGTGTGCCTCGTCGATATCGGTGGCGGCACCACCGATATTGCGGTGTTTACCGGCGGCGCGATCCGCCACACCGCCGTGATCCCGATTGCCGGCGACCAGATCACCAACGATATCGCGATGGCGCTGCGTACCCCGACGCAGGATGCCGAAGATCTCAAAATCAAGCACGGCTGCGCGCTGCGCCAATTGGCCGACGACGCCACGATCGAGGTGCCGGGTGTCGGCGAGCGCGGGCCGCGCATGTTGTCGCGCCAGACGCTGTCTGAGGTGATCGAGCCGCGCGTCGAAGAACTGTATTCGCTGGTGCAGCAGGAGTTGCGCCGCTGCGGGTTCGAAGACGTGCTGTCGTCCGGCATCGTCATTACCGGCGGCAGCAGCGCGATGCAGGGCATGGTCGAATTGGGCGAGGAGATTTTTCACCTGCCGGTGCGCCTGGGCATACCGAAGTATGTCGGCGGGCTCTCCGATATGGTTAAAACGCCGCGCATGGCGACGGGCGTAGGCTTGCTACTGTACGGCCTGGAGCATTTCAAGCGCAACGAGGAGACGCGGATGCAGTCCGGCTCGTTCAGCGATGTGCTGGCAAGATTGAAGGCGTGGTTTCAGGGGAATTTTTAGCGGGTTTGAGGGTTGGGGTCAGGGTTCAGTATTCAGGGTTGATTTTGCAATTATGAAAAGGAGAAATAATGATGTTTGAACTAATGGAAGCGCAAACTCAGGATGCGGTGATCAAGGTTATCGGGGTTGGCGGTTGCGGCGGTAATGCCGTGGATCACATGATCGAACAGGGCGTGCAGGGTGTCGAGTTCATCGTCATCAACACCGACGCGCAGGCGCTCAAGCGCAGCAAGGCGGGCACGCAGTTGCAGATCGGTGCAAACATCACCAAGGGTCTCGGCGCAGGCGCCAAACCTTCGGTCGGGCAGGCTGCCGCCGAGGAAGACCGCGAGCGCATCAAGGAAATGATCAGCGGTGCAAACATGGTGTTCATCACTGCCGGCATGGGCGGTGGCACCGGCACCGGCGCCGCGCCGATCGTCGCGCAGATTGCGCGCGAGCTGAATATTCTCACCGTCGCGGTCGTCACCAAACCGTTCCTTTATGAAGGCAACCGCATGCGTTATGCCAAGGCCGGCATCGATGCGCTGCACGAGCATGTCGATTCGCTGATCATCGTGCCGAACTCGAAGCTGATGGAAGTGCTGGGCGAAGATGTTACGGTGCCGGAAGCGTTCAAGGCCGCCAATGGCGTGTTGCAGGGTGCGGTGGCAGGCATTGCCGAAGTGATCAATGTGCCCGGCCTGATCAACGTGGACTTTGCCGACGTGCATACCGTGATGTCGGAAAACGGCATGGCGATGATGGGTTCGGCGATCGCATCCGGTCCGGATCGCGCACGCGTCGCCGCAGAGCGCGCGATTTCCAGCCCGTTGCTCGAAGATGTCGATATGTCCGGCGCGCGCGGCGTGTTGGTCAATATCACTTCATCGAACCAGTTAAAACTGAAGGAAATCGACGATGTGATGCAGTGCGTGCAATTCGCCGCAGAAGAAGCGACCGTGATCGTCGGCTCGGTGTTTGACGAAGCGATGGGCGACGAGTTGCGCGTCACCGTCGTGGCGACCGGTCTGGGCGCGCCCCGGGCAGGCAGGCAATCCAAGCCGGAAGTTGTCTATCAGAACCAGGATTACCAGAGGACCGGCACGCACGACATGCCGATCGCCAACAGCAACGTGGACTACAACGAGCTGGATACGCCTGCCGTGATGCGCCGTGGCCGCCGCGAAACCATCGATGCGATGGAAAAATCCGGGATGGAGATGCTGGATATCCCGTCATTCCTGCGCAAACAGGCGGATTGAAAGACAGGATTCAGGATTTAGGATTCAGGATCTAAGGGCAAAAGGGGCTGTGATAAAATTACAAAATGATTTCCGTGCTCAAGACACCGATGGTTAAACAGCGCACCCTGAAGAGTCCCGTCAATGTGACAGGGGTCGGCTTGCACAGCGGTGAAAAGGTTGCGCTCGGCTTGCGTCCGGCGCCGGCCAATACCGGCATTGTTTTTCGCCGTGTGGACTTGAAGCCGGCCGTTGAAATTCATGCGTGCGCTGAACTGGTGCATGACACGCGCCTTTCCACCTGCATGGAGCAGAACGGCGTGCGCGTCGCCACCGTCGAGCACCTGATGTCTGCACTGGCCGGGCTCGGTGTCGATAATGTATATGTTGATCTGAACAGTGCTGAAGTGCCGATCATGGATGGCAGCGCCGGCACGTTCGTGTTCCTGCTGCAATCGGCAGGCATCGTCGAGCAGTCTGCCGCGAAAAAATTTATCCGCATCAAGAAAGCCGTGGAGGTGAAACAAGGCGACAAATGGGTGCGCTTTGATCCGCATCACGGTTACAAATTAACCTTCACGATCAATTTTGCCCACCCGGTATTCACCAATACCAGACAGCATGTCACGGTTGATCTGGGCGAGGAATCTTATGTGCGCGACATCAGCCGGGCACGCACTTTCGGTTTTATGCACGATGTCGAGAACATGCGCGCTCAGGGCCTGGCGCTGGGTGGCAGCCTGGATAACGCCATCGTGATGGATGAATACCGCGTGCTGAATCCGGACGGGTTGCGTTTTGAAGATGAATTCGTCAAGCACAAGGTGCTCGATGCGATCGGCGACCTGTATCTTCTCGGACATCCGCTGATCGGGGCATTTTCCGGCTACAAATCCGGCCATGCGCTGAATAATGCGCTGCTGCGCGCGCTGCTCGCGGATGAGCAGGCATGGGAGTTCGCCACCTTCGACAGCGTGGAAGAAGCGCCCGCATTCCTGCGCCTGCAATTGCAGCCTGTTTGATCCATACATGAAAATGGCGGGCTAGAAATTGCCCGTCAGGCTTCCGTCTGTTTCAGGAGCCGCTCCTGCAGCGGGTGTCTTGAATTTGTGAATTATCTCGGTTAAAAACCTCTTATGCTGATCCTGCGTTTGTTCATCGTGCTGGTTGCATTGCTGCTGGTGTTGAGCGGCGGAATGTACATCTTCACGCGCAATCGCCGCTATCTCAAATTTGTCTGGCAGACACTACGTTTTACGGTGTTCCTGTTTCTGATCTTCGGGCTGCTGTTCATACTGGAACGCTATGTTCTGGTGGGGTGGCGGGTTTTTTTATAAGGCCGGCACATTGCGCTTGCGCCGCCATGCCAAAATGGAAATTTCATGAGCTCCTCCTGGGGATGCCCGCACGAGATTGATGGAAAATGCGCACGCGTCAACAATATGCCGTGCAATCCCGGCATGAAAGGATGCGTGCTTTTTGGCCGTTTCATCTGGGCGGATGCAACCAAAAATCGCCCCGCCAAGAACGGACATGGCGATGCACAAACCGGCGACAAGCCAGCCGACGCGGCAATCCCTGCGGACGCCACCCAAAAAAACCAGGACGACCCCCCGTAACTGAATATTTACGCAACGGCAGCGCCCAATATTGCAGCAATGCAAATTACTCCTTAATCAATACAATTGAGTCCAGCTAGGAAGCCGCTTTACATTCAAACAGGTGTTTGATACGCTCGTTGCGCAATTCTGGTTCATCCATTTACCAATTCTTAGGGAGAGCATCATGGCCAAGATCGTCGTTGTTTATCACAGTGGTTACGGGCATACCAAAAAGCAGGCCGAAGCTGTGGCACAGGGTGCGGGCGGTGCGCTGATTGCGATTGATGCCGAGGGTAACATCACCGATACGGACTGGACTGCGCTGGAAGCGGCCGATGCAATCATTTTCGGCTCACCTACCTACATGGGTTGCGTGAGCTGGCAATTCAAGAAATTTGCCGACGCCTCATCCAAGCCGTGGTTCACGCAGAAATGGAAGAACAAAATCGCTGCCGGTTTCACCAATTCCGCGACGATGAACGGCGACAAACTCTCCACCTTGCACTATCAGTTCACGCTGGCGATGCAGCACGGCATGGTGTGGGTCGGCACCGGCATGATGCCGTCCAACAGCAAGGCAGCGCAGCGCAACGACGTGAACTATGTGGGTTCGTTCTGCGGCGCGATGATGCAGACGCCGTCCGATGCCAGCCCGGACGAGGTGCTGCCCGGCGACGTGGAGACTGCGCGGCTGTTCGGCCAGCGTGTGGCGGAGATTGCAGCACGCTTCATCGCGTAATAATTCACTTAACCTGATGCAGGTTCACGGAAGCAGGGGCATGATGCCCCTGCGATTGATTTTACGGAAACAAAAATGATACACATCGCCAGGCTGTATGCCCTCACGTTTACTTTCGCCACCTTGCTGACCGCCTGTGGCGGCGCTCACGACAAGCCTGCCGCTCCGGCTGGCCCGGGAGGGCCGGGTGCGGCAATGCCGCCGCCCGAGGTGGAGGTGATCACGGTAACGGCGGGCAGCGCGACACTCACGCAGGAACTGCCCGGACGCTTGCAGGCCTATCGCACCGCCCAAGTGCGTGCACGGGTCGAAGGCGTGGTGGAAAAGCGGCTGTTTCAGGAAGGCAGCGAAGTGAAAGCGGGCACATCGCTGTTCCAGATCAATGCGCGCACCTATAAGGCCGCTGCCTTGGCTGCCAAAGCCGACTTTGCATCGGCGCGCCAGATCGTCGAACGCTACAAACCGTTGCTCGAAATCAAGGCGGTCAGCCAGCAGGAGTTCGATTTGGCGATGACCAAGGCGATGCAGGCCGAGGCCGCGCTGACCCGTGCCGAACAGGATATGGAATACGCCGGTGTGCCGGCGGCGATCTCGGGGCGCATCGGCCGCGCGCTGGTGACCGAGGGCGCGCTGGTCGGCAAGGGCGAGGCCACGCTGCTGGCGACGATCGAACAGCTCGATCCGATCTACGTCAACTTCACCCAGCCCGGTGCGGATGTGCTGCGCCTGCGTCAGGCGATCAAGAGCGGCAAGCTCAGGCGCGCCGAATCTGCCAAACTGGAATTATTGCTGGAAGATGGCAGCATCTACCCGCAGCCGGGCAGGATATTTTTTACCGACATGGCCGCCGACCCTTCCACTGGTGCGGTCAGCCTGCGTGCCGAATTCCCCAATCCACAGCGTGAATTGTTGCCCGGCATGTTCGTGCGCGTCCGCTTTCCCGAGGCGCTCGCGGACAATGCGATCCGCGTGCCGCAGCGCGCGGTGCAGGCCGGGCCGCAAGGGCAGTTCGTGATGATAGTGGCGCCCGACGGCAAGGCTGCACCGCTGCCGATCAAGACCGGCGGCATGGCGGGCACAGACTTCATCGTCAGCAGCGGGCTGAAAGGCGGTGAGCAGGTCATCGTCAATGGCCTGCAGAAAGCGCGCCCGGGAGCATCGGTGAAGCCGGTATCAGAGGACAGAGGACAGAAGACAGAGGACAGAAAAACTCTGCCTGTGGCGAGCGGCAAATAATAAGGATCATTCATGTTCGCCAAATTCTTCATCGACCGCCCGATTTTCGCCTGGGTCATCGCGATCCTGATCATGTTTGCCGGAGTACTGGCGCTGCGCGGATTGCCGGTATCGCAATATCCATCGGTGGCGCCGCCCGCACTGGATATTTCCGTCACCTATCCGGGCGCATCGGCGCAGGTAGTCGAGCAAAGCGCGGTGCAGCTGATCGAGCAGGAAATGAACGGCATCGACAACCTGCTCTACATGGATTCCAGCTCGCAGGTCGGCTCCGGCCAGGTGACGCTCACCTTCAAGCCCGGCACCGACATCCAGTTCGCCTCGGTCGAGGCGCAGAATCGCATCAAGCGCGTGGAAGCGCGCCTGCCGGACGACGTGCGGCGGCTGGGCGTAACGGTGACCCGCGCCGGGCGCAACTTCATCATGGTGGTGGCGCTGGCTTCGTCGGACGGACGCCTGAACGTGGTCGATCTCGGCAGCTACGCCACCGCCAGCGTGCTGGAGCCGCTGCTGCGCGTGCAGGGTGTCGGTGAAGTGCTGCTGTTCGGCACCGAATATTCGATGCGCATCTGGCTCAAACCGGAAAAGCTGGAGTCTTACGCACTTTCACCCGCCGATGTCAGCCGCGCAGTACGCGCGCAAAATACATTGCTGCCGCTGGGCGAGATAGGGCAATTGCCTGCCACGCCTGGGCAAGAGGTCAACGCCGTCATCACCAGCCGCGGGCGGCTCGCCACCCCGGAGGAGTTCGGCGACATCGTCGTGCGCGCCAACCCGGACGGCTCGACCGTACGGCTCAGGGACATCGCGCGCATCGAGTTGGGTGCGCAGGACTACAGCCGCTCCGCGCGCCTGAACGGCCAACCCATCGCCGGCATGGCGGTGCGCATCACGCCGGGCGCAAATGCGCTCGAAACCGCGCGCGGCGTGCGCGCCAAGATGCAGGAGCTGTCGCGTTATTTCCCGCAGGGCGTGGACTGGGTCGTACCCTACGACACCACACGCTTCATCGAGCTGTCGATCCGCGAAGTGGTGATTACCTTGCTGGAAGCGGCGGCGCTGGTGGTGCTGGTGATGTTCATTTTTCTCGGTAACTGGCGCACTACGCTGATCCCGGCAATTGTCGTGCCGGTGTCGCTGATGGGCGGGCTGCTGGGGTTGTATGCCTTCGGCTTTTCGATCAACGTGCTGACGTTGTTTGCGATGGTGCTGGCGATCGGAACCGTGGTCGATGACGCGATCGTCGTCGTGGAAAATGTCGAGCGCAACATGCGCAGCAAGCACCTGCCGCCGCGTGAGGCGACCCGCGTCGCGATGGGCGAAATCACCGGCGCAATTGTCGCGATCTCGCTGGTGCTCTCGGCGGTATTTGTGCCGATGGCGTTCTTCGGCGGTTCCACCGGCGCGATCTACCGCCAGTTTGCCGTCACGCTGGTGGTAACGATGGCGTTCTCCGCCTTTCTCGCGCTGTCGCTGACGCCCGCCCTGTGCGCGAGCCTGCTCAGGCACGATGCCGAAAGCCTGGAACGCGGCTTCCACGGCTGGTTCAACCGGTTCTTCGATCGTGTGACATCACGCTATGTCGGTGGCGTGAATTACACCGTGCGCAGATTGCTGCGTTCGCTGGCAATTTATGCGGTGATCGTCGCGGTCGCAGCATGGGCATACATGAAACTGCCGGGCAGCTTTCTGCCGGAGGAAGATCAAGGTTACATCGTCACCGCGATCCAGTTGCCGCCCGCTGCCGCAAGAGAAAGATCGCAGGCGGTGCTGGAATCCGTCGAGCAGTTTTTCCTGAAACAGCCGCAGGTGGACAAGGTGGTCGGCGTGCTGGGCTTTTCGTTCTTCGGCCGCGGGCAGAACATGGCGCTCGCGTTCGTCAAACTCAAGGATTGGGACGCCAGACCGGGCGAGGAAAACTCGGCGCAGGCATTGATCAAACGCGCGAACATGAATTTCTTCCGGATGAAACAGGCGATGCTGTTCGCGATCAACCCGCCGCCGATACCCGAGCTCGCCTCGGCAGGCGGTTTCGATTTCCGTTTGCAGGATCGCGGCGGGGTCGGGCGCGAAAAACTCCAGGATGCGCGCAATCAGGTGCTGGGCATGGCGATGGCCGACAAGCGCCTGACCGCCGTGCGCCCCGAAGGCCAGGAACCGGCGCCGCAGCTTTTTCTCGACATCGACCGCGACAAGGCGGAGACGCTGGGCGTCAATGCCACCGACCTCAACGATACGCTGCAATCCCTGTTTGGCGTGGCTTACATCAACGACTTCGTGCGCCAGGGGCGGGTGCTGCGCGTGCAGATGCAAGCCGGGGAAAATACGCGCAAGAGTGAAGCCGACCTGATGCGCGCAGCGGTGCGCAACAACGCCGGGCGTATGGTGCGTCTGTCCGAATTCGTCCGCATCAAATGGGTGGCGGGCTCGGCCAAGCTCGACCGCTACAATGGCTTGGCGGCGATGAAGATTTCCGGCGCGACCGCTCCGGGCGTATCCAGCGGCGAGGCGCTCGCCGCGATGGAAGCGATCGCGCAAAAACTGCCGCAGGGCATCGGCTTCGAATGGTCGGGCATTTCATCCGAGGAAAAACTCTCCGGCCAGCAGGCGCCGCTGCTGTTTGGCGTGTCGCTGCTGGTGGTGTTTCTGGTGCTCGCCGCATTGTATGAAAGCTGGTCGATCCCGCTCGCGGTGATGCTGGCCGTGCCGCTCGGCGCTTTCGGCGCGCTGGTCGCCGTGGAACTGCGCGGCCTGCCCAACGATGTCTATTTCAAGGTCGGGCTGATCGCGATCATCGGGCTCGCCGCCAAGAACGCGATCCTGATCGTCGAGTTCGCGCGCCGCCTCGAAGACGAAGGGCAGGAGCGCCTCGCCGCAGTGCTGGAGGCATGCCGCCTGCGCCTGCGCCCGATCCTGATGACCTCGATCGCCTTCATTGCCGGCGTATTCCCGCTGGCGATCTCCACCGGTGCCGGGGCGGAGAGCCGCCACGCGATCGGCACCGGCGTCATCGGCGGCATGGTTGCCGCCACCGTGCTTGCGATCTTCCTGGTGCCGGTGTTCTTCATGACAGTGCGGCGCATTTTCCCGGGGCATGCGCGCAAGCAGGCCGAGCATCAGGAGAAACATCATGAGTAAGAGATTTGTGATCGGCGCAATTACGCTGGCGCTGGGCGGTTGCTCCCTGATGCCGAACTATCAACGCCCCGCCGCACCGGTTTCCGCCGCATGGCCCGATACTGCGCATTTGAAAACAGTACAGGGCGCTGCACCTGCCGATTGGCGGGAATATTTCACCGACCCGCGCCTGCAGGCGCTGATCGCCGCCGCGCTGGAGAACAACCGCGACCTGCGCATCGCCACGGCGCGCATCGCCGAAGCACGCGCGCAATACGGTATCCAGCAGGCGGACCGGCTGCCGAACCTGAATCTGAACGCCGGGCGCAACGCCTCGCTGACCCCGGCGGGCGCATCCACGACCGGCGCCAGCTTGCATGTGCAACGCTATGACGTGGGCATTAGCCTGGTGTCGTTCGAGCTGGATTTCTGGGGGCGTGTCAGCAGCCTGAACGAAGCGGCCAAGGCAAATTATTTGTCCACCGAGGCCGCGCAACGCGCGTTCCGCCTGTCGCTGATCGCGGATGTCGCGAATGCCTACCTGTCGCTGCTGGAGCTGCGCGAGCGCACACAACTCGCCGCTGCGACTGTCGGAACACGCGCGAAAACCAGGGAGCTGGTTTTACGCCGCCGCGATCTGGGCGTGTCGGGCGACCTGGATTATTTGCAGGCGGAAGGCGCATACCAGGCCGCATTGGCCGAGCGCGCGAATCTGGAGCGGCAACAGGCCGCAGCAGAAAACCTGCTCAACGCGCTGCTGGGCCAGACTATCGCGGAAATGAAAGATTTGCCCGCCGGGCGCACGCTTGCCGGGCAAAACATCGCCACCGGCCCGATTGCCGGACTGCCTGCCGAAGTGCTGTTGCAGCGCCCCGATGTACTGGCCGCCGAGCAACGCCTGATTGCCGCAAACGCCAACATCGGCGCGGCGCGCGCCGCGTTCCTGCCGCGCATCACGCTGACCGGCAGCGCCGGCACCGCAAGCCGCAGCCTGTCCGGGCTGTTCGATGCGGGCAGTGATGCGTGGAGCTTCCAACCCACCATCAGCCTGCCGTTGTTCGATGCCGGGCGCATCTCCGCCGGCGTCGATGTCGCCGAGGCGCGCAAGGTGATCGCGGTTGCCGAATATGAGAAAACCATCCAGCAGGCGTTCCGCGAGGTGGCGGATCTGCTGAATGCGCGCGAAAAACTCGCCGGGCAACTGGCTGCACAACAGGCCAATGCCCAGGCGCAAAACCAGCGCCTGAAGCTGGTCGATGCGCGCTATCAGGCAGGGGTCGCCAATCATCTTGAAGTGCTGGATGCGCAACGCGAAGCATTCGCCGCAGAACAGGGTACAGTGCAAGTACGGCGCGCCGCGCTGTCGGCAGACGCGCAGCTCTACAAAGCCTTGGCAGGCGAAAGCCGGCATACTGCGGAAGGTAAAGACTTGCAAGGAGGCGGCAAGTGACAAGCGAAACGGTAATCGGCGCTGCCAGCGCACAAACGCGCACGCGTTTGTTGATAGCGGCGCGCGAGGTGTTTGCGCGGCACGGTTTTCAGGGCGCGACAGTGCGCGAAATCTGCCGCCGCGCCAAGGCAAATGTCGCGGCGGTAAATTACCATTTTGGCAGCAAGGATGGGCTGCTTGCCGAGGCGCTGAATTTCGCGCCGCTCGAAGCGTTGCGGGTTGCCAACGCCAACGCCGACGCTTGCCCGGAGGTGCGGTTGCGCCTGTTCATCCGCGATTTCATGCTGATGCTGCTGGATGAAAAGAACCCCTCCGCGATGTGCCGCATCATGGCGCGCGAACTGGCCGACCCCACCCCGGCGCTGGATCAGATCGTGCGCGATGCGATTGCGCCACTGCATGAATTTCTCGGTGAACTGGTGCGCGAAATCATCGGCGCCAACGCCGATGCAACCAGGCTGCGCTGCTGCGTCCTCAGTATTTTCGGGCAATGCCTGTATTACCGGCATTCACACCCGGTGCTGCAACGCCTGCACCCAGAGTTGCGCTATGGGCATGAAGAAATCGCAGCGATAGCAGGACACATTGCTGATTTCTCCCTGGCTGGCATAAAGCAGGCTGCGTAGCGCACGTTACCTGTTGATTGGCGCGGGATAGCCGCTGGCATTGAGCCCACCTGCAATCCTGTGCCGGAGCTTTTGCTCATAATGACGCACAATTCGCTTTCGGTTCATGGCATTATTCGCTGCCAACAATCCATACAATCAACACGAGCAAACAAATCATGCACATTACTACTCCTGCCGATTTTGTATCCTGGTTCCGCTCCGTCGCACCGTACATCAACGCGTTCCGCGGCAAGACCTTCGTCATCGCGTTCGGCGGCGAAGTGGTGGCGGACGGCAAGTTTGTCGAGTTGACGCATGATTTCAACCTGCTTGCGGCGCTCGGCATCCGGCTGGTGCTGGTGCATGGCGCGCGGCCGCAGATCGAGGAGCATCTGGCGCGCAACAATCTCGGCGACACCTACCATCACGGCATCCGCCTGACCGATGCCGAGACGATGCGCTGCGTGAAGGAGGCGGTCGGGCGGGTGCGCGTCGAAATCGAGGCGCTGCTGTCGATGGGCCTGGCGAATTCGCCGATGGCCAATGCCGACATCCGCGTGGCGGGCGGCAATTTCATCACCGCGCAACCGATCGGCATCATCAACGGCGTAGACTTGATGCATACCGGCGCGGTGCGCAAAGTCGATGTCGCCGCGCTGAACGACCGCATGGAATTCGGCGAAGTGGTGCTGCTCTCGCCGCTCGGTTATTCGCCCACCGGCGAAGTATTCAACGTCACGCTGGAGGACATCGCCACCGCCACCGCGATTGCGCTGGATGCCGACAAGCTGATGTTCCTGATGGACACCGACGGTGTGCTGGACAAGAAGGGCAAGCTGCTCAAGGAGCTTACCGTCGCCCAGGCGCAGGAGGTGTTGAGCCCGCCAAAATCCGCCGCGTCAGGCATGAGCAAGCGCAAGTTGCCGGACGATGTGAGCCTGTTCCTGCCCTGCGCGATACGCGCCTGCGAAGCCGGCGTGGCGCGCACCCACCTGATCAGCCGCCACACCGATGGCGCGGTGTTGCAGGAACTGTTCAGCGACGAAGGCATCGGCACGATGGTGGTGGAAAGCACGCTCAACACGCTGCGTGCCGCCACGATCGAAGACGTCGGCGGTGTGCTGCAACTGTTGCGCCCGCTGGAAGAAGCGGGAATCCTGGTGCGGCGCAACCGCGAATTGCTGGAACGCGAAATCGCGCGCTTCGTGGTGCTGGAACACGACCACCGCATCATCGGCTGCGCCGCGCTGTACCCGTTCCCCGACGAGGCCGCCGCCGAACTGGCCGCCCTTGCGGTGGATGCGCAATGCCGCGACCGCGGTTACGGCGAAGCAATCCTGAACCACATCGCCTCCGTTGCCAGGGAGCAGGGCTTGAAAAAACTGTTCGTGCTGACGACGCGCACCGCACACTGGTTCATCGAGCGCGGCTTCAAGGAGGCGGATGTCTCAGACCTGCCGGCACAGAAAAAATCGCTGTATAACTACCAGCGCAAATCAAAGGTATTCGTTAGAAAGATTTAATGGGACGCTGATTATTCGTCATCCCCGCGAAGGCGGGGATCCAGTCTGTTGATTTAACTGGGTTCCCGCCTTCGCGGGAACGACAAAACCGAATAAATCAGTGCCTCCTTAAGAGAGCGCCTTGCAGGTTGTTGCCGCGTGGCTGTATCTTTGAACGATGGCTGGTGAAAATTTCAGGCCGCACTAAAAATGACTCAGCCAACTGAAATTAAAGCGGTTATGAATTTTTATAAACAAACAGGCAACTGCTTGATGCAATATTTTGCGTCAAATAGGATGGCCACTTAACGTTAGCCCATGAATCTCACACGCTGCCTTGTGATCGTTGCTGTAACCGAGTTGCTCTCCATGGTTATCGCGAGGCTCACGCTTCATTTCTATGAGCCGATGTCATTTGAGGTTGAATCAATTCGCACGGTTTTACGCATCGCTACAGCGTCAATTTACTGGTGGCTGTTGCGGCCTCTGATCCTCTCTCGTACCACAAACCCATCGACGTTTCGGAGTCCATTGCTAATCGTCGGATTGTTCCTGTTCCTGCTAATCCCGGCAGTCGTTGGTCACTACAACCTTTCGCCCTCTCTTGCTATTTTCTTCGCTGTAACCAGTGTGCCCGTGGCCGTGAAAGAGGAGTTCTTGTTCCGTGGCATTGTTCAGAATCTTTTGGCCGAAAAATTTGGTTTCGTGAAATCCGTGCTGTTCACAAGCACGCTTTTTACTGCCTGGCATATTGGTGTCTGGGAGCCGACAGTCTGGACGTTTTCGCAAATTTTTCTTGCCAGTATTTTGCTGGGTGTCTTATACGTTCATTCAGGGAGCATCCTTGCGGCTATCGTCATTCACACCGTCTACGATGCTCTGTTTTCCTTTACCCCTCTGCTCTCTGCCCCACTTAACGAAAACTGGGGCTTCGTCCCGTTGCTGGCTTCTGTCGCACTGGTGTCCTTCTGGGCGCTACACGGTGCGCATGGGCTAACCCGACATTCAACCCGGACGCAAAAGCGCGGAGCCGGTTAATTCCACTACAAGGGCTTCCCCACTCCGAGACTTGCAACGTCCACGAAACGTATATACAATTCGTCTATGCAATTTTTCTGGACAGAAACGAAGCGCACCCGGAATCTGAAAGACCACGGGCTCGATTTTGTCGACGCACCGCGCGTGTTCGAAGGCATCACTTTCACCTTCGAGGACGACCGGTTCAGTTATGGAGAGCAGCGCTTCGTTACGCTGGGATTGCTCGCTGGTGTTACCGTATCAATTGTCCACACGGAGAACGAACATGAAATCCGCATCATCTCATTCCGAAAAGCCACAAAACGTGAAACACAAATCTACTTCGACGAAGTCAAAAACTGACTGGGCTCGTTTAGAGTCAAAGCACTCCAAAGCAGAGACAACTGCCGAACACCCTGAAGCAAGTTTGAAACATATCGTTCGAGGGATTGTCCGTCGTGGATTGGAGCCGCTCCCGACAAAGTCTTCAATTTCGCTTCGTGTGGATCGAGATGTCCTTGAGTGGTTCAAGGCACAAGGGCCGGGTTACCAAACCAAGATCAATACCGTATTGCGGGCGTTCAGGGATGCATCGGTCTAATCCTGCGCTCAAGCGGGACTGCGCAAAAGCGCGCAGCCCCTTAGCTCCATTACGTTAGGCTTGTGACCATGAATCAAATTTTATAAACAAACAGGCAACTGCTTGATGCAATATTTTGCGTCAAATAGGATAGCCACTTAACGTTGGGCCTCATGACCCGCTACCTCGACACCGTCCCGCATCCTTGGTCTCGCGACATCATTGAGGCCGCGATATTCACAAGTTTCTCGGACGCAAGAGAGTCAATTGAAGAGACCTCGGGCGGCAAGCTATGGCGCGCTGTGTGGGATCTCGAAGACACTATATGGATATTTCATGCAAGCACCACCGAGCTTCTCGACGAGATATGTCTCTTCGGAGATCACAGCAAAAATCTGACGTTCTGGCACCAAGCAAACGTGAATGAAGCTGAGAGCCATATTCGCGCTGTCAAAAAGAAGCTCTTTCACTGCACTTCGTCTCTCATGGCGCTAGTCGATCATGCACGCAAATTTCAGGGGACTGCACCCGTTAGCGAATACTTTGATCGATTGAAGGCCGCCTTCTCTTCTCCCGGGCTACACGATTTTTTGCAATGCCTCAGAAACTACAACACTCATTGGCGCATCGCACAGGCTAACTGGGTCATTCATCACGACTTCAAGTCCCACTCACGAGCGGCTCGATTCACGGTTACGAAGCCTGAGTTGCTTGCATGGGATGGCTGGACCGCAAAAGCACGGGAGTTTATTGAAAGCGCCTCGGACACAATCGACATCTACGACCTCTTTTTTGAATACCGAAAGCATGTGCAAAGCTTTTATGCCTGGCACAAAGGCGCCGTACTTGAAGAGTATGCGCAAATCCTTCAGCCCTACTTCGAATACAAGCGTCTCTACGAAGGCATACAGAAGAAGTGCAGTTGGAACTTGATAATTTCGCATGTGCCGAAGACATCCAATCCATTTCAATACTTCGATCAGTATCTGCCAAAGCATAAAATTGAAAGGCTTCTCGCATACGAACACCGAAGCGATGAACAAGTAGATGCTCTTATTCGAATGCTAGGCATGGAAGAATTCTGCGACGAAGCTCTCCGTACAAAAGTATTAGCGCTCTTTAGGCCAGCCACATGAGGCCCGAATTGATTAGGGTCAGCGTCACATATATTTTCGCCAGTCAGCGCAGGGCGCATATTTCCGCAGAATGTGCAGGCGCATGGACAAGCCCGAAGTCGTGACCGCCGCTGCGCTCAAGTTGGCGCGCTTGATCTACACCATGCTGACCAAGGGCGAGGAATACACCAATCTTCGAGCGCAGGCAGCGAGCATAGATACTAATCCCACAACCCTAATTCCTGCATCTGCCTGGTAGCCTGTTCTGCCCAGCCGCGATTGGCGGCGGGCGAGGCCGGGCTGGGGTGCAGGATGCGGCCGAAGCGGATGCCTGGAACCTTTGCCAGCGCGTTGCGCGCGCGGGATTCCGCGAAGCCGCCGATGCCAATCACCCACTCCGCGCCGCATGAGCGCACCACTTCTGCCAGATGGGCGTCGCAGGCCGCAAACAGCGGGGCGGCCTCGTCTGCGGGCAGTTTGTCCGGCGTGAGGTTGCGTGCGCCGGCGAAGAACGCCAGCGGGCAGTAGTTGGCGACGAAGTGATCGGCGAAGAATTGGTCTGCCTCGCCGAAGCGTTGCGCGAACAGCCCCCACAACCGCCGTCCGCTCACTTCGCTGCGCGGGCATGACCAGCCTTCGATGGGGCGCGCCGGATTCTCTCGCGATGGCCTGGCAATGGGCGCATCAAGATGCAGCCAGTCGCGCGCCGCCGCGATTTCGCCGAACGGCACGCCGATTTGCGTCATGCCGAACGGGCCTGGATTCATGCCGACAAACACGATGCGCTTCCTGCCATCGCCGTAGCGCCGCAGGTATTGCTCGTGGCATGCCCAGGCATAATCGAGCGGGTTATAGACATGCGTGACCGGCGCAGAAAAAGACAGGCCGGATACGGTGCGCGACAATTTTTGTGCGGCGGCAATCAATTCATCGGCGCTCACTGCCTGCACCTGTTCAGATTTCCAGCGTCAGGCATTTACATGCGCCGCCGGATTTAAGGAACTCGGAAACATCTATCTCGATGACTTCTAAGCCGTGTTGTGCCAATGCGAATTTCAGCTCTGCCGAGGCATGATGCATGATGACGCTCCGCTTGATGGAGATCGCGTTGCAGGCGAAATTTCTGGCGTCGAATTCAGAGACCCAGATGATGTTTTCACCGAAGATATCGTTAAGGGTTGCCACGCTGTTCCCGGCGAACGCTTTTTCATAGGCGATGATCCGTCCTTCCGGCAGCGGACAAAACGCCGTGTCGAGGTGATACCAGCGGGGGTCGATGAGCTCAAGCGCATAGGCTTCGATATCGAGCGCACCGACAATTTCATGCAGCGCATGTGAATCGCTCCTGATTCCAGAACCGACCCATAACCTCTCCCGCGAATCGAACAGTGCATCCCCCGCACCTTCGAATAGCGTGTTTGCCTGAAGATGCCGCACCCTGTAGCCATGGGAGGAAAAGAATTTTTCAAACCGCTTTGCTTCCGGTTGCCTCTCGGCATGGCGGAATGATGAGACGATGAAATCTTTTGTACCATTTTCATTTTTGCGGACGAGTCCCGCATTGGCGGTGAACACCATATCCGGCAGTCCGGCAACAGGCTCGATCAGGCTGACCGATGCCAGTCTTTTCACAATGCCATACAGATTTTCCCACTGCTGTTGCGCCAGCGCCTTGTTCACCTGCCCCAAGTTGCCTTCCATCCAGGGATTGATCACATAGCACACTTCAAAAAATCTCGGCTCGCACATCAGGAAATGCTTCATCGGTTATCCCAGCCGTTTTAGGTCACTGGCTCGCTTCGGGCAACACTATTCCACGGCGCGACCTTCAGCAGCAACAGCATCCCCGGTATCGCCAGTGCCGCGCACAGCAGGAAGAAACCGCTCCAGCCCATCTGCTCTACCAGCCAGCCAGCCGTCGCATTGACGAAGGTGCGCGGCACGGCGGCGAGACTGGTGAACAGCGCGAACTGCGTGGCGGTGTAGGAAGGATGGGTGGTGTGCGCGATGTAGGCGACGAAGGCCGCCGTACCCAGGCCGACCCCGAACGCTTCCAGCCCGATCACGAACGCGAGCTGGGTCAGATGCGCCGCGCTGACTTCAGCCTGCACCCCTTGCAGCGCCAGCCAGTAGAAACCGAATATCGACACGACTTGCACGACGCCGAACAGCCACAGCGCGCGGTTGATGCCGAGCTTCAGCATCCAGACGCCGCCGAGCAGTGCGCCGATTACCGCCGGCCACAGCCCGGCGTTCTTCGCGATCAGGCCGATCTGCGATTTGGTGAATCCCATGTCGAGATAAAACGGCGTGGCCAGCGCGGTGCACAGGCTGTCGCCGAGTTTGTAGAAGAGCAGGAATGCCAGGATCAGCAGCGCACCTTGCCAGCCCTGCCGCCCGACGAATTCGCGGAACGGCTCGACCACCGCCTCGCGCAGCGTCTTCGGCGCAATCGCCCCCTGCGGCTCATTCGCCAGCAGCGTCATCGCGATGCCGGGCAGCATGAACAGCGCGGTGATGATAAACACCATATCCCACGGCAAATGGTCGGCCAGAATCAGCGACAGCGAACCAGGAACCAGCCCGGCGATGCGGTATGCATTGACATGCACCGCGTTGCCCAGCCCCAGCTCGGCATCGGAGAGCAGCTCGCGGCGGAAAGCGTCGAGCACGATATCCTGCGTCGCGGAAAGAAAGGCGAGCAGCGTGCACAGCAGCACGATCGAAGACAGGCTGTGCTGCGGCGAGAATCCGCCGAGCAGCGCGATCACCAGCAACAGCCCGATCTGCGTCAGCAGCATCCAGCCGCGCCGCCGCCCGAGCACTGGCACCACGTAACGGTCCAGCAGCGGCGACCACAGGAATTTCCACGTATAGGGAAACTGGATCAGCGCGAACAGGCCGATGGTTTTAAGATCGACGTGCTCGCTGCGCAACCAGGCGGGTATCAGATTAAACAGCAGATACAGCGGCAGACCGGAGGCGAAACCGGTGAACACGCAGATCAGCATGCGGCGCGTGAAGAGTTGTTGCCAGATGGGCATGCTTGCCATTACTCCAGCGCCGCAACAACCGTCCTGAAACTGTCCGGCCCGGCCTCCAGGTTATCGATGATCTCCAGTGCAAGCTCATCCGGTTCCGGCAGGTTATCCAGATCGGCAAGGCTCTTGTCCTTCAACCAGAAAATATCCAGGCTGGTCTTGTCGCGCGCAATGATTTGCTCGTAGCTGAATTTGCGCCAGCGCCCTTCGGGGTTCGTGGCCTCGTTCCAGCCTTCCTTGCGATCAAAGCGGTTGAGCGGGTTGTAGCAGGCGATGAATTCCTGCAAATCCTCGAAGCGCAGCGGCTTCTTTTTCAGCGTGTGGTGGATGTTGGTGCGGTAGTCGTGATGGGGCAAAGGGGCCAGCATTATTTTCATTCCGCCTGTTTATATAAACGCCGCCGCAGGTATGGCGCGCTCTACAGCTTACCGCACGATGACTCCCGCTTGCCGCTTAATATCCATGCGCAGGCTGTCTCGTGATCAAGCAATCGTATTTGCGCGCTCATGTTGTGGATTCCGAATTTCGCGCCGATTCAAGCAGGCGTTGCCAGTCTTCCTCGGTCGGCAAACGGCCTTGGTATTCTTTGGGCAATTTGGGGTAGAGCTGGTAAGTTGCCACGCCGATTGCATTCGCTTTGGACTTCAGGCTGAACTCGACTTCCAGTTGGTCGCGCTCCGCACACAGGATGATGCCGATGGCGGGGTTTTCGTCCGGCGCGCGCTCTTTTTCATTCAGTACTTCGAGATAGAAGTCCATCTTACCCGCATATTCGGGGCGAAAGCGCCCGGTCTTAAGTTCGACCGCAACCAAGCATTTCAGGAAGCGGTGGTAGAACAGCAGATCAATAAAATATTCGTTTTCGCTCAGCGTGAGCCGGTATTGGCTGCCGACGAAGCAAAAGCCATAACCCAGTTCAATCATAAAATCCTTGAGCCGGGCGATGAGCCGTTTCTCCAGCTCGCGCTCGTGCACAGTTTGATTGATACCAAGGAATTCCAGGCTATAACGGCTTTTCAGCGCCTCATCTGCCTGTTCGGCCAAGTGCTGAGGCAGCACAGCGGGAAAGTTGTGTGTTTTGTCTTGCAGGCTTGCTTGATACGCCCCGGCCTTGATCTGGTTAAGCAGTACATTGCGCGTCCAGCCCAGCCGGGCGGTGGCTTCCAGATAGTAGCGGCGCGCAGCTTCGTTTTTTACCCGTTGAAAGATCAGGATGTTCTGCCCCCAGGGTATTTCTGCGACAAGCTGTCGCAGAAATTCGGGCGCGCTGACATAGGTTTCGTAGAAACGCTTGATGTCCCAAAGGTTGCGCGGTGAAAACCCGCTCATATCGGGGAACTCATTGCGCAAATCGGCAGAGAGTTGATCGACCACCGCACTCCCCCAGCCCAACTCTTCTTGCCGCTCCACAATCATTTTGCCCAACGACCAGTACAGTCCGATGAGGCTGCGATTGACCGCCCGCGCTGCACCGATCCGGCTCTGGGCAACCTGCGTTTTGATGTCGCGCAGGAAATCTTGATAGCGGTTGTCGGCTGATGAAGTAATTATGCTCATGGCTGGAAGCCCATTTTATTGGGGGCTTTCATTTTTGGAATCAGGTTTTCAGCCAGCGGATTGATCAGTCCCATTTATCGCACCTCTACAACCCACGCTGAAACCGGTACACCGCCGTGCTGCCGAGCAGATTCGGCAGCACGCTTATTTCGCGCTCGCCGGTCATCACGCGCCGTTCGAGTATCGCGACGCGATGGTCGCGGCAGAATGTTTCGAAATCGTTCAGCGTGCACAGATGCACGTTCGGCGTGTCATACCACTGGTAGGGCAATTCGCTCGACACCGGCATGTTGCCGAGCAGCACGCTGAGGCGGTTGCGCCAGTAACTAAAGTTGGGGAAGCTGACGATGCCTTCGCGTCCGACGCGCAGCATCTCCTGAATCAACGGCTCGGTATGGCGCGTCGCTTGCAGCGTTTGCGACAGCATCACGAAGTCGAACGAGCCGCTTTCGAAATCGGACAAACCGGACTCGAGGTCGTTCTGGATCACGTTCACGCCGTTGGCGATGCACGACACGATATCGAGGTCGCTGATCTCTACGCCGTAGCCGCTGACGGCGCGTGTTTCCTTGAGGTAGCGCAGCAGACTGCCGTCACCGCAGCCGAGGTCGAGCACCGATGCGCCCTTGGGTATCCAGGATGCGATCGCGGCGAAGTCGGGCCGGGCTATCGCAAGTTTGGCGATGTCGTTCGGGTTCATTTGCAGCACTCGCTGGCTACGTTGTCGAGATAGGCGCGCATCACGTCGAAATAATGCGGATGCTCCATCAGAAAGGAATCATGCCCATGCGTGGAGGTGATTTCCGCATAGCTGACATTGCGGCGATTGTGCAGCAACGGGCGCACGATTTCGCGCGAACGCTGTGGCGAGAAGCGCCAGTCGGTGGTGAACGAGATCACCAGAAAATTCGCCTGCGCGCGGGAAAACGCCCGGTTCAAATCGCCGCCGAAATCATGCGACGGGTCGAAATAATCCAGAGCCTTGGTCATCAGTAAATAGGTGTTGGCGTCAAAATAGGCGGCAAATTTGTCGCCCTGATAACGCAAATAGGACTCGATCTCGAATTCGATGTCGTAGTTATAGCCGAATTTGTCGGCGCGCAGCCCGCGCCCGAACTTGTCGGCCATCGCATCGTCGGACAGGTAAGTGATATGCCCCAGCATGCGCGCCAGGCGCAGCCCGCGCGTCGGCACCACACCGTGCTGGTAATAATCGCCGCCATGAAAATCCGGGTCGGTCAGGATCGCATTGCGCGCCACGTCGTTGAACGCGATGTTCTGCGCGGTAAGGCGCGGCGCGGCGGCGATCGCGAAGACATGCCGCACCCGCTCCGGGTAAGCCAGCGACCATTGCAACGCCTGCATGCCGCCCAGACTGCCGCCGATCACTGCGGCGAATTGCCGGATGCCGAGCAAGTCGGCAAGACGCGCCTGCGACTCCACCCAGTCTTCCACCGTGATGACCGGAAAGCTTGCGCCATATTGATTGCCTGTTTCCGGATTGATCGAGGATGGCCCGGTCGAACCGTGACAGCCACCGAGGTTGTTCACCCCGATCACAAAGAATTTATCGGTGTCGATCGGCTTGCCCGGCCCCACCATGTTGTCCCACCAGCCGGTGTTCGCCGGGTCATCCGCGTAATAGCCGGCCACATGATGATGTCCGGACAGCGCATGGCAAATCAGGATCGCATTGCTCTTGCCGGCATTCAGCTTGCCATAGGTCTCATACGCCAGCTCGTAGCGCGGCAACACCGCACCGCTGCGGAAGACCAGCGGGGTGTCGAATCGCACACGCTGCGCTGTCACGATACCAATACTATTCGATGCGTTCAAAATGTCTATCCCAAAAACAAAACCCGTTCAGCTTGTGCCAAAACGGGTTGCCTCGCTTTAGCTGGAATCTTTTAAGTGCCCCGCAAGCTGATGTCAAATCGGCACTAATGAACTACTGATAGAGCTACTGGCCATCTGACTAGGTGAGCAAACAACACTCGTTAAGTCGCTGGTTATGGCGCACAGTTTCCGCGTTTTGCGAAATACTGTCAATACTGTATGGCATCCCACATAAGTTCTGAGGACGCTATGGCTGCCGTGAATCTTTTATTTCCAGCGCCAGTTGATACAGGTCGTTGCGGTTGGCCATGCTGATTTTTGCGGCGAGCTGCACCGCCTGTTTGAGCGGCAATTCTCCGAGCAGCGCTTCGAGAATGCGCCTTACCTCGGCAGGCAAACCTGGTTGCGGTCCCGCACCGGAAACCAGCACGACAAACTCGCCGCGCTGCCGGTTGCTGTCGGACAGCAACCAGGCCTCGGCATCGGCCAGGCGGCAGGCATGAATCGTTTCGAACAGCTTGGTGATCTCGCGCGCCAGCACGATCTGCCGCTCGCCGCCCAGCACCGCATGCAGGTCGGCCACGCATTCGACGATGCGGTGTGGCGCTTCGTAAAATGCCAGCGTGCAGGGATGGTCGCGCAAGGATTCCAGAACCGTACGCCGTGCGGCGGACTTGTTCGGCAGGAAGCCATAGAACAGGAAATGCGGATGATTCAGCCCGGAGACCGACAGTGCCGCGATTGCGGCACTCGCGCCGGGAATCGGAATGACGCGCAGGCCCGCCGCCAGCACGGCCTGCACCAGCAATGCGCCCGGATCGCTGACGGCCGGGGTGCCCGCGTCGCTGACAAATGCGACGCTTTGTCCCGCCTGCAGCAACGCGACGATTTTTTCCGCAGCGCCGCGTTCATTGTGCTGATGCACCGCCATCAGCCGGCTTGCGCCGATGCCGTGATGCGTCAACAGATGGGCGGTATTGCGCGTGTCTTCCGCCGCGACCACGTCAGCCGCCGCCAGCACATCCAGCGCGCGCAGCGTGATATCGCGCAAATTACCAATCGGGGTGGCAACTACATATAATGCGGGTTCCAGTTTTTGCGGTCGTTCGTTATGCAACGTGTGTTCCTCTGGTTATCGGATTTTCTGGGGCTATCGGTTCTCTTGGCACTATACGTGAGCGGTTTTGCTTGCGCCACCGATGCGGCTGTCATGCCGCTCGTTCCCGGCAACGAAAAACCCGTGCCGCACATCGCGCTGTTGCTGCCGCTGAAGTCGGCAATCTTCGGCTCGGCCGCCGAAGCGGTGGAGCAGGGATTCCAGGCGGCGGCCGGTCAGGATTTGCAAGGCCTGCCGGTACGCGTATATGGATGCTTCGATGAGAGCAACGACATCGTTGCGTTATATCGCCTGGCCGTCGCCAGCGGCGCCCGTGCGATAGCCGGCCCGCTGACACGCAATGGCGTCAACACGCTGGCGGCAGAAAAAGATATCCCGGTGCCGACCCTCGCACTGAATATCACGGATAGTGAAGCGGCCGGACGCTTGTACTTTTTCGGCATGGATGTGGAAGCAGAAGCGCGGCAAGCCGCGCAACTGGCCGCGCAGCATGGCCTGCATCAGGCCATCGTCATCGCCGCCGGCACACAGTTATCCCATCGTTTGCAACTGGCTTTCGAGGATGAATGGCGCGCATCCGGCGGGGCGCTGTTGCAAGGAATCGAATTCAACGGAGACCGCGTTGCGCTCGCCGGTATCAACAACCAGTCCGGCACAGCGGTATTTCTAGCCGTCGATACCGGCAAAGCCACCCTGATCCGCCCTTATTTGCCGGGCAAATTGCCGATCTACGCCACCTCGCAAATCTTTGCCGGCAACCACAATCCGCTGACCAATTATGATTTGAATGGCGTCCATTTTGTCGACATGCCCTGGTTGCTGCAAGCCGACCACCCGGCGGTGATGATTTACCCGCGCGCCAATCCGCCGCTTCCCGCAGAGCGCGAACGGCTTTATGCGCTCGGCATCGACGCATTCCGGCTGATTCAATTGCTGCTAACCGATAAAGTCCATGACGCTCTGCCGCTGGACGGGGTAACCGGAAACATACAGCTTCGCGGTCGCCACTTTCAGCGTGCTGGAGCTCCGGCGAGCTTCTCCCAGGGGCAGGCACAACCCGACAACATGCAACCCGTATCTGTAGCGCCGGTATTTCCCGAACAGCCAGCCGGGAAGCCATGAACGGCACCGGCGCGCAGGCCGAACAGCAGGCGGCGCAGTACTTGCGGCAACACGGATTGAATCTGGTCACGCAGAATTACCGCAGCCGTTTCGGCGAAATCGACCTGATCATGCGCGACGGTGCGGTACTGGTATTCGTCGAGGTGCGCCTGCGGCGCAATGCGGATTTCGGCGGCGCGGCGGCCAGCATCGACACCCGCAAACAACAGCGCATCATCCGCACCGCACAACAGTATCTTTCCACCCTCGCCAACACACCACAGTGCCGCTTCGATGTCGTGCTGACCGATGACGCGCAGGGCAAACAGATGCAATGGATCAAGAATGCGTTTGATGCATGAAAGGGATCAATTAAGCCTGATCCGCCCGGCAAAATGCCAGTGTTGATGGTGTAAATGAAATAAAAATGTGGAAATGTCGTAATGCAAAACTTCGTTACCTTACCGCCGGGTTAGCGGCCACGGGTACGACCGACCCAGTAACGGGGTTTACGAGAATTATGTGAAGCTGCAAAAACGACTATACCTTCGCCCTCTTGCCGGTAGAAAAGCGAGAAAGGAAACCCTTTGAGAAAAACGCGCCTCGTATTTGAAGCTGATGGTGTCCCTGATAGCGGGAAAGTCAATGCTCGGACAGTTGCTTCTTCGACGGCTTTGGTAAAGCGCTTTCCTAAGCCCGGTTGTGCTTCGTTGTAATAAGCGACCTCAGCAAGAAATTCTTGGCGAACTTCTGCGACAAAACGTGCTCGCTTCACTGGGTCATGCGCCTTGCTTCAGCAAACACATCCTCTGCCGGATAGATCTGTAGTTCCCCCCTGTCGAAAGCGGCGACACGCTTCTCAATTTCTCGTTCCCACTCTGTTTCGATTTCGGACAGGTGGGAGTCATGTAGTGACTCAAGCAGAACCTCAGCAAGATGTGCTCGCTCTTCAGGCAAAAGTGAACATGCTTGTTTCTCTAACTCGACTAGCAATGCAGACATGGTGAATACTCCTTTGGCTGAGACTAAGGCATTTTACTCTTGGCTTTCCCAGTTGTCTTGGTTCGGCCGCTAACGAAGCTGTAGAAAAAGTATCAACATGAAAAACCGGATGCGCCGAATAGCTGTCGAAAATCGGGGCTTGTTCAGCGTATCCCTAACGAGAGCTAACCGGCGCTGCGCGGCTTTATGCGAAAGGTACGGTTGACCACCGGGTTGGGCATCACTGCTCCCTCGGCTCTGCGATCATGAATACTGAAAAGGCAACCGCAGCAGGCAATAGGCTCAATGGGAAGCAACGGGTCTCTTTGATCTTCATATTGTGATGAATTGTCTGTGCCAACCACCTCCAATCAAAGCCCTTGTGGCCGGTATCATGCGGCGGCAACCTATCGAGTTGATATAGCCCAGCCCAAAATGTCTCAGACCAGCGATATTCCTTATGGCGCATATAGCCGGTAACGAGAGAGCCAACATTCTTTAGCCAAATGGCCGGGCCAATTTCTACCGGCACCGAGCATACGAAAAGTCGTGGTTTAGCAGCAGCAACAGCCTCGATAATTCGTACCACATCATGTTCCGGTATATGTTCGAGTGTTTCCAAAGCGACAATAATGTCGGCGTGCTTCAAATTCGCTAAAGCGTTTGCGGCGGAATCGTGTATCACACGAAAGTTCGGGTCTCCGGCGTATCTTGAGCGCGCAGCCTCGACAAAAACAGAGTTAATTTCAATACCCGTATAGTCAATATCGAAGCGTTCATTGAGTACCGAGAACAATTTGGCATGAGCGCAACCAATATCGATGACTTTAATCGGCTTACCGTCTGTTTCTCGTGCAATGGCCTTGAACAGCGTCAGAATGTTTCTGTATCGGAACGAATGAAGGTAAGACACGAGGGAGTTGAATCGCTGATTTCTCTCATATTCAGTTTCCGTGTCGTGTCGTGTCGTCATTATGAATACGCTCCAAATTTGTTAAGGTGAATTGTAGTGATGCCCAACGTAAAAGTGAGGGGCTGCGCGCTTTTGCGCAGCCCCTCTCGACTGCCGGGTTGGGCAAAGGCTATTTGCAAGCAAGGTTGTTGACCCTCTTTTTTAGGTAAGCACCAAATTCTGGACTAAAATCGCTGCAGGAAAAATTTGTGGCTATGAACTCAAGATGATTTGAGAGCATTTCATCAATAGAGCGATTCCAAAGCGGATTTCCCTTCGTGAGCGAGTAAAGTCGTTCTGCGACTCTGACAGTGGCTATTGCAAACAATATGTAGCGTTGTTGTTTCTCAGGTGGGAGGTCTGCAACATTCTGCTTCTCGAACGCAAAAGCCGAATTTTGAAATACAAGATTTAGGTAGCTATTGTGCAACTCGACTGCTGCTGACTCTTGTTGCTGTGCAACTGTTGAGCGCAACACCTCCTCATTACTCTTAGCTGTTGCCTGAAAGACATGAACATTCCAAAGGAGTGCGACCACCGCAACAAGAGAAGAAATTATTCCAAATAATTTCGATACGTTATCTAAGCTCATAGCGTCCCCTTTTCTCATTAGATAGTGCCCAACGTTCAAATTGAGGGGCAGGCCGCTTCAGTCCCGCTTGACTGATGGGTTGGGCAACTGTGTCATTTTGTGAATGAGAGGTTAAGCAGATAAGCAAACGAAGTAAAGCAGGATATACCACCCAGTAGCCACGCCCAAAGCAACGAAAGCCCAACAACGCTTGAAGCAATTATAACTGTAACGAAAGCGAGCGCAATTGAAATGCCCATGAAAATCAGTATGAGAAAGAAGCCTGGACAGTCCTTCGCTGGGCGCTTACCCAAAACCTTAAAATAGATGGCTACAAAAGCAATGAAACTGAAGCCGATAATTGCACTACCACCACACTCATTTTCAGGGCCACGACAAGTGCCGGTGTATCCGCCTCTCGCAGCGGCATCGTTTGCATGGATCAGAAATTGTAGCAAAGTAGTCAGCAGAAATTTGGCGCGGAATTGTGACAATTGCATTCTAAAGCCCGGCGTTCAAATTGAGGGGCAGGCCGCTTCTGGCCTGCCCCGATCGAATGTAGGGTTGGGCATCGAAACTACTTTACCGAGTAGTAGATGCCGACTTGGAATTGCCGGAGCCAAGAATAGCCTCCTTGAACCGTGGGTCGAGGAATAAGGTCTTCAGGAAGTTTTGAACTGCCGGTACAAATGCTGACGCTGTATTTGAACAAGCAAGGTCTGGCCCGAAGTTTACGTCAGGAATTCCATAGTTGCTCGTTATCGTAAAAGATGATTTTCCTGCAACAGCGAACTGCGCGCTAATTACCCAATTGCCAGTCAGCGCGGAGCTGAAATCAATTTTTTCAAAGTGCATTGTAAGCTCGGTGCTAGCGGTGTCTGAATAGAGACCAGATAGCTTTAGCTCGTCAATCAGTGCCTCCCTGATATAGGACTCATAGGATGATGATGGTACGATAAGTGGACGCACGCTACGGCAATTAATTGTCGCGCTGTTTGGCCCAGAGCTGGTAAATACACCAACCTTAATTTGATGCGGACTTTCAATACCTCTCAGGATTTGGTTGTTCTCTGTAGAAATTCCGTATCTCTGTGTGGTGTTCGCACATCCGACGAGCAGCACAGCAAAAATTACGATAATCAACGTACGCATTTATTTCTCCAAGTAATGAATCTTCACAACCCCAATGACGATGCCCAACGTAAAATATACATCATCGAAAAATACCCACCTATAGGCATTTGTTGCCATAGGTGGAGTTCTGTGTCTATAGATGGATACACGGCATCTCCACTGCTAGGCACGTTACCGCTCTGTCGGTCGCCCCGGCTCACTGCACCGCACCCTACCCCTTGGCAAACTCCCGGTCAATAGACCGAAAGATATAGATGAAATGCACCGCAGCCGTTTTTTTGACCCCCTATGGGAAATCAATTGAGCGAACGGCTGCTCATCGCACGGAGTGCGCATTTATCATCGCCAATAAATCTGTTCCAGCAAATTACACTGTTCACGCAACACTCACTCTTCGCTGCCGGTTTTTTGATTAGCCAAGCCCAGCTCCTGAATCTTGCGCGTCAGGGTGTTGCGCCCGATGCCGAGCAGTGCGGCGGCTTCGATGCGCCGCCCGTTGGTGTGTTGCAAGGCCTGCAGGATCAGCGTACGTTCGAGCTGTGCGGTGAAGGTATCCATGATGCGCTCGTCGCCACGTTGCAGCGCCTGGGCGGCTTGCTGCGCCAATGCAGCGCTCCAGTCGCCGCTTGCCGCGGCCATGCCGGCGGCATGTTCGCCGCGCCATTCCGGCGGCAGGTCAGCGATTTCCACCATTTGCGAGGGTGTCATCACCGCCAGCCAGTGGCAGAGATTTTCGAGTTGCCGCACGTTGCCGGGGAAGTCTTGCGCGCTGAGATGCCGCAACGCCTGCGCGCTGAAATGCTTTTGCTCGACACCCAGTTCGCGCGCGCTTTTCTGCAGGAAGTGTTTCGCCAGCAACGGGATGTCCTCGCGCCGTTCGCGCAGCGGCGGCAGGCGCAGCCGGATCACGTTCAGGCGGTGGAACAGGTCTTCGCGGAACAGGTTCTGTTTGACGCGTTCGTCGAGATTCTGGTGCGTCGCGGTGATGATGCGCACATTGGCCTTGATCGGCTGATGGCCGCCGACGCGGTAGAAGTTGCCGTCGGACAGCACGCGCAGCAAACGGGTTTGCAGTTCGGCGGGCATGTCGCCGATTTCGTCGAGGAATAACGTGCCGCCTTCAGCCTGCTCGAAGCGCCCGCGCCGCGTCGCCGCCGCGCCGGTGAACGCGCCGCGCTCGTGGCCGAACAATTCGGATTCGAGCAAGTCCCTGGGTATGGCGGCGGTGTTGATCGCGATGAACGGCTTGCCGGCTCTCGGGCTGTGGCGGTGCAGCGCGCGCGCGACCAGCTCCTTGCCGGTGCCGGATTCGCCGTTGATCAGCACGGTCGCCTGCGATTGCGACAGCTTGCCGATCGCGCGGAATACCTCCTGCATCGCGGGGGCATGGCCGAGGATGTCGGCGACCGCCTCAACTTGCGTTACTTCATCCGACTTGCGCCTGCTTTGCTCAATTGCACGGCGAATCAGCTCCACTGCGTGATTGATGTCGAACGGCTTGGGCAGGTACTCGAACGCACCGCCCTGGAATGCCGAAACGGCGCTTTCCAGATCGGAGTATGCGGTCATGATGATGACCGGGATCAGCGGGTGGCGTTGATGCAGCGCTTGCAGGAAATCCAGCCCAGAACTGCCCGGCATACGAATGTCGCTGACCACCACTTGCGGCACGTCGCTATCCAGCGTGCGCAATGCGTCATCGGCAGTGGCGAAGCTCTTGAACTCAATACCTTCGCGCGCCAGCGATTTTTCCAGCACCCAGCGTATCGAGCGGTCGTCGTCTATGATCCAAACGGGCTGCATATTCATTTACCTTTATGGAAGAGGAAGCAGCACGGTAAAACACGTGCGCCCCGGTTCGCTGTCGAATTCTATCGTGCCGTGATGCTGGCTGACGTAGTCCTGCGCCAGTGTCAACCCCAGGCCGTGGCCGTTGGCACGCCCCGATACCAGCGGATAAAAAATCTTGTCCTGCAATTCCACGGGGATGCCGGGGCCGTTATCGATAATTTGCACCATCACCGCGAGCCGGTGGCGGCGCTTGATCAGCGTCACCTGGCGCGCGATGCGGGTGCGCAGCGTGATGGTGCCGCTGCCCTGCATCGCTTGTGCTGCGTTGCGCACGATGTTGAGCATCGCCTGTATCAGTTGCTCCTTGTCGCCGACCAGCGCCGGCAGGCTGATGTCGTAGTCGCGCTGTATTTCAAGCTCCGCCGGCATTTCCGCCAGCACCACACTGCGCACCCGCTCCATGACTTCGTGGATATTGAGCGCGCTATAGTGCGATGCATTTTGCGGGCTGAGCAGCTTCTCCATCAACGAGCGCAGCCGGTCTGCCTCTTGCACGATGACCTGGGTATATTCGCGCAATGCCGGTTTTTCCAGTTCCTGTTCGAGCAACTGCGCCGCGCCGCGTATGCCGCCCAGCGGGTTTTTTATCTCGTGCGCCAGATTGCGCAGCAGCAGGCGGTTGGCCTGCGTCTGATCCAGCATCTGCTCTTCGCGCGCCAGCTTCAGCGGCCGGTCTATCGGATGAAACTCCAGCAGCAAATAATGTTCCGAATATTGCAGCGGCGTTGCCGCACAACGCAGATGCAATTTGCCGTGCGCATGCGTGCCAAGCGTCAGGTCATGCTCGATATAACTGGCGTTGTTGCTTATCGCCTGGCGCATCGCGCTGGACAGTTGCTCGGCGTGTGTGAACGCCTGATCAACCGGATGCCCCAACAAATTTTTGCCGCTTATGTCAAACAGATGCTCTGCGGCCGGATTGAGGTAGACGATACGCGACGCTTCATCCAGCAGGATGACTGCCGTATCGAGGTGTTCAAGAGCAAGAAGATGAAAATCAGGCATACTCTACTTGTAATGCAGAAAACATGCCAGAGTGGAAGTTAGGGCTCGTAAATGAATAACATGGGCTTACGCTGGGGTCGCTTTGGGCGCAGACCAAGGCGCGAGACGCGCGGTTGTGTCATTCACAACAAGCGGCTCGCAACATAGGGATGAGCCCAAAGCGACCCCAGCCCGGAGGGTTGCAGCGTATTCGGGCGATTGCGGTGTTGCGAAGCTTGCGAATGGAACGACCATTCGCTGCGCTTCGCGCCTTGCACTCATCCCGAATACGTTGCAACGTAAGCCCATGTTATTCATTTACGAGCCCTTACTTGAGTTTGGACAGCTCAGTCTTGAGGGCTTCAATATTTTTCTGATGCAAATCGACCTGTTCATTCAACAGCTTTATTTTTTCATCGTACTTGGCAACATTGCGCCGCGTCTCGGTAACCGGCGAGCCATCGGGCTTCTTGCCGACAACCACCTTGAATACTTCCGGGTTTTCCTCGGCACTCTTCAGGTTTTTTCTGGCTTCTTCAAGCAGTTTTTCCTCACTGCTCAATTCGTCCTGCAGAATCCTGCGGCGCGTCTCGTCGCGTCCCTTCTGGGTTGCGCCATCCACCTTCGGGAAGCCCTCCGGTGAAGTTGCAGAGCGTGCGTGTCCCGGCGGAAGCGTGGTCGAAAGCGGTTCCAGGATGATTTTCTTGCTGCCCTTGATCGGCGTGCTGGAATAAGTGACGTGCCCATCCGCATCGACAGCCTTGTAGATTTCCGCCTGCGCAAACATCGGGCAAAATAACATGGCAAACAAATATCGAAGTTTCATGTCTGTTCTTCCTCAAGGTGATGCGGCAAGTATAGGCCAAGCGCTCCGCACGCACAAACAATTACAATTCGGCGCAATAAACAAAAACGGGGCATCAGCCCCGTTTTTGTTTTGTCTTGCGTGATGCTTAGATGCTGTAGTACATGTCGAATTCGACCGGATGCGTGGTCATGCGAATCTTGTTGACCTCTTCCATCTTCAAGGCGATGAAGGCATCGATGAAGTCGCTCGAGAACACGCCGCCGCGTGTCAGGAACTCGCGATCCTTGTCCAGATGAGCCAGCGCCTCATCCAGCGATGCGCATACAGTTGGAATCTTTGCGTCCTCTTCAGGCGGCAGATCGTACAGATTCTTGTCGGCCGGATCGCCGGGGTGAATCTTGTTCTGGATGCCGTCCAAACCGGCCATCATCAGCGCGGCAAAGCACAGATACGGGTTTGCGGTCGGATCCGGGAAACGGGTCTCGATACGGCGCGCCTTGTCGCTGGCTACGTGCGGAATGCGGATCGAAGCGGAACGGTTTTTCGCCGAGTAAGCCAGCTTGACCGGCGCTTCGTAGTGCGGAACCAGACGCTTGTAAGAGTTGGTGCCGGGGTTGCAGATCGCGTTCAGCGCCTTGGCGTGCTTGATGATGCCGCCGATGTAGAACAGCGCGGTCTCGGACAGGCCGGCGTAGCCGTTGCCTGCGAACGTGTTCTTGCCGTCTTTCCAGATCGACTGGTGCACATGCATGCCGGAGCCGTTGTCGCCGACGATGGGCTTGGGCATAAAGGTCGCGGTCTTGCCGTATTGGTGCGCGACGTTGTGCACGACGTATTTCAATGCCTGGGTCTGGTCGGCGCGGCGCACCAAGGTGTTGAACTTGGTGCCGATCTCGCATTGGCCGGCTGTCGCCACTTCGTGGTGATGCACTTCGACTTCGATGCCGATATCTTCCAAAGCCAGGCACATCGCGGCGCGGATATCGTTCAGGCTGTCGACCGGTGGAACCGGGAAGTAGCCGCCCTTGACCATCGGGCGATGCCCGGTGTTGCCGCCGTCAAACTTCTCGCCGGTTGCCCATGCAGCCTCTTCGGAGTTGATCTTCAACGAGCAGCCGGACATGTCGACATGCCAGTTCACCGAGTCGAAGATGAAAAATTCCGGCTCCGGGCCAAAAAAAGCGGTGTCGCCGACGCCGCTGGATTTCAGGTACGCTTCGGCGCGCTTCGCGATCGAACGCGGATCGCGGTCATAGCCCTTGCCGTCGGATGGCTCGACGACGTCGCAGGTAATCACCAGCGTGTTTTCATCCATGAACGGATCGAGATAGGCGGTCGAGGGATCCGGCATCAGCAACATGTCGGAAGCCTGGATGCCCTTCCACCCGGCGATCGAGGAGCCGTCGAAGGCGTGGCCGTCTTCAAACTTGTCCATGCCAACATATTTGGCGGGTACGCCGACGTGCTGCTCTTTGCCGCGCGTATCGGTAAAACGGAAATCCACGAACTTCACATCGTGGTCTTTGATCATCTTCAATACATCATTTGCCGACATCGACATAACTTTCTCCCCAAAGTACAAAAAATAATAAGCAAATCGAACTAACCAACAACTGAAATCTTTGGTTGCAGATATCGTGCCAAAGGCACCCGCAAAGCAAAACGGCATTGTGCCATAAGCCCGTTATCCGGCGCACAAAATATTTTGCACCAAAGTCGGGCGCGGCGCATTTGTTTGCGCACTAATTTTGTGCGTGGCTGCGGTGGATATGGATCGCGCGAAACAGCGGATCTTGAACCGTCAGGTTATTACAGCGCACCTGCAATGCATCGGCGTGCTCGTGAGGTAGCTGCCCGGCGGGCAGATAAATTTCCGCATCGATCATGCCGTCCAGATAATGAAAAATCACGCGACAGCCCTTTATCGCCGGATCGCCAAGCTGCGTGGCAAGATGCTCGAGCAATGCCGTACGGCTGGGCAGGTGCGCGTTGGGCTTTGCCTTGTGATCGTCTTCCGGGTCGATATGCACCATCACATCCATGACATGATGTTTGGCCAGCACGGCCCGCCGCGCCGCCTCGGCGATGTAGTGCCCTTCGGAGACGCTGATCTTCGGATCGACCATGATGTGCGCGTCGACCAGCGCGTTGTCGGCCATTTTGCGCGTGCGCAATTCATGCAGCCCAAGCACGCCCGGCGTGTCGCGCAAAGTCTGGCGGATCGCCTCGACCTCTTCGGCGCCCAGACCGGTATCGATCAGCTCCGCCATCGCCTCGAGCGCCAGCTTGCCGCCCATATGCGCGATCATCACCCCCACCACGGCTGCCGCGACCAGATCGAGGAACGTGTAGCCGAGCAAATTGCCGATAATCCCGACTACCACGACCAACGAGGACGCCGCATCCGAGCGCGCATGCCAGGCGTTCGCCACCAGCATCTGCGAACGCACCCGCAGCGCCACGGCCAGCATGTAGCGGAACATCCCTTCCTTGGCGATCAACGCGATGACTGCAACGGCAAGCGCCAGCGGGTTGATCGCCCGTAAAGCTTCCGGATGCTGCAAGCGCATTGCCGCCGCCACCAGCAAACCAACGCCGAGCATCGCCAGAAACGCGCCGAGAATCAGCGTCGCGGCGGTTTCGATCCGCGCGTGGCCATACGGATGATTTTCATCGGCGTGCCGGTTGCCGTGGCGGTTCGCGTACAGCACCAGAATATCGGAAAGCAGATCGGACAAGGAATGCAAGCCGTCCGCCATCAAGGCTTGGGAATGACTGAAAAACCCGCCGACTACCTGAAACAACGTCAACAGCAAATTGATCGCGATACTTACCCAGGTACTTTTTTGCGCGGCCGCAAAACGCTCGGGGTGCACCGATTCAAAAGCGTCGATCGTGGTGCCGGAAGGAGCCTGACGGGAATGATTTTTCATGTCGGTTGCGTTAGTATGTACCGGTGCGTCACAGCATAGCATTTATGGATATATCATTGAACCTCCATTAAGCACTACCCCTGCATCCAAAAACCACCGTATTCAAGAGAAAGAGACATCATGGGAAAAATTACTGCCACTTTGCAAACCGCGCAACAACGCGCCAAAGAAATGAATCTGCCCTACGAGGGCGCACTATTCCCGGATGAGGCTTACGAAATCCTGCAATCCGCGCCCGGCGCCAAGCTGGTGGACGTGCGCAGCCGCGCCGAGCTGGACTGGGTAGGCCGCGTGCCCGGCGCCGTCGAAATCGAATGGCTGACCTATCCGGGCATGAAACCCAATCCGAGTTTCCTCAGCCAACTGGAGCAGCAAGTGGAAAAGGAAGCTCTGGTGCTGTTCATGTGCCGCAGTGGCGCACGCGCAAATGCCGCAGCCATCGCCGCGACGCAGGCCGGTTATACCGGCTGCTACAACGTGCTGGAAGGATTCGAGGGCGAAAAAGACAGCGACGAGCACCGCAATACCACCGGCGGCTGGCGCGCTGCCGGATTGCCCTGGGAGCAGAGTTAACCGCTATGCTGCAAGCCCCGTCGCTACTGGACTCTTGATTTGGTATCTTTTTTCGAGAATTGCATGGCTGCGCTGCCACCAGTTTTTTTCATTGCCGAGTGATGAGCCAGACATTCAGGAAAAGGTACTGAGTATCTGCTCTTGGCGCCTGTGTGCATAAGCAAACCATGCGCAGCAGCCTTGTAAACTCAATGAGTTAAAACTTCTTTCACCGCTGCTGCGGATTGCTCCATTTGCTCATCAGTCAGCGCCAAGCCGCTGGGAATATAAAATCCACGCCGGGCAATGCGTTCAGCTACAGGAAAGTTTATATTGGCAAATAGCCCCATTTTCCTGAACACCGGCTGCTCGTGCATCGGCCAGAAAAACGGGCGCGTGCCAATACCAAGCTTGCCCAATCTGGCCATTGCCTCCTTGGCATCAAACGGTACGCTGTCATCCAGCACCATACCGAACACCCAATAGATGTTGTCGGCATAATCGGTATGCGCCAGCGGCAGTTGAATACCCGGCGTACCCTCCAGCAACTCGGTATAACGCGCGCCCATACGGCGTTTGATCTGCACAAATTTATCCAGTCGTTCCATCTGCGCCAAACCCAGCGCCGCCTGCAAATTGGTCATGCGCAGATTCCAGCCCAGTTCATCATGCACGAAACGCTGCTCGGGTTTGAAGCAGAGATTACGCAAGGAGCGGCATTTTTCGGCAAGCGCAAGATCGTCAGTCACAATCATGCCACCCTCACCTGTCGTTATGTGTTTGTTGGGGTAGAAACTAAAGGTGCTGATGTCGCCAAAGCTGCCACAGGGTCTGCCCATGCAAGCCTGGCCATGCATTTCGGCGGCGTCTTCGATCACTTTCAGCCCATGTTTGCGGGCAAGCTCCAACAATGGCTCCATGTCCACCGGCAAACCAAAAATATGCACAGCCATGATGGCCTTGGTGCGAGCCGTAATCTTCGCCTCGATCTGCGTGACATCCATGTTCCAGGTTAGCGGATCGCTGTCCACCAGAACGGGCTTGGCGCCGGCACGAACAATTTGATTGATGCATGAAATGATAGTGAAGGTCGGCATGACAACTTCATCGCCGCGCCCGATGCCAAGCGCTTCCACTGACGCATCAAGTGCCGCCGTGCCATTGCATACGGCAATCCCGTATTTGCGCCCAACCAGTGCGGCAAACCGTTCTTCGAACCGCTTGATAAACGGGCCTTCGGAAGAAATCCACCCGGTTTCGATGCACTCCAGAAGATACTTTTTTTCATTGCCGTCCAATAATGGCTCATTGACGGGGATCATTCAGTTGCTTCCTCGCATTCTCAAGGCGTTTGCATCAACAGGTTCGAATCGTGTCTTATCCTGGTCGCCTGCATAGGGACCCTGCTTGACCTCGATGATTTCCGTTGGCTCCAGCATTTCAAAACCATGCCCGCCATAAGCAAGCATAATGACGTCACCCGTTTCCAGAATAGCGCTTTCCAGATATTCCTGCTCTTCCGAATAGAAATCCACCCTTAACCGGCCGCTCTTGATAAGCAAGACCTCCTTGGTATATTGAACTTCACGTGCTACGGGGTTGTGCACATGAGGTGAAATAACATACCCTGCCGGGCGATTCATGTAACCAATCTGCTGAGAGTAGGCGCCGGGAGTAAAAAACTCGATACCATCCTTGCGGAAGGAATGGCGGATGATAATCGCAAGTTCTTGCTCCTTGTTTACGATGCGCTCAATCACGGTTCAGGTATTCCAGAATATGTTTCGCCTCGATAGCCAACGATTCAACACTAAAATGTTCGTCGACCAAATTATGGCAGTTTAGCGCCAATGTTTTAGCAAGCTCTTTATCGTCAAGCAATCTGGCAATTGCCTTTGCAAAATCTTGCGGTTCATCAGCAATCAGGATATCCCGTCCGTTCAGCACAGGAATGCCCTCCGCACCCAGAGTTGTCGAAACAAGCGGCACCTTGCAGGCTCCGGCTTCCAATATCTTGAAACGTGTGCCCGATTCAAACTTCAACGGAACAAGCGCAACATCGGTGTTGCAAAGATACGGCAATACCGTCTCCAGTTGCCCCGTAACAGTAATATGCGGGCTGTTCATATGGCCAAAACCCAGCTCCGAATTGCGGCCCACAATATAAAAATGCACTTCAGGATGGCTTTGAAGCACACGGGGAAAGATATCTTCCAGCATCCAGCGAGTTGCAGTATCCATGGGGCTATTGTAATGGCCGAAGCTTCCGGCAAGATAAATGGATGGCTTCTTGAAACCAGCTGGAGGCGGGGGTGGCAGCTTGTAATTTTCGGCATCAATCACATTTGAAAATAAATGTATCCTGCCTGGCTCATCCGCAATGCTTCTATAATATTCCGCATCAATCTCAGACACCGCAGTGGTTACGTCACACAGCTTTACCCAAGCTCGTTCTTCCAGCTCTTTTTTTCGCCCGGTTCGCCATATTCGTAATTTTCTTAACCCGCTCGCGTACGGCAACTCGCGCAACACAAAACGTGACCATACGCTATCCGTGTCGCACACTACCTTCAGGTTTGGCTTTCGCGCTTTAATATATTTGATCAGCGGATATGAAATATTTCCATATCCAAACCACAGGATATCAATCCGCCTGCGGTCAATATGATCGAGAATATACTTTGCCTGCCCGGCAGTCCTTGTATCGAAAAAGCGATTCAAGGCTCTTTCAGCCAATGACAGGCCACGAAAAAACAAACCTTCTGGAATTGGTCTGGACAAGACACTGTATTCAGATGCGTAGTTTCGAAAAAAATTACTGGTTTTCTCAACGGCTTCAGTGTGTGCGGAAGCCCTGTATACAATATCGAGTTCACATACTCTCGATAATGCCTTTATCGAGTTCTCGATGCGTAATTGCGGCCCTCCCGCAGCAGGGTGCTCCAGAATTGGTGTTGTGAATAGAACTCTCATTGATTCCCTCTGAGGCGTTCGATATCCGCAAGCACCATTTCTTCTACAACTTGTTCAAATGTTTTGGTAGGACGCCAGCCCAATAAACGTCGCGCCTTGCTTGCATCGCCGCATAAAGGCACTGCCTCACCCTGCCTGAAATGCTCCGATTTAATGCGCAAATAAGGCTTATAGTCGAGACCGGCCACAGCAAAGGCTTTAATCAAAAACTCTTTGACTGAATGCAAAGCGCCGGTGGCGACCACAAAGTCTTCGGGTATATCTTGCTGAAGCATTGCATGCATGGCCACCACATAGTCAGGAGCGTAACCCCAGTCTCTTAAAGCATCTATATTCCCTAATTCCAGATAATTGGCATGCCCAAGATGGATCTTTGCAACAGTAGCGCTGATTTTCCTGGTGACAAACTGAAAGCCCCGGCGTGGTGATTCGTGGTTGTACAGAATGCCCGCAGCCACAAACAATTTATGATGCTCACGGTAGCTTCTCGCCAGATGAAACGCGGCTAATTTTGAAATGCCATATACCGATCTTGGGTTGAAGGGCGTCGACTCATTCTGCGGTGTGACTCTTGCATCTCCAAACATCTCGCTCGATCCGGCAAAATAAACCCGGCAGTTTGGCGCAAGCTCTTTGATGCTGGCCAGCAACGCATGTGTGGCCGTGAAGTTATTTGATACAACCGACGCTTCATCGTCAAACGTATAGCTCACGAAGCTTGAAGCGGCAAGGTGATAGCATTCGTCCGGTTGAATATTCGCTACAATTTTGTAGATAGAGAGATGGTTGTCAACCGAGCCAACGTGAAGTTTCACTTTGTCGCATAAGTGGCTGATATTGGACAGACGGTGCGCAGCATCCTCAATGGCTTCACGCCGTACAATGCCATGCACTTCGTATCCACAGGACAGAAGTAGCTCTGCCAAATATGATCCGTCCTGCCCATTAATACCGGTGATTAATACTTTTTTCAATTTGCCCTGTTCGCTTTAATTTCAGCAACTGTCTTTCATGTCAAGCAAAATGAAGCGATTCATTCAACGGTTTTGTGCTTAACCATTGCATTCAGGATGGTCTGGAACTTGCGCGTACCGGCAACCAGTGCAACCTTTTCCGGCTTGCCGGATTTAACGGGGCGCTCATAAAGAGCACGCAAAACCGGATCGAACGCACCATCACAAGTGCAGCCAATAAGATACAAGAAGGTTAAAGCGGTTTGCGCACACTGATCGCGCCGCGAATCTGGCCTGCGGCGTAACCGGTTGCGCGATCATTGGGGTATTGCTGCGCGAGAGCGGCCTTGACGGCGGCGCCGAGTTGATCTGCCGGCCCATGGCAGTTGAGGCAGAGCGGCTGCACCGGCAGCGCTTTGACATAGCGGTATTCATTGTCGACCTTCTCGCCTTTTTCCAGCTGGGCTGGCGGCTCGCCCGCGGCGGCGCGCTTGTCGAAATCTTCGAGAGCGGCTTTCTCCCAAGCGTCGGGGGTCGCGCGCGACTCGTTGCGCGCTTTGAGGCTAACCCGTTTGATCTTCCACCCGGTCTGCTGTGATACTTCGCCGGCCGCTTTTGGCGCCATCTCCTTGCAGACCGAAATCGCGCCTTCGGGGCCGGATTTGTTGATTTCCTCCTGCAACGCAGCAAGGAGTTTTGGCGGCAACGTTGCGGCCACCTTGCGCGCTTCCCCCAACAACACATCGTCGCCGGCGTTGGCAAATGTGGCAACAAACGGAGCGGTCAAAACCGCAGCGGCCATCAATAATTTCTTCATGAATACTCCTTCAAGATGATTAAAGCCGAAAACGGCCTGACACTAACGACGATAAACCTTTGCCCTGAGTCTGGCAAGGTCGTTTAATATGATTTGCTTGCGTCGTATCGTAAGCAATCCTTCTTCCTGGAAGCGGCTGAAAGTACGGCATACGGTTTCTTCCGCCATTCCCAGATAATTGCCGATATCGCTGCGCGACATGTTCATATTGAGTTGCGTGGCCGAGAAACTGCGCTTTGCCATGCGGCTGGACATATTCAGCAAATAGGTAGCCAGGCGTTCTTCGGCATTTTTTTTGCCCAGCAACAGCATCAGTTCATGGCTATGCAGAATATCGCGGCTCATGATTTCGAGCATTTTGTACGGCAAATCCGGAAACTCCTTACCGAGTTCCTTGAACAGGGCAAACGGAACTTCGCAAACGCTGGCTGCTTCAATCGCGACAGCATCGCAGCCATGTCGCCCGGCTGTGATCGCATCAAGCCCAAGCACCTCGCCGGCAATATGGAAGCCGGTTATTTGAGCACCGCCATCACTGGCAAAAATGGAAGTTTTAATCACCCCGCCACGGATCGCATAGATCGCACGAAAGGCATCCCCCGCCCGGTATAAAAACTCCCCGCGCTTCATCGTCCTGCGGCTCTTTACGATCGTATCGAGCACACTCAGATCCGTATCCCCGCCCACCGAATGGCAGAGCTGGAATATGCCGCAATTTTCGCAACTGACAGTTGCGCAATCGGTTTCCGCTGCAATTTTAGTCTGGTGCGACGGCATAGCCTGATTTTGGTGTGTTTTAACGATGCCGCAATAATACCATCGCCCAACAGGGTTATGGCAGGATGCTGGCGCAATGCTGTGCCAGCGGAAACCGCGCCAATACCCGGTAAGCGGAAGCGCCTTGCCGCTGCACCGATTGCACCAGCGCAAAATCCTTTATCTGCCAGCGCACCGGCGGCATTACCGGCAACGGCGCGCTCCAGCGGGCGTTGCGCAACAGCGTGATATGCGGCTTGTGTTCACGCTGGTCGAACTTGAAATGATGCGCGGCCAAGCGCTGCTCCAGCGCGCCGACCAGTTGCACCAGTTGTTGCGGTACGCGCTTGGGCGCGGCATAGACGATATGGTTGTGCCCCCAGTAGCGCGCCTCATCAAAGCACAACTCGAACTCTGCCGCGTCAACTTCTTGCGCGGCAAGCTGCAACGCTTCAAGCCTGGACTGCCCGATTGCGCCGACGAACACCAGCGTGGCATGCAGCATATCCGTACGCATCGCCCGCCCGCCGGCCAGGTTCATCAGCGGTTTCTGCCACGCACCAATCTGACCGTATTCGGCAGCCGTCGGCCATAAGGCAAAAAATACCCGTACTGTCGTGTCGGATGAATGGCTCATACCCATGCATTCTATCCGCAGGAGCCGGGCGCTGCATAAAGGACTTGTTAATGCCAATTTCAATCAGAATTTGAAGCCTGCTGAAATCGACTCTAAGGTAAAATGCACATCTTGGATAAGGAACACCATGACGGCACGTTTGCGCGAAATCCCCTACAACTACACCTCGTTTTCTGACCGCGAGATCGTCCTGCGCATTCTCGGCGCCGAGGCATGGGACATCATCGACACGCTACGCGAAGAGCGGCGCACCGGACGCTCGGCGCAAATGCTGTACGAAGTGCTGGGCGATATCTGGGTGCTGACACGCAACCCGTATCTGGAAGACGACCTGCTCGCCAACCGCGAACGGCGCGAGGCGCTGATCGGCGCGCTGCATCACCGCCTGAATGCCATCGAAGCGCGCCGCCAGGACACCGAAGGTGCGGTGAAGACTAACGTCGGCGAAGACGATGTTCAGCGTAGCGGCCGCAACCACAACGACAAGGTAAAACGCCTGCTGGAGCTGGCCGGCGCGGCAATCGACCAATTCTCCGCTGAATTCGAGCACACCTTGCAGTTGCGCAGGCGCGCATTGCGCGTGTTGAGCCGCATCACGCGCAAGGACAACATCCAGTTCGACGGGCTGGCGCGCGTATCGCACGTCACCGACGCCACCGACTGGCGTGTGGAATATCCGTTTGTGGTATTGCATCCCGATGCCGAAGAAGAAGTTGCGCCGCTGGTGCGCGCCTGCATCGAACTTGGCCTGACCATCATCCCGCGCGGCGGCGGCACCGGCTATACCGGCGGCGCAGTGCCGCTCACCAAGCATGCCGCCGTCATCAACACCGAAAAACTGGACACGCTTTCTCCGATCGAGCCTCTTGTTTTGCCCGGGCTGCAAGAGCCTTACGCCACGATCCACTGCGGCGCAGGCGCCGTCACACGGCGCGTGATGGAGGCGGCCGACAACAATGGCCTGGTGTTTGCGGTCGACCCGACTTCGGCGGACGCCTGCTGCATCGGCGGCAACGTGGCAATGAACGCTGGCGGCAAGAAGGCGGTGCTGTGGGGCACCGCGCTGGATAACCTGGCATCGTGGAAAATGGTGACGCCAGACGGCAACTGGATGCTGGTGGAACGCCTGAACCACAATCTCGGCAAAATCCACGATGCAGAAACCGCCCAGTTCCGCATCAGCCGTTTGGGGCAGGATGGCAAAACGCCGCACGGTGAACCGGAAATACTGACCATCCACGGTGGCGCATTCCGCAAGGCCGGGCTCGGCAAGGATGTCACCGACAAATTCCTGTCCGGTCTGCCCGGCATCCAGAAGGAAGGCTGCGACGGCATCATCACCTCGGCGCGTTTCATCCTGCACCGCGCACATAAGCACACGCGCACCGTGTGCCTGGAATTTTTCGGCCAGGTGCGCGAAGCGGTGCCGGCGATCATCGAGATCACTTCATTATTTGATAAGCGCACCCCCCCCCCTTCGCCCTTCCCCCTTCCCCCGTCCCAGGTTTTCCTGGCCGGGCTGGAGCACCTCGACGAGCGCTACCTGAAAGCGGTGGGCTACGCCACCAAATCCAAACGCGGCACGCACCCAAAGATGGTGCTGATCGCCGATGTGGTGAGCGATGATGCGGATGCTGCCGCTGCCGCCGCTTCGGAGATTGTGCGGCTGGCCAACCTGCGCAGCGGCGAAGGCTTCATCGCCGTATCTGCCGAGGCGCGCAAGAAATTCTGGCTGGATCGCGCGCGCACCGCCGCGATCGCAAAACATACCAACGCATTCAAGGTCAACGAAGATGTGGTGATCCCGCTGCCGCGCATGGGCGATTACTGCGACGGCATCGAGCGCATCAACATCGAATTGTCACTGCACAACAAGCTCAAGCTGCTGGATGCGCTGGATGAATTCTTCAGCGGCGAATTGCCGCTGCATTACCAGGACGACGCCCAGCTTGGCGATGCGGAACTGCTCGGCAACCGCCCGCAGGAAGCGCAACGCCTGCTCGCCGGAGTGCGCAAACGCTGGCAGTGGCTGCTGGACAATCTTGATGCAGCCAGTAGCGAGTGGCCAGTAGCGGGTAGCCCAACCCTGCCTCTTGCTACCAGCTCTATCTTCCACGCCCTGCAAGACCACAGCATCCGCGCCTCATGGAAACGCGAGTTGCGCGAACCGTTGCGCCAGATGTTCAGCGGCAACACCTATCAACCGATTCTCGACCAGTGCAACGCGATCCATCAGGGCGTGCTGAAAAGCCGCGTGTTTGTCGCATTGCACATGCACGCCGGCGACGGCAACGTGCACACCAACATCCCGGTCAATTCGGACGATTACGCGATGCTGCAACAGGCCTATGGCGCGGTGGATCGCATCATGCAACTGGCGAAAGATCTGGGCGGCGTGATCTCCGGCGAACACGGCATCGGCATCACCAAATTCGATTTTCTTGACCCGCACGAAATCGCCGCATTTACTGCCTACAAGCAGCAGATCGATCCGGAAGGGCGCTTCAACAAGGGCAAACTGCTCAAGGGCAGCAATCTGGAGCGCGCCTACACCCCCAGCTTTAATTTAATGGAGCTGGAAAGCCTGATCCTGGAAAAAAGCGAGCTGGGCCAGATATCCGATTCGATCAAGGATTGTTTGCGTTGCGGCAAATGCAAGCCGGCATGCAACACCCACGTGCCGCGCGCCAACCTGCTGTATTCGCCGCGCAACAAAATCCTCGCCACCTCGTTGCTGATCGAGGCGTTCTTATATGAGGAACAAACGCGCCGCGGCGTTTCGATACAGCACTTCGCCGAATTCGGCGATGTCGCCGATCATTGCACGATCTGCCACAAGTGCAAGAGCCCCTGCCCGGTGGATATCGACTTTGGCGATGTGTCGGTAGCGATGCGTAATTTCCTGCGCAAACTGGGCAAAAAGAAATTCAACCCGGTCAGCGCGGCTTCAATGTTATTCCTCAACAGCACCGACCCTGCCACCATCAAGCTGATACGCAAGGTGATGATCGAGTGGGCTTATAAAGGACAGCGCCTCGGCTATCAAATTGCCAGGCGGCTCGGCTTGCTGGGCAACCTGACCAAACACCCGCCGGCCACCGTCGGGGGCGCGCCAGTCAAGGCGCAAGTAATCCACTTTTTCAACAAGCCGATGCCGGGCGGCCTGCCCAAGAAAACTTCGCGCGCATTGCTCGACATCGAGGACAGCAGCATCGTGCCGATCATCCGCAACCCGCGCAAGCTGAACGAAAATAGCGAAGCGGTATTTTATTTTCCCGGCTGCGGCTCGGAACGGCTGTTCAGCCAGGTAGGATTGGCGACACAGGCGATGCTATATGAAATGGGGGCCATCACCGTATTGCCGCCGGGTTACCTGTGCTGCGGTTACCCGCAGGCTGCCGCCGGCCATGAGGAGCAGGGCAGCAAAATTACCACCGACAACCGTGTGCTGTTCCACCGTGTCGCAAACACGCTGAACTATCTCGACATCAAGACGATCATCCTGTCGTGCGGCACCTGCATGGATCAACTGATGAAATACCAGTTCGAAAAAATCTTTCCCGGTTGCCGACTGCTCGACATCCACGAATATCTGCTTGAGAAGGGTGTAAAACTGGAAACTCCCACCGGTGTGCGCTACATGTACCACGACCCCTGCCACTCGCCGATGAAAACCTATCAACCTCTCAAAGTAACAAGCCAGTTGATGGGAACCGATGTGCCGCTCAATGACCGCTGCTGCGGAGAATCCGGCAGCTTTGGCGTTGCGCTGCCGCACATTGCCACGCAGGTGCGTTTCCGCAAGGAAGAGGAAATGCGCAAAGGCGCCAACTCGCTACGGGCCGATGGCTTTGCCGGCGAAATCAAGATACTCACCTCCTGCCCGGCCTGCTATCAGGGTTTGTCACGTTACAACGACGACAGCGGCACGACACCGGACTATATAGTTGTCGAAATGGCCAGGCATTTGCTCGGTGCAAACTGGCTGGAAAATTATGTCCAGAACGCGAATCATGGCGGCATTGAAAGAGTGTTGCTATGAGGTTAGAGGTTAGAGTGCTGAGGGCTGAACCAAAACAGGGGCGGGGATTTTCCTCAGCCCACAGCCCTCAAGCCCCCTTGACCGGGAAGCGCTCCTGATGAAGAGCGCCAGCTTGAAACAAAAATAACAGCCATGCTGACCCTGCCGCTCGAACCCACTGACGATCGCGCCAATCCTGTTTTCAAGGATGCGGCGGGTTGCGCGCAATGGCTCGGGCAACTGCAACTGACCAACCTGCAACTGGCGCACAGCCTGCTGCTCACCCAGATCAACGAGCTCAACCGCTACCCGATGCGCGGACTGGAGCGTTTGAATGCGCTGGAACTGCTGCGCGAGACCGTCGGCTATGTGCAGGACGATTACGCCAAAAAATTGATTGCCCGGCCGCTGCCGTTGAATGAAAGTGAACTAATGGTTTTTGTTGCCATCGTGCAACTCTGGCAGGCGATGGTGTTGGGCTATCAGCGTTGCCTGCAAGCCTATATGGCCGGCGACAAGCAGCTCGGCAAACATGGCGCATTGCTGTGCCAACGCTGCCTGCTGTATAGCGGGCTGGAGATCTTCGAGCACTTGCGCACCGGCTATGAGTTCGAGCCAAAACTATGGCATCAACTGCATGAGCTGTATGCTTTTGCCGAAGAACAAGGCCTGCAACAGGCGGATGTGGACGATCCGCTGAGCGCCACCCAGTCGCGCGGCAGTTGCCGCAGCATCTATGTCAAAACCCTGCTCGCCTGTTATGCGCGCCCCGCCGAACTGACCCGTTCGCAGTTGCAGTTGCTGGATCGCTGGCTGGCGCAATGGAGCAATACCGTCACTGTGGAGCACAGTTATACCGTCAGCAAGGGTGACGCGCCTCCGCTTGCAGTGGACCTGTCGAGCACCCGGGGCTTGCAACCCGTCAAACAAGTGGCGCACAGCAGCAGCATGCGCTACCTGGCAATGGTTCCGCTCTCCAAGCTGCTGCGCGTCAAGACTATTCTGCTGCAACAAGGCCAGACTCCCCGGCAGGCCAACCTGTGCGACCATAGCAGCAGCCATGATTGCATTGAATTCCTGTCTTTGCTGCACCAGTGCTGGTGCGATGATCTCAATATACGCCATACCGAACGGCGCCCGGTCGCCAAACAAACCCAGCTTTGCTATAAACCGGAAAGCATTTATGCGCACCTGTCCGGAAAGCCGTTCAAACAACCCGCGCGGGATATTGCCAGGGACAGCGCTTCACTCCACCGGGCCGAAGCCTTCGACAAGGCTTTGCAAGATGCGCAAAACAAGGAACTGCTGGAGATGGGCTACCCGCTGGAAACCTGGCAGCTCGACAATGAGAGCGTTATGGGCGCGCGCCTCACACGCCAGGACACTTTCGGCGGCAGACTGAACTACAACCAACTGGTCGGACTACGGCCCAGCGATGCGGACATTTTCATACTGGGGGTGACCGCTTGGGCAAACGTATCGCGTGCCGGGCAATTGCAAATCGGCGTGCGTTATCTGCCCGGCGTCGCCAAGGCAGTCAGCATACGTGCAACCGGAGTAAATCTGTCCGTATCCGACAGATATCTCCCGGCATTTCTATTGCAGGCTGTTGCGGCGCTCAATTCGCCCGCCAGCCTGATTATCCCGCGTGACTATTTCCAGGCGGGGCGCGTGATCGCAATACTGCACCAGAGCGGCGAAGCGGAAAACGTCAAAATGGTCTTGAGTGTGGGGCGCGGAGTCGATTACGAGCGCGTCAGCTTCGCGCCGGTATAACGCCAGGATGCAGAGACAAACCGTCCGTTAACTGCGTAGGCAGGTATCCCGGCTAAAAACCGACCGGCACTTCTTCCACCGCAAAAATCCGCCGGTGTTCGCGGATCGCGTAGCGGTCGGTCATGCCGGCAATATAGTCGGCAACGGCACGGGCACGGTCCGACTCTGCCTGATATTGGAACTGCGGCGGCAACAGACGGCTGTCCGCCATGAATATGCCGAACAAGTCGCTGATGATGCGCTGCGCCTTGGCGCTCATGCGCAACACGCGATAGTGGCGGTACAAATGGGTGTGCAAAAAACTCTTCAGCACACGCTGTTGTTCATTCATTTCATCGCTGAAGGCAATCATCGCCGGCGCGCTGCGCACCTCTTCCAGCGTGGCAGGACTGTTGTTGCCGATATTGCGTTCGCTCTGCCGGATTAAATCCGATACCAGCGTATTGATCATGCGCCGCACGGCTTCATGCACCACGCGCCGGCCAGCCAGACCGGGGTAGGCGCTGCGCACCTCTTCCAGATGCTCCGCTACCAGCGGAACTGCGGCAAGCTGTTCGAGCGTGATCAGTCCGGAACGCAGACCATCATCCACATCATGGTTGTTGTAGGCAATTTCGTCGGCAAGGTTGGCAACCTGCGCTTCCAGCGAGGGCCGGCGGTTATTCAAAAAGCGTTCGCCCAGCTCGCCCAGTTGTGCTGCATTCCCCGCCGAGCAGTGTTTGAGTATGCCTTCGCGGGTTTCAAAACACAGATTCAGCCCGTCGAATGCGGCATAGCGTTCTTCCAGCAAGTCCACCACCCGCAGCGATTGCAGGTTGTGCTCGAAGCCGCCATAGGCTTTCATGCAGGCATTCAGCGCATCCTGACCGGCATGGCCGAACGGGGTATGCCCCAAATCATGCGCAAGCGAAATAGCCTCGGCAAGGTCTTCGTTCAGATTCAGGCGGCGCGCTATCGAACGGGCGATTTGCGCGACTTCGATGCTATGGGTGAGGCGGGTGCGAAACAGGTCGCCTTCATGGTTCACGAATACCTGCGTCTTGTATTCGAGGCGGCGGAAGGCGGCGGAATGAACGATACGGTCGCGGTCGCGCTGGAACTCGCTACGCCCCTGCGGGGCCTCTTCAGCAATTTTCCGCCCGCGCGAGTTCTTCTCGCTGACGGCGTAACTCGCCAGATCAGTCACGTACCGATGCCTCCAGAGTCTGGCGCAACAAATCGTCCGGCACATCGCCATAAACCACGGCGCGGCCGATTTCCTTGAGCAGCACGAAACGTATTTTCCCGCCTTCCACTTTTTTGTCCAGCCCCATCAGCTCGAGATATTTTTCAGCGCCCAGATCGGGAGCGACGACAGGCAACTTTGCCCGTTCGAATAATTTGCGGATGCGCAACACATCCTGCGCGCCGATCCAGCCCAGGCGCCGCGACAGATCCGCCGCCATGATTGTCCCCGCCGCAACACCTTCGCCATGCAGCCAGTTGCCATAGCCCATACCGGATTCGATCGCATGGCCGAAGGTATGCCCCAGATTCAGCAAAGCACGTTCGCCGCTTTCGCGTTCGTCTGCCGCAACGACATCGGCCTTATTCTGGCAGCTGCGCGCAATCGCGTATTGCAACGCGGCAGTATCGCGCGCCAGCAGCTTCTCGATGTTCTGCTCCAGCCATTCGAAAAAAGGCAGGTCGCGGATCAGGCCGTACTTGATGACCTCGGCAATCCCCGCCGCAAGCTCGTTGTCCGGCAAGGTATTCAGCGTATCGATGTCGGCCAGCACCAGTTGCGGCTGATAGAAAGCGCCGATCATGTTTTTGCCGAGCGGATGATTGATGCCGGTCTTGCCGCCCACCGAAGAATCCACCTGCGCGAGCAGCGTGGTCGGCACCTGGATGAACGGCACGCCGCGCAAATAGGTCGCTGCGGCATAACCGGTCATGTCGCCGATCACACCGCCTCCAAGTGCGATCAGCGGCGTGGTCCGCTCACAGCGATGGGTGAGCAACGCGTCGTAAATCAGGTTCAGCGTACCGGTGTTTTTATACTCCTCGCCATCCGGCAAGATGACCGGCACACTGCTGACGCCGATATGCTGCAAAGTCTGCCGGAGCTTTTCCAGATACAGCGGCGCGACCGTGGTATTGGTGACGATGGCCGCCCGCTTGCGCGGCAAAACGCTTTGCAGCAACCCGGCTTGGCCGAGCAAGCCACTGCCGATATATATCGGATAACTGCGTTCTCCCAATCCCACTGTCAGTGTTTGCATAATCTTCCGGTAAATTTACCAAGTGGGAATGAAATTACTAATATACATTTTATGGTGAAGGGAGAAGAGGGAAGGGAGAAGGGTAAAACCGCCTCTCCGAATAAATGGGGTGAGGGTTTTACCCTTCAACCCTTCACCCTTATCCCTTCTCCTTCTAATTGGTACATTAAGAATTGCCAACTCCCTAAGCGCTGTTTTTTCTGAACAACCCTATTTCATCCACCAAGCGCAACATCAAGGCGTGCACGCTCTGCTTGCCGCTCTGAATGACAACATCCGCAACCTGCTGGTACAGCGGATCGCGCTGCTGATGCAGCTCCGTCAATTTGGCATATGGATCGCCGGTCTGCAACAACGGGCGATTGCGGTCATGCCGGGTGCGCTGCAACAAATCCGGCACGCCTGTCTTCAAATAAATAACGATGCCATTCTGTTGCAGCATCGCACGGTTTTGCTCCGACAGGATCGCGCCGCCACCGGTTGCCAACACCAAATTATCTTGTTGAACCAGGTCATAAAGCACAACCGTTTCGCGCTGGCGGAAACCCGCCTCGCCTTCAACATCAAATATGTGCTGAATGGTTACACCGGTACGTTTCTGGATTTCTTCATCACTGTCGATAAAGGTCTTGCCCAGATGCTTGGCCAGCAACCTTCCCATCGTGGTTTTTCCGGACCCCATCATGCCAACCAGAATGAGGTTGCCTGATTCTAACTTGCGGATACTTGCCGGATAGCTGTTTGTTTGGCTGCTTTGCATGTTGCACATTGTAAACGATAAAAACAAAAGCCCGGGTTCAGCCGGGCTTTTGTGCGATAGTCTTGCACAGCTAATGCAAACTCAAAGCGTCTTTCATGATCTTCGGCGAAATAAAAATCAACAATTCGCTCTTGTCATCCTGACGAATCGTTTTCTTAAACAAATGACCCACCACGGGCACATCACCCAAGACGGGCACCTTGTTGACTGATGTCACATCGGTCTGGAGATACACGCCGCCAATCACTACCGTTCCGCCGTTTTCCACCAACGCCTGGGTGCTCACCTTGTTGGTGTTGATCGTCGGCACTCCGTTGTATGTGACTTCGCCCACCGAATCCTTGGTGACATTTACATCCATCATGACATTGTCATCCGGAGTGATTTGTGGTTTTACTTTCAGACTTAAAACTGCTTTTTTAAACGCCACATTTGCCGCTCCACTGCTAGATGCTTGCAAATATGCTACTTCTGTGCCTGTTTCAATATTTGCCTCCACCTTGTCAGCCGTCACCACACGCGGGCTGGAAATAATCTTGCCGATACTGTCAGTTTCCAGAGCAGACAATTCCAAATTGAGAAATCTGGTCGCCGTTGAATTAAACAAAATCATTGACAACGTACCAGCCGCGCTAGCTATCGGCAGATTGACATGCGAAGCTTGTGCGGCAATGCTCCCTGTACCGATAGATTTCGCCTCATCAGGAGGCAGCTGTACTGATGCATTGCCTCCAGTCGTTCCTCCGCCTAGCGTAGCGCTGGCATTTTGCCCTGCCGTCGGGCTCGGGCCTGTATACCCCATTTTCACGCCGAGACTTTTGCCAAACTTATCGCTGGCTTCAACGATACGCGCTTCGATCAGCACTTGCCGCACCGGCACGTCGATCTGCTTGATCAATTTGCGCACCTCCTCAAGACGCGATGGGGTATCCTGCACGAACATCGTGTTGGTGCGCTGATCAACCATCGCGCTGCCGCGCTTTGACAAGATGCTTTGCTTGCCACCGGACAGCATCTTGACCATGTCATCGCCTTTTTGATAGCTCAACTGGAAGCTTTCCGTACGCAAATCCTCCAGCTCGGAAATTTCCTGTTTGGCGCTCAGATTGATTTTCTCCTTGGCCGCAATTTCTTCGCGTGGCGCAATCTGGATCACATTGCCATTCTTGCGCTGATCCAGGCCGCGGCTTTGCAAAATGATGTCCAGCGCCTGATCCCATGGCACATCTTTCAACCGCAAGGTGATATTGCCGCTGACGGTGTCGCTGATAACCATATTCAGCTCGGTAAAATCGGCAATCACATTCAGCGCTTCACGCACGTCGATCTTCTGGAAATTAAGCGTCAGCTTTTCCCCGGCATAGCCGGCCTGGCTGCCTTTGACCAATTTGTTCGGATCCTCGACAACAGGCTTTACCTCGACGATAAACTTGTTGTCGGTTTGATACGCCGCATGTTCCCACTGCCCCTTGGGTTCAATCACCATGCGCACGTTGTCGCCCTGCGCAAAAGTGTCCACACCTTGTACCGGTGTAGCAAAATCGGACACATCCAGCTTGCGCTTCAAATTGTTCGGCAGGCTGGTCTTGAGGAAATCAATAATCAACTTGGCGCCCTGTTGACGTATGTCTATACCGACACCCGGATCGGAAAGGTCGATCTGGATGCGCCCCTCGCCATTTTTACCGCGGCGAAAATCAAGGTCGCGCAACGAGTGCTTTTGTGCGGTCTGCCTGGCTTCGGCAAAACGCGATACTTTGCCCGCAAGCGTGCCTGCCTCGGCAGTCTTGCCCTGCAAAGTGATCAGCAGGTTATTGCCGTCAATTTTGGTGTCGTAGGAAAGCATCTGGTCGAGATTTATCACCAGACGTGTGCGGCTGCCCGCCTGAACGATATTGGCGCTGCGCAATCCGCCCTCCCCGAAATCCTGGGTAGATTTTCCCAGGCCGTTTGAAGTATTGGGGAAGTCAAGCGCGATACGCGGTGGGGTATTGATCGTAAATCCGGCTGGCACATTAGCCAGCGGCTGAGCCAGTTCAACCTTGACGGTCGTCGTCCCGTCACTCGCACGGCTGGCATTCAGCGCGGTGATGCTGTTCTGCGCATCAGCCTGTGCTTGCCCGCCCATTACACCGAGCGCGATGAATATGCCCAGCATTTGCACCATGCTGCTGAAAATGGAATTGTATTGTTTCATTATCTTGCTCCTAAACCGTTATAGCCGGAATCAAACGTTGGTAACTTTGTGCAGATGCTGCGCGCCGAATATCCAGAAACAATTGCAGCCCATGAATTACATTGGCAATCATTCAAGCAATTGCAGACTGCTCTCGCGGTCAGACCAGTCACCGGCGCTGTCTTGCACTGCTTCTTTAATTTTCACTTCCGTGTCGGTCACTTCCTTTATCAAGCCGAAGTTCATGCCAATATAATTACCTGCCTTGACGCGACGCACTTTTCCGTCGGGTGCGCGAATCAGCGCATAGCCAATCTTATTCTGCGAAAGATAGCCCACCATCTTGAGGCCTTCAAGCGGGAATTCCTCCAATTCTTCTTTGGGGCGATCCAGGTCAGGCTGATTTACCCCTGCGCGCCCGCCGCGCAATGCCGGCTTGCGCGGCTTGAACGGATCAGGCAGGCTTGCCTCGTTGTTGTACGCAAAAGGTTCATATGGCCGCACTTCCGGCGGCGGCGGGATTTTTCCGCGCATATCCTTGCCCGAATCCTTGACGAAGTCGCGCAAATCCTGAAACTCCTCGCCGCCGCAGGCCGTCAGCAATATTGAAACCAGCACAAGAGGAATCAGTCTCATTTTTTCTCCACTTTTGCAGGCTTGGCGGCTTGCTTCTGCATAGCCACCTCCTCTTCGTCCAGATAGCGGAATGTCTTCGCAATGGCATCCATCGACAACCCGCTACCCGCCGGATTTATTGCTATATCGTTGAGCGTGACGATGCGCGGCAACATCGAAATATCGCTGGAAAACTTGCCAAGATCATCGTAATTCCCGGTTACCTTGATGGTGATCGGCTGCTCGGCAAATGCGCCGTTCACTTTCTCTGGTCCCGGGCGAAACAATTCGAACTGCAAACCACGCCCCAAACCGGCTTGATTGATGTCGGTCAGCAATGCGTCCATTTCCGACTTGCTGGGCAATTGTTTGAGCAACGCGCCAAAAGAAGCCTGCGTTTCGGTGAGTTGTTTCTTGATCAGGTCCAGATTGATCGCTTCTTTTTTCTTGGCCAGGAAAGTTTCCTTGAGTTTGTCTTCTTCCTGCTTGATGGCTTGCAAATTCTCCCATTCCCCTTGCCAGTCAAACAACGCCCCGGCAACCACCACAACAAAAAACAAGGCAACAAAAGTAGTAATTTTTGCCGGCCAGGGCCATGCGCCAGGATTCTTCGGGTTCAGGTTTTTCAGGTCTTCCAGTTTCATCATGATACTCAGCCCTTTGCGCCTGCAGGTTTGACAGGAGCCGGCGCCTCCTTGGCCTTGGTCAAGTTAAACGTCAGCGTAAATTCACTTATACGCGCACTACCCGCACTGGCCGCATGTATCTCCACCAAAGCCGGTGAATTCAACCATGGCGAATTTTCAATGGCCCGCATTAGCGTTGAAATACGTGCATTAGACTGCGCATAACCAACCACATTAATCTTGTTGCCCGTCTGTTTGAGCGTCTTGAGATACACGCCATCCGGCAAAATGCGCAGCATCTGATCCAACAGGTGCACCACATCCGAGCGGTCGCTTTGCAATTTTTCCACCGCATCCTTGCGCGCCAGCAACGATTGCGTTTGCTCGCGGAGCTTTTTGATTTCCTCGATCTGTTTATCCAGTACCGCCGTCTCGCGTTTCAAGTAATCATTGCGCCGCTCCTGATAGGATATCTGGGTGCTGATTGCGACATGCGTAAACACCACCAACAGTGCGCCCAGCGCAATGGAAATCAGGCTGAGCGCGGCAAACTGGATTTGCCGGGCGCGGCGTTTTTCGGCGCGGTGCGGCAACAAGTTTATGCGTATCATGATGGATCGAACCTCCGCATTGCCAACCCGCAGGCAACAATCAGGGATGGCGCATCGGCCTGCAACTGGCGCGGCTTGATGCGGCTCGATAGCGTCATCAGGGCAAACGGATTCGCCACCATCGTGCTCACCTGGGTTCGCGTCGCCACCGCATCATCCAGACCGGGCAGCACCGCGCACCCGCCGGAAAGAACGATGTAATCCACTTCATTGTACTGTGTGGAGGTAAAGAAAAATTGCAATGCGCGCGCGATTTCCATCACCACGTTTTCGCGGAAGGGCGACAAGACATCGCTTTCGTAGTTGTCAGGCAGCCCGCCATTGCGCTTGGCCGACTCAGCCTCTTCGGCGGACAGGCCGAACACCCCCTGAATCTGCTGCGTCAATTGATTGCCCCCGACTTGCTGATCCCTGGTGTAGACAGACTGCCCATTGCGCAACACATTGACGTTCATCACGCTTGCGCCGATGTCAACCAGCGCCACGCACTTGTCCACTGCGCCCTCGGGCAGTTGCATGCGTATCTGTTCAAAGGCTATTTCTGCGGCATAGGGCTCGACATCCATAACCACGGTTTTCAACCCCGCAGTTTGTGCGGCCGCAACGCGGTCTTCAACATTGCCTTTGCGGGAAGCTGCCAGCAACACCTCGATTTCTTCCGGGTTTCCCGGCGCCGGGCCGATTACCTGAAAATCAAGGTTGACTTCTTCCAGCGCGAACGGAATGTACTGATTTGCCTCCGACTCGACCTGATACTCAAGGTCTTCTTCACGCAGGCCTGCGGGCAGCAGAATTTTTTTGGTGATGACCGCCGCCGCAGGAAGCGCCATGCTGACATTCCTGATACGGCTGCCCAACCGCTTCCAGGCGCGCTCGATACTCTCCGCAAGCGCATCCAGATTATTGATGTTGCCATCCGTGATGGCTTCCTTGGAGAGCGGCTCGATCACGTAGCGTTCCACAATATATCCGCTCTTTTTGGGCGCCTCGCTCAACTCGACCATTTTGACCGAGGACGAACTGATATCCACCCCGATCAGCGGTGGCGTAGTGGCATGCAAAAAGTCCAGCGGGATGTCAAAATTTACTTTGGGCATAGGCCGTTTAGAGCTTTTCCATATAAATTGGTTTAAATGCTAGCAATAACCATAAATCGTGTAAAGCTATTTATAGTCCCCCGGAGCCGATATAATTTAACCCGGCTCCATACACCATAACACCGTTACCTCTTTTCGGACAATTGTACATGCTCTCCCGCCGCTGGTTTCTTCCGGTTCTTGCCGCGCTAACCCTGCTATTGCTGCCCGCGATATTGCTTGGCTTGGCGATAACGCTGGCTTATCCGTCCCTGCCTTCGCTGGAAGTGCTTACCGCCTACAACCCCAAAATCCCGCTGCGCATCTATACCGCTGAAGGCGTATTGCTCAGCGAATTCGGCGAGGAACGGCGCGCGCTGGTCAAAATCGCCGACGTGCCGGACATGATGAAAAAAGCCATTCTTGCCGCCGAGGATGACCGGTTTTACCAGCATGGCGGAGTTGATTACCCGGGAGTGCTGCGCGCCGCAATTTCCAATTTCACTTCCGGCGGCGCGAAACAAGGAGCCAGCACCATTACGATGCAGGTGGCGCGCAATTTTTTTCTTTCCAAAGAAAAAACCATGACGCGCAAGTTCAACGAAATGCTGCTCGCCTTCAAAATCGAGCACAACTTGAGCAAAGATGAAATCCTGCAACTCTATATCAACCAGATTTATCTCGGCCAACGCGCCTATGGCTTTGCGGCGGCTGCCCAGGTTTACTTTGGCAAGCCTCTGAATCAACTGACAATCGCCGAGACCGCGATGCTTGCCGGGTTACCCAAAGCGCCTTCCGCCTACAACCCGGTCGTCAATCCCAAGCGCGCCAAGTTGCGCCAATCCTATGTCTTGCGCCGCATGCACGAATTGCATTTCATCAACGACGAGCAGCTCAAGCTTGCGCAATTGCAACCGATCGCGGTCAAGCATGGCAACCAGGAATTCATCAAATCCGACTATGTGTCGGAAATGGTCAGGCAAGCCGTTTATGAAAAATATCAGGAGGACACCTATACACAGGGCTTCAAGGTTTACACCACGATCCGCCAACAAGATCAGATCGCCGCGTATCATGCTGTCCGCAAGGGCATTCTGGAATATGACCGCCGTCACGGTTATCGCGGCCCGGAAGGCTTTGCCGATCCGCAGAAAGGCAACAACGAAGAATATCTGGAAGAAGCGTTGCAGGAATTTGCCGAGAGCGGCGACCTGATTCCTGCCGTGGTTCTGGCTGCTTCTCCCGAGCTGGTTCGCGCCTATTGCAAGGGCGGCGAAATTGCCGAAATCAAAGGCGAGGAACTGCGTTTTGTGCAGCGCGCGCTGAGCGGCAAGGCCGCCTTGAACCAGCGTATCAACATCGGCTCCATCATAAGGCTGCGGAAAAATGAAAAAGCGGCCTGGCAAATCAGCCAGATCCCGCAAGTGGAAGCCGCCTTTGTTTCGGGCGACCCGCGCAACGGCGCCATTTATTCGCTGATCGGCGGCTTCGATTTCAATCGTAACCAGTTCAACCGCATCACGCAGGCATGGCGTCAACCGGGTTCCAGCATCAAGCCGTTTATTTATTCCGCCGCACTGGAAAAAGGCCTGACTCCCGCCACGGTAATCAATGACGCCCCGCTGTTCTTCAGCGCCGAGCAAACCGGCAGCGTATCCTGGCAGCCGAAGAATTACGATGGCGAATTTGCCGGCCCGATGCGGATGCGCCAGGGTTTGATCAAGTCGAAAAACCTGGTCTCGATCCGCATTCTGCAATCCATTACCCCGCAATATGCCCAGGACTATCTCACCAAGTTTGGCTTTGAAGCCGCCAAGCACCCCCCTTACCTGACGATGGCATTGGGCGCCGGTTCGGTGACGCCGCTACAAATGCTGACTGCTTATTCCGTATTTGCCAACGGCGGCTTCCGGGTCACGCCTTACTTCATCGAGCGTATTGAAGATGCGCAGGGCAATATACTCAGCAAAGCCACGCCAACGGTGGCGGGAGAAAACGCGGAGCAGGTAATCGATGTGCGCAATGCCTTCACGATGGTAAGCATGATGCAGGACGTGGTGAAACATGGCACCGCCACGCGCGCGATGCAACTTGGCCGCCAGGATCTGGCCGGCAAGACCGGCACCACCAGCGAGTCGGTCGATGCATGGTTTTGCGGCTTCCAGCCCACGATCGTCGGCATCTCCTGGATAGGCTTCGACCAGCCACGCAGCCTGGGTGACAAGGAAACCGGCGGCGGCGCGGCGCTGCCGATGTGGATCGACTATATGGCAAAAATACTCAAGGATGTGCCGCAGGCCGTTTACACGATGCCGGCCAACATGGCCGCGATACGCATCGGCCAGGATGGGCGCCCCAATGAAAACGGCCCGCTGGCAGAATATTTCTATCAGGAAAACATCCCGACTGAACGCAGCCTGCCGATGGCCGAACCGGGCAAACCGGGTGAGCCCGGCAAGCCTGGCGAGCCCGCCAGATCACCCGATGCAATCAAAGACCAGTTGCTCTGATTACCCGGATGCCCAAAGCACAAGATTCCAGAAACCACGCCAACAGGCGCGACCTGATGCGCGAACAGCTCGCGCATCAGGCTGCCAAGTTAATGGCCGAGGACGGCATCACCGACCACGCCTTTGCCAAGCGCAAGGCCGCCCGGCAACTCGGTGCAGCGGATACCCAGCATCTGCCCAGCAACCAGGAAGTGGATGAAGCGCTGCACAGCTACCGCAAGCTCTACCAGCACGAAGTTCACCCCGTCATCCTGCATCAACTGCGTGAACAAGCGCTCGCCACGATGCGTTTGTTGGCCGAGTTCAATCCTTATCTCACCGGCTCGGTGTTAAGCGGCGCGGCAGGCGCTCATTCCGATATCAATTTGATGCTGTTCTCCGACGATGCAAAAGCCGTGCTGTTATTCCTGCTTAAACGCAACATCGCATTTGAAGATGGGGAATGGAAGGTTCATTTTGCCGGGCGTGATGAAACCGTACCGAGCTATACGCTGACCAGTGAATCCGGTATCCAGACGCACATTATCGTATTACCCGAAAATGCACGCCACAGCGGTAGCCGCCACCCGGAGACCCATGCCGATATTGCGGCAGTCGAAAACCTGCTGGCACAAACCTGAAAGACAGTTGCCTGAGGTTTCGCAGCACACTAATGTCGCTGTTGCAGCCACTCGATCAGCATATCCTGCGCGGCTTGCCCGTATTTGGCATTCGGGTGATTGATGACAAACACGACAACCCACTGTTTTCCGCTGCGTGCATGAACGTAACCGGCAATGGCTTTCACGCCCTCCAGCGTCCCGGTTTTGAGATGCGCATGGCCCGCTATTGCGCTATCCCTGAAGCGTTTTTTCACCGAGCCATCGACGCCGAGTATCGGCAATGAGGCTTGCAGTTCGGCGCTGAGCCGATGGTTGGCGGCATGCTGCAGCAGGTGCGCCAGGTGCGCGGCGCTGATGCGCTCCTGGCGCGACAAGCCCGCACCGTTTTCAAGCACCAGCTCGGGAAAATCGAGTTGCTGTTTTCCGAGCCAGTTTTGCACGGCCTGCATGCTGCGCCCGATACTCGCTTTTTCGGTTGCACCCAGTGTCAGGAACAACTGCCGCGCCATCACATTGTTGCTGAATTTGTTGATGTCGCGGATGATCGCGCTCAGCGGCTCGGAATAATGCGTCGCAAACAGCCGCGCGCCGCTACCGGCCACACCCTCGCGCTGCCTGCCTTTCAGCGTGCCGCCCAACTCCTTCCACAGTGCGCGGAACACCGCTTCGACATAGCGCGTATGCGGCATCACACTGAGATTCTGTTCGCGCTCGCCGCATTCGCCGGGATAGCCGCCTTGCAGGATGATGCTGTCGCCGTTCGGCTGCACGCGAACAGTATCGTCCCAATTGTCGCAGCCGCCTTTCGTTGAACGCGGGGCGGTTTTCGGTGCAAGCCGGTTGTCCAGCATGACGCCGTCCAGCGCCGGTTCGCTGATGATCTTCAGCGTGCCGGCTTCGGGCACATAACGCAGCCGCAGCGTGTTGAAGTTCAGCAGCAACGCATCCGGCCCGACATTGTAGGCGCGCACCGGGTCATTGTCGAAAGCAGCCGGGTCATGCGCGGGCAATTCGAAAAAGCTGCGATCCAGCACCAGATCGCCGCGTATCTCGCGCAGGCCGCGCGCGCGCAACTCGCTCAGCCACAACCAGAATTGCTCGATCGTGAACTTCGGGTCGCCATAGCCCTTCAGCACCAGATCACCGTACAGCACACCCTCCTTCAGCTCACCGTCGAGATAGGCCTCGGTCTTCCAGGTGTAGGCCGGCCCGAGCAAATCCAGCGCGGCATACGTGGTGAGCAGCTTCATCGTCGAAGCCGGATTCATCGCCTGCCCGGCGTTCAGGCTGATCAGCGGCTTGCGCGCGTTCACTTCACGCACTTCGATCGCGACGCCGGACAGCGGGATGCCGGCATCTTTGAGTGTTTGCTGCACACCGGGCGGCAACGATACGGCTTGCGCCTCGGCCGATAAAACAGCGATAACGAGCAGCGCGAATTTCACGGCAAGATTCGTCATGTCAGCGCCTCGACAATCTTCAGCGTGCGCGCCGCCAGTGCCTGCATCTCCTGTTCATCGATGACATATGGCGGCATAAAATATACCGTGTTGCCCATCGGGCGCAGCAGCAGTTCGTTTTTCAGTCCCAGCGCAAAACAGCGCCGCGCAAAATCCGCGTATGGCGTGTCCACCTCGAATGCCCAGATCATGCCGGTGTTGCGGAAATGCTTCACTTTCTGATGCTCGCGCAACGGCGCGGCACAACGATTGAAAAAGGCCGCCTTGCTGCGATTGGCGTCCAGCACCGTGTCTTGCGCGAAGATGTCCAGCGTCGCCAGCGCGGCACGGCAGGCCAGCGGATTGCCGGTATAGGAATGCGAATGCAGGAAAGCGCGGGCGGTTTGGTCGTCATAGAACGCCTGATAGATTGCGTCGCGCGTCATCACGACCGACAGCGGCAGGTAGCCGCCAGTGATGCCTTTGGAGAGCAGCAAAAAGTCCGGGCTGATTTCTCCTTGTTCGCACGCGAACATCGTGCCGGTGCGCCCCATCCCTACCGCGATCTCGTCGGCGATCAAATGTACGCAGTAGGCGTCGCAAAGCTGGCGCACACGCCGCAGGTAGGCCGGGTGATACATCGCCATGCCCGCCGCGCCCTGCACCAGCGGCTCGATGATGAACGCGGCAAGCTGTGCATGGTGCTGTTGCAAATGGGCTTCGAGCCGCTCCGCGCAGCGCAGCGCAAAATCTTCCGCGCTTTCTCCGGTATCTGCGGAGCGCCAGTCCGGGCTGGGCACGGTAGCCTGCTGCCGGATCAATGCGCCGTAGGCGTCGCGGAACAGCGCGACATCGGTGACCGACAACGCACCCAAGGTTTCGCCGTGATAGCTGCTGGTCAGGCTGATGAACTGCGTCTTGCCGGGCTGGCCGCTGTTGCGCCAATAGTGTGCGCTCATCTTCAACGCAATCTCGGTGGCCGATGCGCCATCCGAACCGTAGAAGCAATGCCCCAATCCGGCGGGCGCGAGTTCGCTCAGCCGTTCGGAAAGCCGCACCACCGGCTCATGGGTGAAGCCTGCCAGCATCACGTGTTCGAGCGTCTCGAGCTGCTCGCGCAACGCGGCGTTGATACGCGGGTTGCAATGGCCGAACAGGTTCACCCACCAGGAACTCACCGCATCCAGGTAGCGGTTGCCGTCGTAATCATGCAGCCATACGCCCGCGCCGCGCGCGATCGGCACAAGCGGAAATTGCTCGTAATGTTTCATCTGCGAGCAGGGGTGCCACACGGCAGAAAGGCTGCGCGCCAATAGGTCGGCATTGGTTGGAGTATGATTCGGCATACGTGAAATCATAGCGGGTTTTGCGACGAACCAGCAGATTAATGTCCCGAATAATATTTCCGGAGGGAGGCAAATCATGCATATTCTGATTACCGGCGGCACCGGCCTGATCGGGCGCCAGTTGTGCAAGGCGTTACTGGCGGAAGGCCATGAATTGACGGTGTTTAGCCGCAACCCGGCTTCGGTGCGGGGCAAATGCGGCGCGGCGGTTCATGCGCTGGCCAGCCTGACAGAATGGCAGCCCGGACAGGCCTTCGATGCGGTCATCAACCTGGCGGGTGAACCGATTGTGGACAAGCGCTGGACGGCAGAATACAAACAGGCATTGTGGGACAGCCGCGTCACGCTCACCGGAGAACTGGTGCGGCGCATCGCCGTCGCGAAACACAAACCGGCGATATTGCTGAGCGGCTCGGCAGTCGGCTATTACGGCAACCGCGGCGATGCCGTGCTGGACGAAACCGCCAGCGCCGGCAAAGGCTTCGCCGCAGAGCTATGCAGCGCATGGGAAGACGCGGCGCGCGGCGCGGAAAACTCAGGCGTGCGCGTATGCCTGTTGCGCACCGCCCCGGTGTTGAGCAACGATGGCGGCATGCTCCGGAAAATGCTGCCGGCATTCAAGCTTGGGCTGGGCGCGCGGCTGGGCGACGGCAAACAGTGGATGAGCTGGATCCATATGGCCGATTATGTGGCAATGGCGCTCGGATTGTTGCGCGACCCCCACGCCGCAGGGCCATATAACATGGCCGCCCCGCGGCCAGTCACCAATGCGGTATTCACCGCAACGCTGGCAGCCGTGTTACATCGGCCCGCATTGTTTGCCGCGCCGGCGGCTTTGCTGAAGCTGGCCATGGGCGAGCGTGCCAGTCTGTTACTGGAAGGCCAAAGAGTGTTGCCGATGAGGATGGAGGCGGCGCATTATCGTTTTGCCCACCCCGGCCTGACGGATGCGCTGCACGACCTGCTGGAGCCGGGGTAAAATCCGGCCCGCGCTTCCCGTATTACCCCATCTGTGGCATCCTTCACACTTCAACCTAGAAACCTCAGTTGGACGTGGTGGAGTGTGCGGTTTATGGGGTACATGGCAAGGCGCGGCGACGCGGAATGGTCGCTCCATTCCAAGGAGCTGCAACACCGCCATGTGCTCCATAAACCGTGCAATCCGCCACGTAGCGGGCTCATCAGATGGGTGAGTGCAGGAACAATGAAAAAATTTATTGGCGTCATGATGTTGTATATCAAGACTAGCGGTCAACTGGGGTTTCTAGGTTCAACTATTCAGCAGTCAGAAAGAAGAAGTAATGAAACGTGTGGATGATTTCCGCCTGCGCTTTGGCGAACGCGAGCTGGTGCCAATCATGATCGGCGGAATGGGCGTGGATATTTCCACTGCCGAACTGGCGCTGGAAGTCGCACGTCTGGGCGGCGTCGGGCATATATCGGATGCGATGCTGCCGACTGTTTCCGACCGTCATTACAAGACGCGTTTCGTCAAGGACAGGCTCCGGCAATACAAGTACAACGTCGCAAACCCCAACAAGGCTGCCGCGCAGTTTGATCTCGGGCATGTGGCCGAGGCGACGCGCCTGCATGTCAGACGCACGATGCAAGCCAAGCGCGGCGATGGCATGATCTTCATCAACTGCATGGAAAAGCTCACGATGAACGCGCCGCGCGAAACGCTGCGCGCGCGCCTGATCGCCGCGCTGGATGAAGGCATCGACGGCATCACGCTGGCCGCCGGATTGCATCTCGGCTCGTTTGCGTTGATGGAAGATCACCCGCGCTTCCGCGACGCCAAGCTGGGCATCATCGTTTCTTCGCTGCGCGCGCTGCAACTGTTCCTGCGCAAAAATTCCAAGCTGGGCCGGCTGCCCGATTTCATCGTCGTGGAAGGACCGCTGGCGGGAGGGCACCTGGGTTTCGGCATGGACTGGGCGCAATATGACCTGTACACGATCTTCGCCGAAATTCAGCAATACCTGAAAACGGAACATCTGGATATCCCGCTGATTCCCGCCGGCGGAATCTTCACCGGCAGCGATGCGGCAGGCTTTCTCGAAGCCGGCGCGGCAGCGGTGCAGGTGGCGACGCGCTTCACCGTCGCGAAGGAATGCGGCATTCCTGAAAAAGTGCAGCAGGAATACTTCAAGGCCAGCGAAAGCGACATCGAGGTGAACATGCTGTCACCGACCGGCTACCCGATGCGCATGCTGAAAAATTGTCCGGCGATCGGCTCCGGGATACGCCCGAACTGCGAGGCATACGGCTACATCCTCGACGCCAACGGCAATTGCTCGTACATCGACGCGTATAACCGCGAACTGGCGCTGCATCCCGGCGCGAGAAAAATCTCCGTCAAGGACAAGATCTGTTTGTGCACCCACATGCGCAATTACGATTGCTGGACTTGCGGGCATTACACCTACCGCCTCAAGGACACAACCCTTCGCAATGCGGACGGCGCTTATCAGACACTGTCCACCGAACACATCTTCCACGATTACCAGTTCAGCACCGATAACAAAATCGCGCTGCCCGCCAAAGAGTAGGCTGCGCAGGCTGATATTGACAATTTATTTGGCCGATTTTTTGGGACTCTGACCCGAACTGTTGTTCATCGCTTCGATCGCTTCTTTTAACGACTTGGCGGAAGTTTTGGGGTCGCCGCCGCCAACCGCTACTTCACCGGGCTGTAGCGACTGCTGTTGCCGGGATGATTTTTTGAGTGCCTCGGCTCGCGCCTTTTCTTCTTCATTCTTTTTTCTGAGCGCTTCGACCCTGGCCTTTTCCTCTTCTTCTTTCTTTTTGAGCTCCTCTGCCCTAGCTTGCGCAGCCTCGCTTTCTTTCCTGAGCGCCTCGGCTTGCGCCCGCGCTTCTTCGCTCTGTTTTTTTAGCGCCTCGGCGCGTGCCCAGGCTTCTTCGCTCTTGTTGATCGCTTTGATATCTGTCGGAGGCGCCGTTTCCTGAGGCTGGGATGCCGCCCCCTGAGCCTGAGGCGCCTGCTCTGGAGCTTGGGGCACAGGCTCTGGAGCCTGAGGTGCGGTTTCCTGAACCTGAGACGCCTGCTCCTGAACAGCAGGCTTGCGAACGACATGAGGAGTGGGTTTCCTGATCAACGGTGGAAAGATGATATCCCAGGCAGCGTATACGCCAGCGCCCAACAACAAAAGCAGCAAAACGAGAATCAGGTATTTTTTATACTCCGAAAAAACAGCTAGCCGGCCGGACTCTTCCGTGGCTTCCCCTGCACTCTTCGGGCTCTCTTTTGAACTGCCGCTCGCCTCTTTGCCCCGGCCTTCCCCGACACTTGGCTCAGGCGTTTTCCTGAAACGCGAAACGACAGCGGCGAGCCTTGATTTTATTTGCGCGACAAGGCCTGGTTTTGCCTGATCCTTTTCGCTATCCTCCGCATCATCCTTCGATTCCTGAGGTGTCTCTCCGCCCTGGTTTTCCTCTGCGCTTGGCGCCGGCGTTTTCCTGAAGCGCGAAACCAAGGCGGCAAGCCCCGATTTTATTCGCGCAATCAGCCCCAATTTTACCTGTGCTTCCGGATCGGAAGTTGTCGCCGCAACCTCACTCTGTGCAATCTCTGCGCTACCGTGCGCACCCGGCGCATGCTCTTCCGCCTTGAATGCCGGAGCCCTCCTGAAGTATTGCGCAAAGGCAGAAAACCTCAATTTTATTCGCGCGGCCAGCCCAATTTTTACAGAAGCCTCCTGCTTCGGCGACTCCTGTTTACTCTCGGAGGCCTGCTGTTTTGTCGCGGCAGGGTCAAGTGGCTCTTGCGCCTTTTCATCCACAGAAGAATCCCCCTGCGCATCTTCTACGCCGCTCCCGGTATCGGGTTTTTTCTTCCAGAACATGAGATTCATAATGCCGCCATCTTAACGCACCGCCGGACAATCATTCAAAAATAAAACTCTTTTTACTCTTGAAATTGGGCGGTGCTACCCCTATTATTAGCAGTCGCTGGCGGGGAGTGCTAATAGCGCCCCCGCTATCACATTTATTTCAAACACACTGATTTAGGAGAGCTAAGCATGAAGATTCGCCCTTTAAATGACCGCGTCATCGTCAAACGCATGGAAGAAGAGCGCAAAACTGCTTCCGGTATTGTGATTCCTGACGCTGCCACCGAGAAGCCCGATCAAGGCGAAATCATCGCCGCAGGCAAGGGCAAAACCGGCGACGACGGCAAATTGCAGCCGATGACTGTCAAGGTCGGCGACCGCGTACTGTTCGGCAAATATTCCGGCCAGGCGTTCAAAATGGACGGTCAAGAATACTTGACGATGCGCGAAGACGACATCATCGGCATCGTAGAAGCTTAAGCAATCAACAAATCTCAGGAGAAAAGAACATGGCAGCTAAAGACGTAAAATTTCACGACGCCGCACGCAACAAGATGGTCGTTGGCGTGAACATCCTGGCCGATGCGGTCAAAGTAACATTGGGGCCCAAAGGCCGTAATGTGGTGCTGGATCGCTCCTATGGCGCACCAACCATCACTAAAGACGGCGTATCCGTCGCCAAAGAAATCGAGTTGAAAGATAAATTCGAGAACATGGGCGCGCAAATGGTCAAGGAAGTTGCTTCCAAGACCTCCGACGTGGCCGGTGACGGCACAACGACAGCAACCGTGCTGGCGCAATCCATCGTACAGGAAGGCATGAAATTTGTCGCCGCCGGCATGAACCCGATGGACCTGAAACGCGGCATCGACAAGGCGGTCATTGCGGCCGTTGAAGAGTTGAAGAAAATTTCCAAGCCTTGCACCACCAGCAAGGAAATCGAGCAAGTCGGCAGCATTTCCGCCAATTCCGACACCGTGATCGGCGAGAAGATCGCTGCGGCGATGGAGAAAGTCGGCAAGGAAGGCGTGATTACGATTGAAGACGGCTCCGGCCTGCAAGACGAACTGGATGTCGTCGAAGGCATGCAGTTCGACCGCGGTTACCTGTCGCCTTACTTCATCAACAACCAGGATCGCCAACTGGCGCTGATGGAAAACCCCTACATCCTGTTGCACGACAAAAAAATTTCCAACATCCGCGACCTGCTGCCGGTGCTGGAACAAGTCGCCAAGGCCGGCCGCCCATTGCTGATCGTCGCCGAAGACGTGGATGGCGAAGCGCTGGCAACACTGGTGGTGAACAATATCCGCGGCATCCTGAAGACCGTAGCGGTCAAGGCGCCCGGCTTCGGCGACCGCCGCAAGGCCATGCTGGAAGACATCGCAATCCTGACCGGCGGCACCGTGATCGCCGAAGAAGTGGGGTTGACGCTTGAAAAAACCACGCTGGCCGAACTGGGCCAAGCCAAGCGCATCGAAGTGGCCAAGGACAACACCACGATCATCGACGGCGCCGGCAAGGAAGACGCGATCAAGGGCCGCATCACCCAGATCAACAAGCAGATCGAAGAAACCACCAGCGACTACGACAAGGAAAAACTGCAAGAGCGCAAGGCCAAACTGGCCGGCGGTGTCGCGGTGATCAAGGTCGGCGCGGCCACCGAAGTTGAAATGAAGGAAAAGAAAGCACGCGTGGAAGACGCATTGCACGCAACCCGTGCCGCAGTTGAAGAAGGCATCGTTCCCGGCGGCGGCGTGGCACTGCTGCGCGCCAAGCTGGCATTGAGCGGCCTGAAAGGCGACAACCACGACCAGGATGCCGGTATCACGATCGTGCTGCGCGCGATGGAATCCCCATTGCGTGCAATCGTACAAAATGCCGGTGACGAGCCTTCGGTAGTGGTCAACAAGGTCATGGAAGGCAAAGGCAGCTTCGGCTACAACGCCGCCAGCAGCGAATATGGCGACCTGTTGGCGATGGGCGTGGTTGATCCGACCAAAGTGACGCGTGTTGCATTGCAGAATGCCGCTTCGATTGCCGGGCTGATGCTGACGACCGCATGCATGGTTGCTGAACTTCCTGAAGACAAGCCTGCGGCCGGCGGTATGGGTGGCGGCGACATGGGCGGTATGGGCGGCATGATGTAAACACCGGCTTTCCGCTTATCATCCCTCCCGCCGGCCAGCGCATGTTGGAGCTACAGCCAACAGTGAGGGATGATAAAGGCGGCAGTTAAGGTATGATGCAAACATTGGTGCTTCCACTTGCCAGCAAGTGGAAGCATTTGTGTTCTACCGTAAGGGCTCTTCTAAAAATTCAGAGTTCGCCCAAATGTAAGGCGTGGAAAAAATTTCGCAGCGCCGCATATGTATGATATGTAAGCAAGAAATTTTTTACGCAACGCAGCATAACCAGCCACTTGGTTGCCGTTTCTTGGCAACTTAGTGGAATGGCTAGTTGTTCCATCAGTTGGGATGAAATGTGAATTTTTAGAAGTGCCCGTAAGTGAGATTTGAAAATATTCTTACCGCATGATTAACCAGCCGCACATTTACCTCGCCTCGCAAAGCCCACGGCGACGCGAATTGCTCAAGCAGGTTGGCATCAATTTCGAGAGCCTGTTATTGCGATCCGATCCGATCCGCGAAGTGGATGTGGACGAAACGCCATATGCTGTAGAGCTGCCGGAAAATTACGTGCAGCGCATCTGCCGTATCAAAGCGGAAGCCGGATATGCCGCGCTGAAGCTGCGCAATTTGCCGGTGTTTCCGGTGCTGGCTGCCGACACCACGGTTACTCTGGACGGCGAAATTTTGGGCAAGCCGAACAATGCTGAACAGGCTGCCGCGATGTTGCGCCGGCTTTCCGGCCGCGAACACCAAGTGCTCAGCGCGGTTGCCATCGCACTGGGCGAGCATGTCGAAACCGCGCTTTCCATTTCCACCGTACGTTTCACCAGCCTCGATGATGAACGTATCCGCCGCTACCTGCTCACCAACGAATATGCCGACAAGGCCGGGGGCTACGGCATCCAGGGGCACGCCGGCGCATTCATCGAACATCTTTCCGGCAGCTATTCCGGCGTGATGGGCTTGCCGTTATTCGAAACTGTCCGGCTGCTGCGACATTTTGGATACCCGGTATCCTGAGCGCAAGATAATGACCGATGAGATTCTGATCAACGTCACGCCCCAGGAGATGCGTGTTGCCGTAATGCAGTTCGGTGCGGTACAAGACTTGCACATCGAAAGCAGCAGCAGTCGCGGCATTGCCAGCAATGTTTACCTCGGCAAGGTCAAGCGCGTACTGCCCGGGATGCAATCCGCCTTCATCGACATCGGCCTGGAGCGTTCCGCGTTCCTGCATGTGGCGGACATATGGGAGAACAGCAACAACGGCGAT
>JAIELH010000003.1 GCA_019753125.1 Gallionellaceae bacterium | reverse complement strand
GTTTCAGTAATAATCAAACCCCAAAGAAAAGAATTGTGCCCGTAGCTCAATCGGATAGAGCACCAGCCTTCTAAGCTGGGGGTTACAGGTTCGATTCCTGTCGGGCACGCCAGTGTCTGCCGGTAATGTTTCGATGGTGGCTGTAGCTCAGTTGGTAGAGTCCCGGATTGTGATTCCGGTTGTCGTGGGTTCGAGTCCCATCAGCCACCCCAAGATAAACCCGCTAATTCATCAAGTTAGCGGGTTTTTTTATTTTCTGTGCCTATCTCCAAAAAACTATTACATTAACGTATTTAGATTGTCTAGACATATAGCAACCATGTGTCTAATTATGTGCTATACAAAGGCATCTGATGCACAAATTACCGCAAGGCTCGTTTGCAAACAACTTGGCACTATTGCAACTAACATTTATTTTGGCTCAATATAATAACAAATCAATTTCATGTTTGAATGCACTTGACATAGACTGTCTAACTATGCAAGCATACGACTGTCTAAATTGCATAGGTGATCTGTCCAAATCATGTTGACCAGCTCTGAAGTAATGCAGGCTGCAAATATTTCCCGCGCCACACTCAACAACTACATCGCACAGGGGCTGCTACCGCGGCCGCTGGTGAAGAGCCCGGAACCGGGCGCTTCGACCCAGGCACACCAGATCGGCTATTTCCCCGATGAAGTATTGATGCGCCTGAAGCGCATCCAGCAATTGAAAAAAAATGGCTATGCGATGGCAGAAATTGCCCGGCAGCTGGAATTGGATGTTTCAGAAGTGTCAGCAGAAGCACTCGATGCTACCCCTACAACCTCTATTGAATCTGCGGTTCAGCCCCCAAAAGGAGATGCAAAAATGACGAGTACAAATCATGCGATCCCGCTCGAATTTACGGCGCAGCCTGTTGCGACGGACTACAGTGCCGCCGCGCCAGCTGCCAAGCCAAGCCTGCTCCGGCTTACTGTTGACCATATCCCTTATCCGGCCTACATGGTCAATTATAACTTCGAGATTACCTGGTACAACGAACAAGCGCGTATCGAACTGCTGGGCGAATTTGGCCACTTGCCGGCAGACATCAAGAATCACAATGCACTGGTCTACCTGCTCAAGGGGCGGCTAGGCAAAAACATTACCAATCGTGAGGAGTTGATTCAGTTCCATCTGCGTCTATGCAAGGGGCGCCTTTCGCGCAACGATTTGATGGGGGTGCTAACCGGGCAGGCTGATACTCAGCCCATGCAGGCGAGAGAACCCCTGGCCAAATCATCTGCCAACGGCACACTGGTGCAATTGCCCCTCACCCTGCACTCGGAAAATGGCGACATGGCGCGTTACAACGTCCATGTTTCCTATTTCCGCGAAGGCCTGCTGCTCGTTTATCTGCCCAGTCAAACCGACAGTGACACCTTGTTGGGGCTGTTGGAACGGCGCGACGAAGTCATCCGTAACCTGCTAAAAAAGCGCCTGCCCGTGTTGACGGATGTCGCCGTGCTGGTTGCGGACTTGCAAAGCTCGGTGCGCATTTGCAATGAACTGCCGCCCGAGGAATATTTCGAGCTGATCAACCAGATCTGGTCCACGATGGAACCAATCTTCCGCAAATATTACGGCACACATGGCAAGCATGTGGGTGACGGCATGGTGTACTACTTCCTTCCACAACCTGATTGCAGCTACACTTTCAATGCGTTGGTATGTGCGCAGGAAATCAAGGCAGCAATGCGCAGGATCAGCAAGGAATGGCAATTGCGCAAGAACTGGCTGAATGAGTTGTATCTGAATACAGGCCTGAACGAAGGGCAGGAATGGCTGGGGGTTTTTCACGTCGAATCCAAGGTGGAATTCACCGTGCTGGGCGATACCATCAACCATGCGGCACGTTTGTCCGACTTTGCGCGCGGCGGAGCCATCTGGGCCACCAAGAACCTGCTCGGCAAATTGCCCGAAAAAGAGCGGCAACGCGTACAGTTCGGCATTCGCCGCCAAGATGCCGAGGGGCGCGAGATGCTTGTCGGCGCATCTTATTCCCGTATTGCCGAACTGGCCAATCTCAATGCTCCGCACAATGGGAGGCTGTCCGATATCGCTGCGCTGCCGGTGACAGAGATTATGGAAATCAAGGCATAACGCGACCCGGGGCGATCTGACCTGCCCCAAGCAAAGTGCAGACAAGAGCCATCTGATCAGATTGCCAAGGAACGGCGCCTGACGCTTGGCTGCTAGCCAAAAAACAGTCGAGCCAAAAACTAGCATCTTAACAATATGTTACGTAGAATCCCGCTAGATTGAAATATACAAATATTTTGGCTTAATATCTTTTTTTTCTAATAGCCAACATACTACGGTTTTCATCGGGAAATACGATGTTGTTGTGTTTGCGCAATATCCAAAACAAGAAAACGAATATGCAAAAGTCTATACGTTGGCGGCTTATGGCAATTTCATTACTGGGAGCAGGCTGCGGGAGCGTTATGGCGGACGACTATCCAACCGAACAAGATTATCTGCAGGAATTACCCATCGTGCTCAGCGCATCGCGGCTGGCGCAGCCGATTTCCGAGACGCCCAATGCGATGACGGTGATTAGCCGCGACATGATCAAGGCCTCCGGGTTTCGCAACATCGCCGATCTGTTCAAGCTGGTGCCGGGAATGTATGTGGGTTATTCCGACGGGCATACCCCTGTCGTGTCCTATCACGGCGCCACCGATGCCTTCGCGCGGCGAATGCAGGTGCTGGTTGATGGCCGCACAATTTATTTGCCGCTATTTGGCCAGGTAGACTGGGCAGAGTTGCCGCTGGATATTGGCGATATAGAGCGGATTGAGGTAATACGCGGCCCTTCCGCCGCATCGCACGGCTCGAACTCGGTGCAGGGCGTGATCAGCATCTACACGCGCCAGGCTTCCGGTGTACCCAAAACACAGTTGTCCATCAACCGGGGAGATGCGGCAATTTCAGATAATTCGATCCGCTGGGGCAGCGTGGGCGAGAACTGGGACTACCGTGTGACGCTCGCTTCGCGTGCCGACAACGGTTTTGACACACTTAACGATACCAGCAATACGCAATTGTTCAACACCAGGATCAATTACCGCCCGACCAGCAGCGACAGTCTTGATTTTCAGCTCGGCTATAGCAACACATGGCGGGCGAATGGCCTGCTGGATATGACTCCCCATAATCAGATGAACACGACTGCTCAAGCAAAAGATATTATCAAACCGTCGCGTGACCAGAAGGTCAACTCCGAATTCCAGCAGCTCACTTGGTTGCATACCATTCATAAAAATAATGATATTCAGTTCAGTTACTACCACATTGGCCGGAATATGAAAGATGACCGGTACAGCCGCTCCTGTGCTGACTGCAATTTCCCTCTGAACCTGGCCAGCCCAGGAAGCTATTTGATCGCCGATGATGCCGTTATCCACCGCCACGAACTGGAATTGCAGCATACGCTGAATACCTCGGCAACCAATCGGGTCGTGTGGGGCATCGGCATGCGTAGTGATTCGGTGGATGCGCCAAATACTTTTCTGAACCCGATAACCTGGAAGGAATACCGGATGTTCGCGCATGACGAGTGGCGCGCCACGCCAGCCTCGTTGCTGAATATCGGGGCAATGGCGGAAAAGAATGCATTGGGGCAAGCGCGCGTTTCACCACGCATTGCCTACAGCCATCACTTGTCCCCCCTGCATACGCTGCGTGCCGGCATATCGGTGGCTTACCGCAATCCGGAAATGATCGAAGAGTCAGGAAACCGGCGCTTTCTGCTGAACAAGGTCGGCGCCACACAATATACATTTAACGATATTTTGGCAGCCGGCGGGCTAAGCCCGGAGCGTACAATCTCGCGTGAAGTCGGCTATTTTTGGCAATTAGACAAGGCGGGTTCAAGCCTCGATATCCGCGCTTATCACGACCAGATCACTGACATCATCTGGATAGACCCCGCCGCTTCTGCCACTTCTGTCGTAACTCCGAGCAGCTTCATGAGCGATTTCAACGCTTTTTATAGCGGGCTGGAAGGTGCGCTCAATTACAAGCTGGGCGTGCGCAGCAATTTGACCATCAATTACGCGCATCAAGTTGCCGGTGCGAGTCCATCACGCGTTGCGTCCAATGCAACGGTCAATGCTGCGCTGATAGCTTATGCCCAAAACTACTCTCAGACCGTGCCGCTGAACAGCGCCAGCCTGTTGTTCTCGCATGAATTTTCCGACGGGATGCAGTTCGGCGCCGGTTTTTATCATCAGGATCCGGTCAAGGTACTGGATGTGGCAAGCGCACAACCGTTAATGCGCCGTCTTGATTTGCGCGTAGCCAAGCGTTTTGGCGCATCGCGCAACAAGGCACGAAGCGCCGAGCCGGGCAGCGGCGAGATTGCGCTGGTAATACAAAACGCCTTGAGTGATCATTACACCGATTACAAACAGGAAATCGTAGGCAAGCGGCGTGCCTACCTCACCGCCACACTGGAGTTCTGAGCCCCATCGTGCGACGCCAATTAGCCATGCTGTTACTGTCGGGCGCAATTGCGCTGCTGGCAACCGCAGCCCATGCTAACACACTGAATGTCCGTCTGGTTCTGAGCAACAGCACCTCGGCCTATCAACAATTTTCGGTCGCACTTAAAAACACACTCGCTGCCAGCAAAGCCGCCGTGAATATTATTGAATCCAAAGCCGGCGACCCTCATCAACCAGAAGATGGTAAGCAAGCCGATTTGATCATCGCGGTCGGTATCAAAGCGGTTGAAGACGCCATTACCAATACCGAGATACCGGTACTGAGTGTAATGTTGCCAAAGATGGCTTACGAGACGCTGCTTGAAAGGCGTCCCCCGGCACAGCGCACAAAATCACTATCGGCAATTTATCTGGATCAGCCCTGGAACCGGCAGATGAATTTTATCCAGGCTGCGCTTCCCAAACACAGTATAGTCGGCCTGCTATATTCGCCGCGCAGCAGCATCATTCTGCCGCGCTTGCCGCGCGGAATGTCAATCAACGCCCAATCGGTGCGCTCCGCCGAAACCCTGTTTGCCACACTGGAGAACGTCCTGAACAACAGCGATGTGCTGCTGGCCATTCCCGATAGCGAAATCTACAGCAGCAGCAATGTACGCAACATCCTGTTAACCAGTTACCGGATGAAGGTTCCGCTGATCGGCATCTCGCAGGCCTATGTGAACGCCGGTGCGCTTTGCGCTGTTTTTTCCACGCCCGAACAGATTGGCGAGCAAGCCGGAGAAATACTTGTTTCATTCGCGAGGGACCGGCGCCTGCCGGAACCCCAATATCCGGCATTTTTCAGCATCGGCTTGAATGAGCCGGTCGCGCACTCGCTGGGAATAGAACTGCCCTCACCAGAGGCGATACGCGAGCGCATGAATAAAGCAGGGGAGGGTCGATGAAACGAATCGGTATCCGCAGCCACGTTGCCTGGTTGTCCATCGCACCACTGCTCATCATGGCAATTACGCTGGAATCTTTTTTCTTGCACGAACGTTTCGTGGACATGGACCAGGATTTGCTGGAGCGCAGTGAACTGGTTGCCCACCAACTCGCAGCAAGCAGCGAATACGGCGTATTTTCAAATAACCAGGCGTTTTTGCAGGATATCGCCAGAAGTGCGCAGCAGCAACCGGATATACGCGGAGTGGTTATTTTGAATAAGGCCGGCAAGATATTGGCCAGCGCCGGGGATATTCCCGATATTCCAAAAGACTTGCTTGCCAGGACAAACCTGGCAGCAATCAACCCCCTCGACCGGCAAGAGTTTACACAGATCAAGCAATTGAAAAATGACGCCTTCCTGTCCAATTCACAAAGCGATATTTATGGCTTGCGCCTTTACCACCCGATTGTCCCGACACAAGTTGACTTGGGCGGCCTCGAACAGGATCGCGACATTCCAAGATTGGGTACGGTGATCCTTGAAATAAGCAAGCTGCGCACCGAGCAGCTCAAAACGCAAACACTCTGGATTACGGTACTCGCAACCTTGTTTTTTTTGTCTGTTTCTTTCTACTTTGTGTATCGGGCAGGCCTCAACATTACTCGCCCTATCAGAAGGTTGAGCGAGGCTGTGCAGGCGATAGGCGAGGGCAAGCTCGACTCGCGTGTTTCGCTGCGTACCAATATCGATGAAATAAGCACCTTGGCACAAGGCATGAATGAAATGACCGCGTTACTGCAGGAAGAGCGCACCATCCTGCAGCAACGCATCGATGACGCAACGCAAGCCTTGCGCGCAAAAAAAGAATGGGCAGAGCGTGCCAGCCATGATAAAAGCCGCTTCTTGGCCGTGGCCAGCCATGATTTGCGCCAGCCGCTGCATGCTTTGGGCCTATATGTTGCCGAATTGCAACAGAGAGTGTCAAATGATGATGCGCTACAGCGCTTGGTCGGACAGGTGGAGCAATCTGTCGAGGCGCTTTCGATGCTGTTGAATGCGCTGCTTGATATTTCCAAGCTGGATGCGAATGTCGTTGTGCCACAAATGCAACCCTGCAGCCTGAAGGCTTTGCTGCAACGCGTTGCGGCTGACTACCAAGCGCTTGCCCGTATCAAAAATATCCGCCTGATTATCCGCCCATGCAGCGGCTATATCACCAGCGACCCGCAATTACTGGAACGGATATTGATGAACCTGGTCAGTAACGCGATACGTTATACCCCCAAAAATGGCTGCGTCATGATTGCGTGCCGGCGGCGCGGAAATTGCTGGCGTATCGAGGTGCGCGACAGCGGCGTCGGCATTACAGAAATCGACCAAATCAACATATTCCGCGAGTTTTTCCGCTTGTCCAATCCGCAGGTGAATACAGACAACGGCTTGGGGTTGGGATTATCGATCGTGGATCGCTTGGTAAAATTGCTTGGGCATACCCTTAAATTGCACTCCGCACCCGGTAAAGGATCGGTATTTGCCGTGGAAGCGCCAGTTGCTATCAATATTGACAGGCGCGGTCAGGCGGCCTTGCAAAGCAAAGAAGAGCCGCAGAAAACCGAAATCTCGCCGCTGGCAAAAGCAAGATTGCTGGTAGTCGATGATGATGCAACAGTACTGACAGGCACAGCCAACCTCCTGGCTTCATGGGGCTGCAAGGTAAGCGTAGCCGCTTCATTGACAGAGGTAGAGCACCTGCTGCAAAACGGCGAGACATGGGATTTTATTATCAGCGATTACCAGCTTGGCGATAACAATGCGAATGGCATCGAGGTGATTGCAACGGTGCGGCAGCATCAAAACAAGCAGGTTCCCTGTATCTTGATCAGCGGTGATACCAGCCAGGCAGTTTTGAAACTGGCCAGTGTTAACGGCCATCATTTGCTGCACAAGCCGGTAAAGCCAGCCAAACTGAAATCATTGATACTGCATGCATTGAGAGACCCTACGGGGTTGGAAGAAGTAGCTTGAAAGCGGAAAAATTACAAATGGGCGCACAAACCTTTGCCCCTGAAATACGCATAATGTATATTATGTCAAATGCAATAAATACCTATTGGTAGGTGCCACTTCCTTGGCTGACTTGGCTTCCAGCGATCTCCTTTGCTGCTTGATAGTATTTTACGGGCGCGCTATGAAGCACCAGATGTCACATCAGCGCTGGTTAAACTCCCGCAGGCTGGTGCGAAATTTTTCCAGTTCCACGGCCAACTCTTTTGAATCGGCGGAAGATGCCCAGAATTGCTCGATCCGGTCACGCTCGGTACGGCGACGCAGGCGCGGCTCGCGCTTGGCGGCCAAACGCTGCTCTACCCACTGGCCGCCCATCCGGTAGTAGCAATCGTTCTCGCGGCAACCGGTGATGAACACGCCTTCCACCTGACTTTCACGCAATGCATACTCGATAAAAGAGGAAGGCAGCATGGCCGTGCATGGCAGGCTCAACACCGCCACTCCATCGCCGCGCAAGTTATCCAGATTTGCAGCATGGTCGCAGCCGAAAACGATGACCCGGGCATTGCCTTGCAGCCTCGCCAGCTCTTTAACCATCGTGGTGCGAAACCCGGATATTGGCAGCGACGGCATCTCGATGCCGCTTACATACCCGGTTTTACTTCGGTACGGAGTCGAGGATGGGCAAGCGCCGACACAAATGCCGCAACTGACGCAGCGGTCTGCCACGACCACCGCTTCTTCGAGGAAATTCATGCCGTCAGTGCGCGGCTTCATCACCACTGCCTCATAAGGGCAATCGGCCACACACAGCCTGCACCCGCTGCAGGCTTCCAGATTGACTTCGGCAACCGGTATTTGCTTGTGCCTGCTTGGTATCCACGGCAATACACAAAGCAACAGGCTGAATCCGATCACCAATGCCCATACCGGCCCCGGTGACCACACGTCCAGCAACGGGTAAATAAACAGATAAAACCAGTCAATCCCGAGGCGGCTGGGCTCAATGCCCAAATCTGCCGGCCCCTGGCTTAGTGCCGGTTTCAGCAACGACAAGATCAGCAGCGCCAGCAGCATCCCGAGTGCAAGCCTGCGTTTCGGGTTAACGACCGGGTAGCTCAAGCGCAGGATGTGCACCCAGATGAAAAACAAAATGACCAGTGGAATGGTCACATGGGTAAACGATACCAGAGAAAAAAACCGGTCATTGAACCCTTCCCGGGATACAAAATAGCCCGACATCGGCTCGGGAAATATCGGCAGCCAGTCGAACCATTCCATTGAGGCTATCGTGGTGTATTGGGCCAGTGTATCCCAGACCATCCAGTAACCATTGATGCCGGCAGCAAATATCAGCCAGATCAACGGTACGCCTGTAAACCAGGTAAACCAGCGTGCCCCGCGGTAACGCCCCAGTATGAATTCGCGCAGTAAATGCAGCACCATTACCACCACCAATGCCCCGGAAGCGTAACGATGCAGGCTGCGCATGATGCCGCCCAGATACCATTGTTCGTGCGTGTAATATTCTACGGAGGAATAGGACACATCCATGCCGGTCTTATAGAAGGCATAGATATAGACGCCGCTGACAGTAACAACCCAGAAAAAAAACAGCCCCAACGCACCCAGGCAATAAAAAGGATTGAGGTCGTTACCGAAAATCCTGTTCAGAATGCCTTCAAAACGGAGCAGCGTCCTGTGCGCGAATGATTCAGTTGGATTGGAGATAGCCAATTTGAGCCTTTATAACGTGTTTCGCACCGCAACTGAAAAAAACCGGTAAAAGCCTCTGCTCAAAGCTTGGCAGCATAATATAATGGCAGACTTGAATATATTTGATGGAGAATTGACTTGGAAGTTGTTTACTACACTCTGGTAGCTGCTGGCCTTTATTTCATGTCCGACTGGTTGCTTGACCGCATCGAAATATTACGTGGCGAACGATTGCAATACCGCAGCGTCATTTTCTTCGCCATCATTCTTGCGCTGGCACTGCTTACCTCCACTGTAATCAACTTTTTTGTGCCTGCGCTGCAAAACACACCTTAATGTATATTGTTTAATACAGCTTGCAATAAATTGATTGTAAGCTGTATTTTGAAAATAGGCATTATGCTGGTCGCCGCACGGCCTTGAACACCACCACCAGGAACATGATGCCGCCAATAACGGCTATCAACCCGCCCAAGCCCATCAAGCCCATGCCTGCTGTCTGTGCAAAGCCATGCAACTCCTGTGCCGAGCCCGCAACCTTGCGCTGCACGCCATAACCGCCCGACCACAGCAGTCCGATAATGTGGAAAAGCTGCCCTGCACCGTACATATAGGGTTGCAGCGTTGCCCATTTCAAATCCGGCTCACGATAGCCGAGGCGCGGCAGCAAATGGAATGTCAACCCCATGAATGCCATGCTGATTGCCCCTCCGGTGCCATGGTAGTGCGCCGTAATGATTGTGTTGCTTTCCCCGATCATCAGGCTTATGCCGGCGCCAACCGCAAACAGCGTAACGGATGAAAACAGTGCCGCGCGTTGCGGTTTGGTTGCTGCCGTTCCGGGGCTCATGATGGCCCCGTAAAGAACCGCCAAGCCCAATGGCACGGGCGCGAAAGCTGCACCAACTTTCATCAACTGGGTGAATTGCACCATATAATCGCCCAGCAAATGGCCGTAAGACAGATAGATGACAGGTGCATAAAACACCGGCAACAGCCCGAGCAGGAGCAGGAACGATGCGATGCGGGGAGTCAACGGGTTCTTTGCGCCACAGGCATCCGCAAGCCATAGCCATCCCGACAGCATCAGCAGCAAATAGGTGAACTGCAACACATGCCCGCCACCCCAGAACAAAAGATCGTAATACTGCGTGCGGTCATCAATATCCGGGACAATAGCGTAAGACCAGCCAAAGCAAATCAGCGCAAACAGCGAGGCAACAGCGGCAGCATAAAAGCCGATGCGTATCGAACCCTCCCCTCCTTTCCATAACTGTGCAGAGGGTGGCGCAATCAGGCTACGCAGCACCAGCACGGCTATGCCAGCGGCAAGCACGACCAGTCCGGTAAAAAAGAAGCTGCTTTGAATCACCGGAACATAGTTGCTCATCAGCGGCTTGCCGGTGGCAATAAAAGGGGACAGCACAATCACAATGGAGCCGGCAGCCGCCAGCGCCAGAGCGAGCCAACCCATGCCCGCCAAGCGTGACGAGGTATTCAGGCTCCACAATACACCGGCAAATGCCAGGAACCACAGCAGCACCGACAGGTTTACATGCACCACCAGCGCGGTGTGAAAGAAGTCAACCCAGGGAAAAACATCCTGAATGTAGGGGGTGCGCGAAAGCACCAGCAGAATGGCGAATAATCCTGCCCCCAGCAACGATGCCACACCCAGCCATAACCAGCCGGAAGCCAGTTTGCGGCTGGCCTCCGAAGGCATCGAAAGCGTAAATTCGCCCCCTTCCCTGCCCTTTGTATTGCTTCCAGCCTGTCGATAAAACGAGTTCATTTCCCTGCCCTTAAGTTGCATTTTTATTTTTGAAGATAAAGCCACCGGTTGCCGATTTGAAATCGATCACCACGATGCGTCCCGGAGCAAGAGTCATCGTCTCCTCATGCTCGTAGTTAAAGCCTTCTCCTTCGCGGTCTTTCAGGCGTGCCTTCAGTGTATGGACACCCGCCTTCACCGGAATGCGCCGGTAAATATTGGAATTGCCGCTGTGCGACAATCCCGCCGGCTTCATTACCACGTGATCAAACTGTTTTCCGTCTATTTCAAGCTCAAAAACAACATCGGCACGCTCGCGCGGGCATACCGTCCCGCCTTTGCGCTGGTATGCCGGAAGCTTGGCAAGCTCTTCCGCGCTGCGCTCCCGGCACTCACCCTTGGTATGTCCGGCATGGCTGAAGCTCAGCTTGATCAGCGTTTCATCCGGCTGCAAGTGGGTATAAGACGGGGAGGTGGCGAAATAGCCGATCACCCCCATGAACAGGGCATAAAACAACCCTTGCCCCACATATTGCAATGGCTTAGTCATGCTTCACCTCATTTGATGGCGTTTCCGTAGCCGGTGCATTGTGGTGAGAAACAAAAAATGCATCGGAAAAATACTGATCCTCCGGCAATCCCCTGCCCATGAACGGGGCGCGGCCTGCATCCACCATGGCCGGCGGGCCGCAAGCGTATATCTGGTGGTTGTTCAACTCCGGGTAATCCTGCAGGATCGCCTCTGTCACCAAACCGGTTCTGCCTTGCCAGTTGTATTCTGGCTTGGACTCGGACAAGACCGGAATAAACTTGAAATTATCATGCTCCTGCTGCCATTTTTCCGGCAAGTCCATCAGGTAAAAATCAGCCGGAGTCTTGACGCCCCAGTACAGTGCCATGGGCCGGTTCAGGCCAATCTTGAATGCATGTTCCACCATGCTCTTGATCGGCGCAAATCCGGTGTTTCCAGCCATGAAAATGATAGGCTTATCGCTGTCCTCATGCAGGAAGAAGCTTCCATATGGCCCTTCCACCTGCAGCACATCGCCCTCTTTCATCCCGTCATTAAAGACATGGCCGGTAAATTTACCGCCTGGCACCTGGCGAATATGCAGTTCCAAACGGTCGGATTCATACGGTGCATTGGCAACGGAATAGCTGCGTTTGGTACCGTCATCCAATTGGACGGCAACATACTGGCCGGCAATAAAGTTGAAGCGCTCGTCACCCTCATGGCGCAGGTCAAGCAGCATGACATGCTGTGCCGCACGCGTCATTTTCTGGACACGGAACTTCAGGCTCTTGATCGGGAAGCGCTTCAGCTCATCGACTTCATGGCACTCGATGCTCAGGTCGGATAATGGCTTGGCGCAGCAAAACAACGCCTTGCCCGCCGCTTTTTCCGCATCGGTCAGTACGCCCTCCTGATAAGTGCCATAGTCAACCGTGCCTTTTAAAATAGTGCCTTTACAAGCACCGCAGGCGCCGTCGCGGCAAATATAGGGCAGGTTTATATCCTGGCGCAATGAGGCTTCAAGTATGGTTTCGCCTTGTCTTGCCGTAACCACATGCCCGCAGGGAACCGAAGAGATTTCAAATTCGCCTTTGCCGCGCTTTGACCATCTCAGCCATGGCAGCAGCAACAGGAATGCGGTAATCCCACCTGCCAACAGCCATAATCCCCCCCCCCCAGGAATAGAGCAACGGAAACATCCATAAATAGAACCAATCCAGTTCCAGGATAGTCGCTGAAAAATCCAGATTTCCATGCCCCTGGCTCAATGCCGGTTTGATCAGCGCAAGCGCGAGCATCGACAGGATCAGCCCATACCTGACTGCTTTCGGCGGCGAAGTCTTGGCTTGCGGAACCCGTTGCGTATGAATCCAGATGAGCCCGAAAAGGCCCAGTGGAACACCCAGGTGAATAAACGAAAGCAGTGAAAAGAAACGATCGTTTACGCTGCCCTGCTCGAGAAAATTGCGTGCAAGAGGCACGCTGAAAATCGGCAAGACATCCAGCCATTCAGCGCTTGCCAGAGCAACAAATTGCGCCAGCTTGTCCCAGACCAGCCAGTAACCATTGATGCCGGCGATATAAACCATCCAGATCAGCGCAATACCGGTGTACCAGGAAAACCAGCGAAAATTCCGGTAACGGTCAAAAGCAAAACTGCGCAACAGATGCAAGCCGGCAGCCAGAATCATCCCGTCTGAAGCATAACGGTGCATGCTGCGCAATATGCCGCCCAGATACCATTGCTTATGCGTTAAAGACTCGACCGAGCTGAAGGCATCTTCTACCCCGGTTTCGTAAAAGAAATAAATATAAAAACCGCTGGCCGCGATAATCCAGAACATCAAATAGGTAATCCCGCCCAGATAATAGAGCGGGTTGAGAGATGGCCCGAAAATGCCATTTAGCCCTCTCTCCAGACGCAGAAAAACGCCCTGGATAAGCTGTTGTACTATTTTGATCACGGAGGCTCCTAATAAAATGATTCCCGGTAAAAATACCGGACAGAGAAATTCCTAATGCTCTCGTTTCACGCTTTTGCGATATTCGAGTATCAGCCACCACGAAATCAGCAATGAGCACAAAATACCCAAGCCAATTCCGTAAAAGTAGCCATAAGTCACTTTATACTGCCCTGTCTTGGCGTCATAAACCGTGCAAAACAACTTGACCTTGTTAGATACGCCCGCCATGCCCGGCTCGGCTGTTTTAATGTTGTAAATCAGGTTCTTCAGGGGCTGCAACAGCGTCTTGTTTTCAAAGTCCTCTCCATAGATATGGAGATAAACCTTGCCCTGCGCATCCACAAAGGTCGTTTGCGTAATGTGGTTGAACCCGCCCTCTTCGAGCGGGAAAAAGACAAAACCCAAATCTTTGCTTAACTTCTTGATCGTATCCGCATCAGCGCTGACAAAAGCCCATCCGGGCAAATCTACGCCTGTACGCTTTGCGAAATCATCCATTGCGGCAGGAATGTCGTTCTCTGTATCAAAACCAACTGTCAAAACGTTGAAACTATCCGCTCCCAGCGCTTCCTGCGATTGTTTGATCGTGGACAGACTACGGGTCGTGGTTGCGCAAATGAACGGGCAATGCGTATAAATCAGGCTGATAACCAGTGGTTTGCCCCTGTAGTCGGACATGCGCACGGTGCGCCCGCTGCGATCCACAAAGGTGTAATCGCCAAGCTGGTTGCCTATCGCGGCCTGGCTTATTCTCAGCGCTGTGGCTTCATCGAAAGACTGGGCGGTTATATTCTCTTGCTGCACCTGCGGTTTACCGTGATCCATCGCTAAAGCAGGATTTGCCACAGCCCAAAGAACAGCCAAAGTCAGCGATAGCAAGCGGCGGTAGGTCATTTACACTTCCATGAAGTTTGAATTATGGAACACCCTAAGAAATAACATTGGCACATCCAATCCTCTTGAAGGATGAGTTCAGCTCAGCTTGGGCGGCAATATCCGACTATTTTAATATGTTATATGAAAAATGCAAGATAAAATTTAAACCCGGGAAGGGGGAAGTCACGCCGGACGCGCTCGACATCGAAGGGTGCGGATACATGATCGGCAAGCTTTTCCATCCGGATATCTTACGCGATATGACAGGGCCGTTTCAGGCGTTCCTCACAATCCGGAAACATAGCTCGCCACGTCCTCGATGTTCCTGTCGGTCATGTACCGGGTCATCAGGGACATGGCGCCATTCGATTCGTTCCTGCGGGTGCCGCGCTTGTAGTCCTTGAGCTGTTTGATCAGGTACTCCTTATGCTGGCCGGCGATCACCGGAATTTCGGGATTGAACTTTGCCGGCTCTTCTCCGGCGGGTACATGACAGGAACGGCAACCGGTAACAAAGCCCAAGTATCTGGCCTTGCCCACCTTGTTGTCTACGGAGCTTTCGCCTTTCATCGGTTTCTGGCTGGCAAAATACGCGGCGATGTCGAGCAAATCCTGCTCGCTTTCAACCGATGCCGCCATCGCGGACATCACGGGGTCGACACGGGCGCCAGACTTGAAATCATGGATTTGCTGCCGGATATAGGCCGCGTATTGCCCGGCGAGCTTCGGGTAATTGTCTGTCCTGCTGTTGCCATCCTCACCATGACAGGCTTGGCATTTTGCGGATTTTTCCTTGCCTGCAACCAGATCACCCGCACCGACTCGCAGCCTGATTTCTTCCGGGCTTTCACCGGCAGCGGCCAAGGTGCAAATCAGCATGATCGCCAGGCTGGCTATGAAATTGCAGTGCATGATCGCGTCCTGTTGTCATTCTCGAGATGGAGCATTCTACCGTTCTGCATAAAATGAATTCATCCTTTAACAGGTGCCGAACTATATAACTACCCGAAAGGGTTATATGTTTTTGCTTTGCCAGCACGCTGACAGCCCTGCTGGTCTGACGAATGGTGGGCGGTACTGGGATCGAACCAGTGGCTTCTACCGTGTGAAGGTAACACTCTACCGCTGAGTTAACCGCCCTTGAGGAGGGCGCGAATTAGAACATAATGCAATAATCCAGGTCAATTTCTTGCGCCCGGAATTGTCCCCTACAGGTGTTTTTTGATACGCGCCAGCACGGTCTCGCGGGGAAATAATGCCAGCACCGCATCGACCGATGGCGTGTGCGTTTGCCCGACCAGCATTACGCGCAACGGCATCGCCAGCCTGGGCATTTTCAAATTGTGTTTGGCCAGCATTTCCTTGATCATCGCACCCAATGCGGGAGCCTCCCAAACGACATCGGCTAAACACCCGGCGAGTTCGCGCAACGCGGGCAGCACTTCCGAAACCAGGTGTGCATCCAGCAGTTCCTGCGTCGGATGTATCTCGACATAAAAGGCTTCCGCCTCGTCGGCCAGTTCGAGCAAGGTTGCGACACGCTCCTTGTACAGTGCGATCACCGCCTCCAGTTGCGGAGCCTCGCTCACCTGCACGCCGCGTTCCACGAGGTGTTTACGCACCAGTTCAGCCAGGCGGGTGTTGTCGGCCAGTTTGATGTAGTGCTGGTTCAGCCAGCGCAGCTTTTCCGGGTTGAACTGCGCCGCCGATTTGCTGATGTGGCGCAAGTCGAACCACTCGACGAATTGCTGCACCAAAAAAACTTCTTCGTCGCCGTGCGACCAGCCCAGGCGCGCCAGGTAATTGACCAGCGCTTCCGGCAGGAAACCATCCTCGGCATACTGCATCACGCTCACCGCGCCATGCCGCTTGGATAGCCGCTCGCCGTCGCTGCCCAGGATCATCGGCACATGGGCATACTGCGGCAGCGTCGCGCCCAATGCCTTGAGGATGTTGATCTGGCGCGGCGTGTTATTGACATGATCGTCGCCGCGAATGACCTGCGTGATACCCATATCCAGGTCGTCCACCACCACGCAGAAGTTGTAGGTCGGCGTGCCGTCGGCACGGGCGATAATCAGGTCATCCAGCTCGCTGTTCTCGAACACGATCCGGCCCTTGACCATATCGTCCCACGCTGCGACGCCGTGGCTGGGGTTCTTGAAACGCACCACCGGTTTGATGCCTTCCGGCGGGCTCGACAGAACCTTGCCCTGCTCCGGGCGCCAGCAGCCGTCATAGCGCGGTTTTTCGCCGCGCGCGCGCTGTGCCTCGCGCAGCGCTTCCAGCTCTTCCGGCGAGGTATAGCAATGATAGGCCGTGCCCTCGTCGAGCATCTGCCGGATCACCGCCTTGTAGCGCTCCATGCGCTGCATCTGGTAAAACGGCCCCTCGTCGTAATCCAGGTTCAGCCACGACATCCCGTCCAGGATCGCCTGCACCGATTCCTGCGTGGAACGCTCCAGATCGGTATCCTCGATGCGCAGAATGAAGGTGCCGCCGAGCTTGCGGGCATATGCCCAAGAGAACAAGGCGGTGCGCGCGCCGCCGATATGCAGGTAACCGGTGGGGCTAGGAGCGAAACGGGTGCGTATAGTCATGACTGAACAGGTAAAGCAAAAAATGAGGCGCGCATTTTACGGGCTTTGGCCGCTGTGCGCACAGGGAAATTATGGAGTGCGAAACCGCCCATAGCTGTAGTACGCCGCACATGCGCCTTCGCTGGATACCATGCACGATCCGACCGGCTCATCCGGGGTGCAGACCGTGCCGAACAGCTTGCAATCCTGCGGGTGCTTCACGCCGCGCAGGATCGCGCCGCACTCGCAGGCCTTGTTGTCCGCAATCGACACTGCCGGTACCTGGAAGCGCAACTCGGCATCGAAATCGGCGTATTGCGCCTTGATGCGCAGCGCGCTGTAGGGCACCAACCCGAGGCCGCGCCACTCGAACACGCGGCGCAACTCGAACACTTCCGCAACCAGCAACTGCGCCTTGACGTTGCCGTCGCGTGTCACCGCGCGGGAGAATTCGTTTTCCACTGCCGCGCGGCCTTCGTTCAACTGGCGCACCAGCATCAGTATCGCCTGCATTACATCGAGCGGCTCGAACCCGGCGATCACCACCGGCTTCTGGAACTCCTCGGCGAAATATTCGTAAGGGCGGCTGCCGATCACCGTCGAGACGTGCGCCGGGCCGATGAAGCCGTCCAGCGAGAGTACGCCGAGCCGACGTATTTCCGGCGATTGCAGAATGTGCGAAATCGCCGACGGGGTCAGCACATGGTTGCAGAATATGCTGAAATTGGTCAGGCCGAGCGCCTGCGCCTGTTTGATCGCTACCGCCGTCGGCGGCGTGGTGGTCTCGAAGCCGATCGCGAGAAACACCACCTGCCGCTGCGGGTTTTGCTGCGCGATCTTCACCGCATCGGCGCTGGAATACACGATGCGTACATCCGCGCCGCGCGCCTTGGCTTTCAGCAGGCTGATGCCGTTGGCGGCCGGCACGCGCAACATGTCGCCGTAACAGCACAGGATCAGCCCCGGCGTTTGCGCCAACCGGATCGCATTCTCCACCCGCCCCGCCGGCAGCACGCACACCGGGCAGCCGGGGCCGTGGATCATGCGCACATTGGCGGGCAGCAGGTCGGCGATGCCGTAGCGCGAAATCGCGTGGGTATGCCCGCCGCAGAATTCCATCAGGTGATAGCGGCGCTGTGAGTCGACCTCGCGCGCGATGTTCGCGGCGATGTTTTTCGCCAGCACACCGTCGCGGAATTCATCGACGTACTTCATTCCAGGTGTTTCATTCTGATGCTGCCCCGCCGATCTCCGCAAACAGCGCCAGCGTCTGCGCCGCCTCTTCAGGATCGAGCTTCTGCAACGCGAACCCGACATGCACGATCACATAATCGCCGACCGCGATGTCCTCGACCAGCGCCAGCGACACCTCCTTGCGCACCCCGCCAAGGTTGACGATGGCGCTGCCTCCGGCAATGAGCTGTTCGATGCAGGCGGGAATCGCGAGGCACATTTCTAATTGCCTTTATGGAGGGATTGCAGCGCGACCCATGCCTGACCGAGCGAGATCGCGGTATCGCCGGGCGACATGCGCCTAGCAGTCAGCACCCGCAACCCTTGTGCGGCAAGCCTGCCGGACAGGTCGTTCAGCAGGATGTCGTTGAAAAAACATCCCCCTCCCAATGCGACATCTACAATGCCGTTCTGGCTGGCGGCACGTACCGTCAGCTCGGCCAGGCCCGCGGCAAGCGTCGCATGGAACAGCGCCGCGCCGCGTTCTTTATCGTGGCAATCGGCCAGCACCGCGAGCAACGGCGAAAAATCCAGCACGCCTTTTTCGTCGATCCGCCAGCCCTCCTCCAGCGGCGCTACCTGCCCGTGACGCTGCGCCAGCTCCTGCAACTGGATTGCGGCTTGCGCCTCGAAGGACTGTATCTCATTCACGCCGAGCAGCCCTGCAGCGGCATCGAACAGCCGGCCGGTGCTGGAAGTGGCCGGGCAGTTCAAATTGCGCTGCAGCATCGCCGCTATTGTTTGCGCTCCCGGCTGGTTGGGGAAGCGTTGCGCAATCTCTGCGCCACGGCCTAGTTGAAATAATACCGCCGCCGCAATGCGCCACGGTTCGCGTGCGGCACGGTCGCCGCCGGGCAGGTGCAGCGGTGCCAGATGCCCCAAGCGCTCGAAACCCGCGCCCTCCACGCACAGCAGCTCGCCGCCCCACGGTGTGTTGTCGGTGCCCAGCCCCACGCCATCCAGCGCCAGCCCGAGTACCGGTTCAGTAACGTGATACTCGGCGCAGAGCGCGGCGATATGCGCGTGATGATGCTGCACTGCGATCACCGGCAAGCCGCGCTGTGCGGCATAATTTTGCGCAAACTGGGTGCTGTAAAAATCGGGATGCAGGTCGTGCGCGACGATCTCCGGCTGCACATCGAGTTTTTCGCACAGGCGCGCCACGCTAGCGTCCAGCATCTGCCGCGCCTCGGCGCTGCCCAGATCGCCGATCAGTTGCGAAACATGCGCCTCGTTGCCGCGCGTGACGCAGACGGTGTTTTTCAGCCATGCCCCGCAGGCCAGCACCGATGACCCGGCAGAGGGCAATGCAATGACCGTATCGGAATGCAAATCAGACATTTGTGCCTGCCACAGGCTGTTTGGCGGCAGCGTTGCGGCAACCATCCTTGATCCACTCCAGCCATTCCGCCATCCCTTCGCCGCTGGTTGCCGAGATGCGGATCACTTGCAATCCAGGGTTGATGCGGTGCGCGTATTCGATCGCGAGATCGGCATCGAATGCCAGATACGGCAGCAGATCGCACTTGTTCAGCAGCATCAGACCGGCCGCGCGGAACATATCGGGGTACTTGAGCGGCTTGTCCTCACCCTCGGTAACCGACAGGATCACGACCTTGTGCGCCTCGCCCAGATCGAAACTCGCGGGGCAAACCAGATTGCCGACGTTCTCGATGAACAGCACGCCGCCATCGAGCGGCGGCAGATCGTCCAGCGCATGGCCGACCATCTGCGCGTCGAGATGGCAACCCTTGCCGGTGTTGATTTGCACGGCCGGTATGCCGGTGGCGCGGATGCGCTCCGCATCGTTGTCGGTCTGCTGGTCGCCCTCGATGACGGCCATCGCCACCTGCCCCTTGAGTGCTGATAGGGTGCGCACCAGCAGCGTGGTTTTGCCCGAGCCGGGGCTTGAAACCAGATTGAGCGCGAAGGTGTTGCACCCGGCAAAAAAGGCGCGATTGTCCGCAGCCAGCGCATCATTCCTGGCGAGAATGTTTTGCTCGATTTGTATGCGGCGCGTTGGCGTGTCGGGGGGCGCAGGATCGTGATGGTGGTGCTGTTGCTGATGTGGGCGAAACACGAGGCGCCCGGTGGATGCCATAGCGCCATCCTGATTCACAGGGCGCTTGTGGTTCCGCCGCGATAGGGCTATGCCATTAATCAGCGTATTGTCACTGCCGCAGCCGCAAGTAGTACACATGTTATTTGCCCATATTCTGATTCCTGAAACGAATCAAATATGGGTTAGTGGCTGTGCAACTTCTCTTGCAGCCATACCTTGATAAGCGATTGGTATGGCACATCACGGGAATTTGCGGCGGCTTTAATGGAATCCAGAAGATGCTGGGGCAGCCGCAGTGAAATCGTTTTTGTCGTGGGCTTCAAGTTGGGCAGCACAACCTTTTTGGCTTTCGTCCAATCCAGGTAATCCGTGGAATCGTGCTTTTCCCAAAAGGCTTGCTCTTCGGCCTCATTGGCAAATTTTGGAACCGGTTTAAGTTGCTTGTTCATAAATTGTGCGCTCCTTCTTGTGCATATCTCTGGCCGAAATCACCCGAATCTTCTCACCGGCATTACGCAGGGTGAAAGTAATGTGTAATGTTCGTCCTTCATCTGTCTTGCCTAACGCGTGAAAGCGGGGCTCACCTTGACTGTGTTTCGCATCGGCAATCAACAAAAGTGGTTCATTGAAAAAAACCTGCTCCGCTTCAGCCGTTGAAACGCCGTGCTTGTCATTTTTACGGGCATTCCCTTTATCCCAATCGAAGCTGGCAATTCTGGTCAGATCAATCATGTGTGTATATTATGAAGCTATACAATAAAAAGCAAGAGAACGCTTTATTCTAAAAATAATTGGTAAGCCACGAGCTTACTCAACTTCCAGCTCTTTGACGCACATCCCGTTACCGCCGGTCACCTTGACGTCATAGCTCCCGCATTCCGGGCAGGCCTCGTAAAGCGCGGTCAGTGGAAAATCCTGCGCGCATTTCGCACATCTGCCCTGCCCCGCTACCTCGATGATTTCCAGCCGTGCCTGTTCGGCAAGGCTGCCGCGTGTCACGGCATCGAAACAAAACCGCATCGCATCCGGTTCCACGCAGGCCAGTTGGCCGACTTCCAGCCACACGGTTTTGACCCGCGTGAATCCCTGTTTCTGCGCGGCATCCTCGATGATTTGCAGTGCACTTTCAGCCAGTGACATTTCATGCATGATTGGTCTTTCGCCGGAACACATAAACAGCGGACTCCAGTTCGGGTGGCAGCACCAGCGCGCCCAGTTCTTTGTCCTCTTCCAGCTCGAAAGCGGTTTGCTGTTTGTAGTCTTTCCAGTTGCCGGACGCGATCTGGTGGCGGCTGCCGATCACGATGTAGAGCTGCACGCTCGGCGTGGTGAACACGTAACGTTCGAAATCGTTCTGCGCCGGCGGCCAGGAGCAGATGACGACCTCCGGCCTATGGTTGGCCAACGCCTCACGGGCATCGAGCTTGAGAACCCAATCCGGATATGCCACGGTGTTTCCCCATCCGTGGTTGTCGGTCGCGGTGAGTTGGACACCCTGATTTTTCAGGAAGCGCGTCAGGGTTCCGTCCCCAGCGCCAATCTCCAGACAGTTTCTGGAAGCGATCATCCCGGCCAGCGCCTCGACCAATTCGCGCGAATAGAAACAATAAATCCCCTTCGGTTGTACCAGCGGCATCAGGCGCTTTTTCTGCCAGACCAGCGGCCATAACAGGCGAAACCAGAACAGCGCAACCGGCTTGCGCTCCAGCCCCTTGGAGAACAGCAGCTTCTGGGCGATATAGCCATTGAACAGGTTGAAGCGCAATTTGCCTTTTGTAGCTCCCGCATCGGCGGCCAGTGTGGACAGGCAAAGCTTCTTGACCGACTCATGCGCCATGCGGCTGCGGATGAATTGTGCCAGCGCGGCTCCCGTTTGGCGTTTCCCGGAAGAAGCGTTGCCCCTCGCCGCAGATGCAGACAGGCGCTCCAGATAGGTTTTCAATTCTTCCGCGACACCGCGCTCGACGATCGCGGAAATTTCCTGTTGCACCGCCGCCCATTCTCCGGGGTATCTGGCGCAAAGCTCCTCCAGAGACGGGTTCGTCTTCAGCCATTCCAGGGTTTTTGCATGGCTTTCCGGCTTCATCGCTATTTCAACATCGCCTTCAGCCTCGCCAGCTTATCCATGCCCTCGTCTTTGCTGACCGTGGACACGGCATCCGCGTGGCCACCCGCATAGATCAATTCGCTTTGCGGCATCTCTTCGAGAAAGCGGCTCGGTTCGCAGGCGAACCAGTCCTTGCCGCGCTTGCGCCGGTTGCAATAGCTGATCTGCAGGCCGCGCTCGGCGCGGGTGACGCCGACGTACATCAGGCGGCGCTCTTCTTCGATGCCTTTTTCATCGCTGTCGCGGAACGGCAGGATATCCTCTTCCGCGCCGATGATGAACACATGCGGGAACTCCAGCCCCTTGGCCGCATGCAGCGTGGACAATGAAACCGCATCCGGTTCCTGATCCTTGCCTTCCAGCATGTTGATCAACGCAATGGTCTGCACCATCGCGATCAATGATTTCTCGTCGGCCTCGGCCTTGCGCTTGAGCCAGCCGATGAAGTCTTCGACGTTCTTCCACTTGCTCTCGGCTTGGCGCTGGTCGTGTGAGTCGTACAGCCAGGTTTCGTAGTTGATCGCGCGCAGCAGTTCGTCGAGCAATTCGCCGCACGGGTCCTTGTCGGCACGCTCCTGGATGCGGTTGATAAAGTTGCAGAACAGCATCAGTTCTTCGTATTGGCGCGGTGGCAACTGCTGTTCGACCTGCGCCTCGAAGGCCGCTTCGAACAGGCTGACCTGGCGCGACCCGGCATAGCTGCCGAGCTTTTCCAGCGTGGTGTTGCCGATGCCGCGCTTCGGCGTCGTGATCGCGCGGATGAAGGCCGGATCATCGTCCGGGTTCGCGATCAGGCGCAAATAGGAAGTGATGTCCTTGATTTCGGCACGGTCGAAAAACGAGGTGCCGCCGCTGACGGTATAGGGCACGCGCTGCGCGCGCAACTGCTCCTCGAACGTGCGCGACAAATGGTTGCTGCGGTACAGGATCGCATAGTCGGCAAAGCGCGTGCGATGCTCGAACTTGTGCGACATCAGCTTCATCACCACGCTCTCGGCCTCGTGCTCATCATCGCGCGCCGCGTAGATGCGTATCGGGTCGCCGATGCCGTGATCGCTCCACAGATTCTTCTCGAACACCTTGGTGTTGTGGTTGATCAGGTGGTTCGCCACCTTGAGGATGCGCTGCGAGGAACGATAGTTCTGCTCCAGCTTGATCACGCGCAGGTTGGCGTAGTCGCTGCGCAGGTTGTGCAGGTTCTCGACGCTTGCGCCGCGCCACGCGTAGATCGCCTGATCGTCGTCGCCCACGGCGGTGAACGCGGCACGGCTGCCCGCCAGCAGCCGGGTCAACTGGTACTGGCAATCGTTGGTGTCCTGATATTCGTCGATCAGCAGGTAGCGCAGCCGCTGTTGCCAGCGCAGCAGTGCCTCGGGATGCTCGTTGAATAACATCACCGGCAGATGAATCAGGTCGTCGAAATCTACCGCCTGATAGGCGCGCAACGTCTCCTGATAGCGCGCATAAACACGCGCACAAACTTTCTCCTCCGCGTTCGCGGCAAGCTGCGCCGCCTGGTCCGGTGAGATGAACGCGGATTTCCAGTTCGAAATTTGCGTCTGGATGTCGCGCAGTTCCTGCTTGTCGCCGGAATTGGCCAGCTCGCCGATGATCTTCCAGGTATCGGCGCTGTCGAAAATCGAGAACTGCGGCTTGTAGCCGAGCAGCTTCGCCTCGGCGCGCAGGATATTCATCCCGAGCGAGTGAAACGTGCTGACCACCAGCCCCTTGGCATTGCTGCCCTGCAACAGACTGCCGACACGCTCGCGCATCTCGTTGGCGGCCTTGTTGGTAAAGGTGATCGCCGCGATGTTGCGCGCCTCATAACCGCACTGCTGGATCAGGTAAGCGATCTTGTGGGTGATGACGCGCGTCTTGCCGCTGCCCGCACCGGCCAGCACCAGCAAGGGGCCATCCAGATAAGTCGCAGCTTCGCGTTGTACCGCATTGAGTTTGCTTAACATGAGGAAACTGCCGAATTGTTGCCGGAAAGACCGCCATGATACCAAACGGACAGGATGAGCTGCTTTGGAAGATTTCGGGCCAATCCGGAATCAAGCGCCACGCAAGAGCGCCATGGCTTATAAGCGCCTAATCGGATCGCGGCTACTACATCTGAGCACCCTAACGGGCATCTTTCTCCAATCCTGTCTACCTATCAGAGTTGATAGGCTGCAAGGCTATTAGCGCGTGATATGGTCATAGCCAACACTTCTTACTCTCCGAAATTCGCCCGGTGCGGTGAGGATGTTTGTAAGCCGCTGTAACGAAGATGGCAAGTAAACGGGGCTGTGAAGTGACAGCGGTGTTTCGCCTGGCCGGGTAAAACTTTTAAATTAGGAGTCAAAAATGAAATCGATTAAAATTGCTCTTCCCGCCACATTGCTGCTTCTCGTAAGTGGCGCAGCATTTGCTGCTCCTACTCAAATAACCATCACAGCCGAAAATAACACGACCACCACGGTATCACCGAGCAGTGCGAGCTATGCGGGTACAGTGTTCCCTGCGCCAGCACCGATTAGTGCATCCCTGAGTCAAACCTATATCAATACCGGCCTCGGAAACGTAACCTCTTTTCATATCGACTATAGCAATACTGCCGGCAAGAAATGTCATTTTGATGCTGCATCGTTTAATCAATCCACACCTACCTCGCCCTGCCTCTATCCCGTTGCTGCAAAATCAACAGGCGGCACTTATGCCACATGTACAGCAACTATCACGTCTGCATCGTCAAATCCTGCAAATTGTTCATTAGCGGTCACGTTTAAAATACAGTAAAAACGACAAAGCCGCGTTCGCCAAACCTGGTGGACGCAGTTTCAGCAAGTTGCAAAGCATGGTGTGCAAAGAGATATCCCGCTGAGGAAAGAAGTCTGGGCAACCCATTTTTTTCGCGTGTTGATGTTCGAAATAAATGATGAGAAACCTCAAAAAAAACCAAACCATGCCGATATATCCGCTAACGCCGAGCAGTGTCAGATCAGACAATCATTGCGAAAGATGCGCGAAAAACTTTCAATCAGGCGTAGCGCCGTTGGCGCTGTAAGCAACAAAACCACAGGAGACTGTATTCATGGTAAATGGCATCAATACCGCACAACTAACAAGCGCACTGGTTCCCAGCAATGGCTCCAGATATCTTGAGAATTTGTCAGAAATCTCCGATAGCTGCGATCCCCACAACAAAAACTTTGGGAAATATACGGATAAACAAATCGCCGATGCAACTAATAAATTGAATGCGCGAGAGTATGCGGCATTTGGCCATTTAGCTGGGGATGCCACCCCGCAAGGAGTTGCGAAACTTGCTGAAGCATACGTGAACTACATGAACCAGATGTCGCCTGAAGAACAAAATGGTGCAAGATACAAAGGAACAAAGGAAGGGGCGCTAGCTCTGCTTGCGGGCGCCAAAGCCATGATAGCCGACGAGAAAGCCAACCCCGGAAAGAAATCCGAAAAAGCCAAGACGCTGATCGAGATGATGCTCGATGAAATGCTGAAGAACCTCAAGAAAAACGGCATCCATGTCGGCGCAACCACCAACGCTATCACCAGCACAGACCAAGTCACCCTTTCGGCAGAGGCGCTAAAGCTTTCCACTCAGGCTTAGCGCTGTTACTTGGCTGACAGGAAATGCTATTCCGCTCTGAGTGCTTCAATGGGCGACATTTGTGATGCTTTAAGCGCCGGATAAATACCGAAGAACAAACCAACGAGGAGGGTCATGGCTAGACCCGTGGGCAACGAGAAAATAGAAATCGAAAATCCCCATCCTGAAATCACGGTAAAAAGGTACGCCACTACCAACCCCAGCAAAGCTCCCGCTCCTCCGCCAACAAAGGACAAAAGCGCAGCCTCAAGCAAAACCATCCGCAACACATCCCGTCTCTGCGCCCCAATAGCCATCCGCACACCTATTTCCCGCTGCCGCTCTGCGAGCCCGGCCAACATTACGTTCATGATGCCTATTCCTCCTACCACGAGTGAAATGGCGCCGATACCGGCAAGCAACAAGGTAAAAAGCCGACTTTGCTTCCGCAAGCCGTCGAGAAGCTGGCTGGCGCTTTGAACCTGGATTCCGTTATTGTTCGCCCTGCCTCTAAGGTAATCCATCACTTGCGCTGCGACAACGACAGGATCGGCATGTTCCGGAATCTTGACCAGCGCACCCGAAATTTCACCATTTGATGCCAGGGCGCGTCGAATAGATTTCATGGAAACCATGACGGACTGGTTAAAGTCTACGGGAATAAGGGGGTTTCTGGCCGACTCATCCAGAATGCCGACGATGGTAAAAAAATAATCGTCGATACGAATTTTTTCACCGACGCGGATAGGTGCCGAATTCGCCTCCAACGAATCGGCCAGCCCTCGCCCGATTACGGCAAACGTTTCATGACCGTCGAATGCATTAATAAAACGACCGCTACTCGGGTTTAATCGGGCCAGTTCGGAAAGCTCGGGCATTACGCCAACCGCTGTCGTATCGGCTGACTTTCCGTGTAGCCAGACCTTGACGGAGGCCGTTGAAAAAGGTGTGGCAATGGCTTCCGGGCCGATTGTCCGGGGGATGGACTGAATATCGTCAAGATTCATGGCGCGAGCTCCCTGCATGGCTATCCCATTCTGAACCACCAGGATGTCCGTACCCATCGAACGAAATTGCCGGGCCGATTCCGATGCCGCATTTTCTCCGATATTGATGAGCGCAACGACAGATGCGGCGCCAACTGCAATCCCCACCAAAGACAGGAAGGTGCGATGGCGCACGCCACGCAGGTTGTCAATGGCCTCGTCGAGATCGATATTCATTGAGGCCATGCGATCAAGCACATTGAACCTAAGCCTGCTCATCATCGGAATGGCGCTTGCCAACAGTTACGCCAGCATTGCTCACTACAATCTGTTTCGGATATCGGGCGCCGATATTCAAATCGTGGGTCACCACAACCACCGACACATCGGTGTCGCGATTCAGTTCATCCAGAAGATTCAGGATATTGCTGGTCGAGTCGGCATCCAGATTACCCGTAGGCTCGTCCGCAAAAATAATTTCCGGGTTGCCGATCAAGGCCCGTGCAATGGCGACCCGTTGCTTCTGCCCGCCGGACAAGGCATTGGGCAGATGATCAGCACGTTCGGCCAAGCCTACCCTTTCCAGCAATGGATAAGCCATGCGACGCCGTTCGGTCTTGCCCACGCCGCGATAACGCAATGGCAACCCGATGTTGTCCAGCGCAGAAAGTCGCGGCAGGAGATTGAACGACTGAAAAACAAAACCGAACGCACGATTCCTGATGTTGGCCTGCATGGGTTCGGGAGCATGGGTTATATCCTGCCCCTGATACAAAATCCGGCCTGCGCCCGGCGTATCCAGCAGACTCATGATGTTCAACAAGGTGGTCTTCCCCGAACCGGAGGGCCCGGTGATCGAACACATCTCGCCGGTCTCTATTTCCAGTGAAACTGCCGTCAGCACGGGGACTTCATGCCCCCCCAGCGAATAGGATTTGCAAACATTATCGAGTACCAGCATGGCTTGTTCGGTCGGTTCAGGCTGCGGGTTTATCCGGGCGCACCACCAGCTCTCCTGTCCGCAAACCTTTCAATACCTCGATACCCGATTCGGTCGTCCGGCCCACTTCGACGGGGCGCTTCTGCAAATTTCCATCCGCCCCTTTCACCCACGCAAACGGGGCTCCGTTCTCCTGCTGGACAAAAGGCAAAGGAATAACCAGCGCATGGGGGTTGCGGTGCTTCACGATAGACAGGCTGCACGACATTCCCACGCGAACCCGCCGAGCCACATCTTCCGCCAGTTGGGGAATCTCCACCTTGATTTCATACTGCGCAGACCTTGCACCGCCTCCGGTATTGGGCAATGCCTGAGCGGAAACGCGGGAGATGCGGCCGCGAATCGGCGGCATATCCTGCGAAGGAACAGAAATATCCACCTCCTGATCCTGTGACAACTGCGTCACATCCGCCTCGTCGACTCTGGCGCTGACCCCCAGCTTTGACAGCGCAGAAATATTGAACAACGCCTGTCCTTTGGTGACACGGCTACCCGGATCGATCGTCGCGGGTGTCGAACCGTTGTATGCCTGCGACACCACGCCGGCCAGCGACGCCTTGATCGAGCTTTGTTCCATGCTCCGCGTCAACTCGGCATACTTTGCAGCCGCATTCTCGGCCTCGATGCGGGCGATTTGCAGATTGATCGAACCGGCCTTCGCCAGCGTGCCGGTCAAATCGTCGTTGGCCGTCGCCAGTTGAATTTCCTGGTTGCGAACCTGTTCGAGCAAAGCATCGTACTCGGAACGAGGAATGATGCCGCGTTTCAACAACGCTTCCGATTCGGCTGCCTTGCGCTGGGTTTCTGCAAGCGTGAGCCTGGCCGACATTGCATTGCGCGACACCCGCGACACTTCCGGGCTCTTGCTCCAGTGCTCCATATCTTTCAGCGCTTGCGCCGTTTTCAGCATGGCAACCTTGGCCTCCTGAACGCGCATCCGGATTTCGTTCAAGTCCAGCACGAGCAAAACCTGATCCCGCTCGACCATGCTACTGAAGCTGACGCGCTTTTCCTGAACTACGCCGTCGAAAGGCGCTGTGACATTAATGCTCTCGCCAGCCTCAATCGTGCCTACAACGGACAATACCGATTGAAGCGCCTGTTCTCCAACAACAATCTCGTGCGGTATCGGCAGCGACGTATTGAAACCAGCTCCGCCCGGCGGATTAAGCACTGCTCCCAGCGGCTGGAGACCCGCTGCCCCTGACGCACCAGTACCAGTAGCCCTCGGACCAGCAGCACCTTGCGCACCGAGCGATTCATTCCGAAACAGAAGGAACCCGGACAAGAGAGAAAGCGACAAAACGATGACAACCATCCAGGATATTCGGCTTCGCCCCATACCGAACAAACGAATAGCGCCCATGCCAGAAAACAGGTTTGGTATTTTAATTTTCATAAGTCGACAAATCAGCCGTTTCAACCATGGGTATCTGCCAAGCCTCCAGTATTTTGCCCATCTTATCATCCAGATCGGTTAATGCATTCAGATAGGCAATCTGTGCATTGAGCTGTGCATTCTCGGCATTACGCAAATCGCCCTCGAAGCTCAATATTTGGAAGTTCGACGAACGCCCCACCTTCAATTTCTCATTTTCCGCATTGAGCTTCAACACGGTCAGTTCTCTTGCCTTCTTCGACAACTCCAATTGCCGCCAGCGTGTTTGAACATTGCGTACCGCATCCCGTATCCTTTGCTCAAGCACCTGGTGAGCCTCCTGGTTGCGCAGATTCTGATTTTTCAATTCCACCGAAGCGCGCACAACCGCCTGCTCCAGCGTCCGGTCTCCAAATGGTATGGAAAACTGCAATCCGGCGTACGAACTGTTTGAAGTTGGCGTCATCGCAGCGCCGCCCCCGCTCGACCTCGTCTGGCCGGCAATCAATGAAACATCCCACAGCCGCTGATTCTTCGCGAAATCCAGATTGATTTTTGCGCGCTCAATGGCCAGCGTCGAGATCAGATAATCCGGCTGTTTTTCCAGCGCGACCGCCAGCGCCTGTTGAACACCCACCGCCTTGACCGTAGCAACCTCTGAGGCGCTTGCCACAATTGCGGCTGATGGTTCCAGCGCCAGCAGATTAAGCAGCGCCAAGCGCGATGCATCGATTTGATTGCTCGCTTCCTCCAGAGCGACTTCCTGATTCGCCACCTGAGCTTCCGTCTGAATGATTTCAACCTCTGCCATTCGCCCCGCTTCAATCAACGCCTTGTTCACCTCATACAACTCGCGCGATCGCTTTAAGGCTGCCACTGCAATATTTTTCTGCTCCTGCGCCCGCAGCAACTCCCGATAAGCGAAAACGATTTGCACCACAGTTTGAGAAAGGGTCGCCTTGAGATTCAGCAGATTAGCCTGCTCATCGATGCGGGCCGTGCGTACGGAAGCCATACTGGCATCGACCCCACCGTTTCGCAGCAGCGGTTGCGTCAATGTCAAAGCGGTCGATGAAGCGGAACTGCCGGTAGTGCGGGTATTCGTTGAAGATGCCGTCAATCCGGCCCCTGTCGGCAAGCTCATGGTAGCCGTTGCTGTCAATCCGGTGTTTCTGGATTTAACCCCATCGGTGGCATTATTCGTATGAGAGCCCGTGACAGTCAGCTTCGGGAAAAATTTCCCCTCACTGACGTATAAATCGAACTTCTGGCTGATGCGCTGAAGGTAAGCGGACTGGATGCCACGATTGTTCCGTATTCCAAGCGACACTGCCTCGTCCAGACTCAAATGCACCTCGGCTCCGATACCCGGCGACTGTGAAGGCGCAGCTATCGCATCGGCACACCAGCCTCCCGTCAGGGTCAGGAAAAAAAAGAAACCGGAAAGGATGCCGCCCGTTTTTACTTTCAACTTGAATCCGAATAATTCATTGGCGAAATTCGCCAGCCACCGGCTTTGCCGGTGGATACTTACTCAATAAATCGCAGGCAGTCATTGGTTGCAACACTACCCGTGTTTAATGCACGAAACGTTGCGAATTATGGTGGTGAACTACCACGCCACCCCCAACCAGTGGCATCAAGATAGTCTTGGGGTTGTGAGTTCGTGAAATCAATCATCTTGACCAGGATCAGCAAGGGGTCTGTTCCCTTTGCCTTCTCAGATTGATAGATTGCGAGCCGCTGCGCGTCGATTACCGAAGCTTCTTTGTTGAAGTTATTTATATAGTCGTCACCTACGATTTGCCCTGTGGTTGACAGCTTTCTTACAAACTCACCGTTACCGTCACCAACACCACGTTGGCCGCTAATGTCATAAAATATTGTGCTTGGTACATATGCCATATCATGGGCTATCTTTTCAGCGCTTTCGCGGTCAGAACTGGCTGACCTTATCAGTCTTTCCTGAGCGAAAGTTCTGGTCTGTGTCATATTGCTTTCGTCCGCAGCAAGTGCAATGCCGGCACTGGATAGCGACACCGGATCGGCGCCTTTTTTTGGTTCGGCAATGACTACCGAAGCCGTTTTTCCATCTCGTCGTTGCGTTGAGTGAGTGATGCCACTATAAGCCAAGACATCGTTGCTGGATTGAATGTTCATGTGACTCTCCTTAAAGTGTGAATGCCAAACTTCAAGAGCCCCCCGGCATAGCCAGGGGACATTACTCAACTTGATCAATAATTGTAATTGACCGTTACGGTAGTAGTCCCGCCATACAACGGAGACATTGTTCCGCTACCGGCAACCTGAGAATACAGCCTCAGCGTTTGGTTGGCCGGAACGCCATAGCCGGAAAAATCAACGGATCCAGACCCGTAACTTGTGACGTTCCCGCAAACAGTGCCGCCGTTATTGCACAGATAGACTAGAAGCCCTGCTGGCAGTGGGTAGCTGTAGCTCCAGGTGTAGTACACGACAGTTACGGTAGCGTTGCTCGGCGGATTCCCCACAACTGGATATGCGACGTTATACCAATAATTCTTTGTATAAATGGTAGGCGCAACAGCCGATGATCCATACGCACCTGTTGCGGCACTGACATTTTGCGCAAACATCATTGCTGCTACCGTGGAAATTGCCAACAAAGCTGAATATAGCCGATTCTTAAGTTTCATTAGTTGTGGAAGATGCACACTCTTCATTAACGCTTTCATTTTTTACTCCCATTTAACGTAGTTTACCCGGACAGACCCAACACCGCCGAACAACTCAGCCCCGTTCGCTCGCCGCAACTGCATGGCGGTTTGCAAACCTGCTCACCGTGCCGGGCAAATTCGGAGAGAAGACTGGCGTCGAGGGCGAATCTATCGTTTTTTCCATGTGGGGTGACCTAGCAACTCAGATAGGTTGGCAAGTCCGGTTAAATGAGTCACGGCAATCGCCGCATCAATGGATGATCGGATAAGCATCGAAAACAATCTTGGCTAAATCTACCTGGCGCTGAATGAATCGCGGAGGGCATTCAACTATCCAGCTTCAATGCCGACGCAACTGGAATGTGCTTTGGGTTAACTGTTTTATCTTCCGGCAGGGCAAGCAGCGTTTCGATCAAGCTGGTCGGATTTTCTCCTTTCCCCTCGGCCTGATGCGTGCGGTAGTTAAAATCCAGCTTGATTTTCGACTCCAGATCACTGGCATAACCCTTCGGATACTGCGCCTGCTCGATGGCAGGCAAGCCCTTGTAATGCTCCAGAATGGATGTGAAAAAGTTGGTCAACTTCCCGGTGCTGTTGTATTCATCCATGGCTTTTGCCGCAACTTTAACTCCCCACTCATATTCTTGTCGCATGGCTTCGGAATAGGCAGCCATTCGTTCGTTAAAAGTATAGGTGCCACTGTCATCGTACGTGATATTAGCTAACTGCTCCCTTGATAGACCAGCAAAAGGATTTGCTTCGCCTCCTCCGTGTCTGTTGGCAATCAGGAATGCCGTTGCTTGCTTGGCTCTTGCCAACAACTCTGGATCCTTGCTTTGGGGAACTTCACTATCGTGCTTTGCTTGAATAGCCGGATCGGCCTCAGCCGAACATTCATTGTGGAAAATTTTGGCCTTATCTGCCAATTCCGACCGGCTAAGTGTGCTGTCCCGTTTTTCGGCTCTGGCCGCACTATCAGCCAGTTGTTTGGCCAGAGTGGAAATCGTCTGGGTGTTCACAGGCCGAGCGTCTGCATCGCTTTGGATTCTTGGGGTTTCAGTCGCGCCCCCTGCCGAGTCCACCTGCTTGGCCGCTGCACTGCCGCCTGTTTGAGCGAAAGAATATGTATTGATAGAGCCGATCATGATTACTCCTTTTTGTGGAATTGGCAGTCGCTGTAGCGCTTCTTGCTTTGGCGCGTTGTTATGATTAGCGGCAAAGTTCGAGCAAACTTAACCTGCCATTGACTCGACTCAAAGCGAGCAAGTGGCAAAAAAGCCATCACGCAGCAAGCCGCGTGATGTTTTTTGAGCCAGTACTGCAACTTTTACGACATGCTGGAAATACAGATCGTTTTTATTTCATGACGAAATCGACCGTCCATGCGTAGGTGGACAGATTGTAGGACGTAATCGTGGCAGTGCAAATTGCGCCGCCACTCCCTGTGGCGCTCTTGGTCCATTGCGGAATGTAGTAACCGCCCGGCTGCAACGCATTGACAAAAGTTGTACCGAATACACATTCCTTAGCTCCAATCTTGTACCGGACATTTGCATAATTTACATTCGGGCTGATCAAGCTAGTAACGGTGTAAATATTAGTCCCGCTTGGTAACACAGTTGGAGCTGGTTTCGGCGAAGCATTGGCGTATGTGGCGTTTTCATTGGTAGTAATGATGGTATATGTCGCAGTTGCAGTAGCTTGATTCTTAAAAGTGACAGTCACGGGAGGCCCCGCATGAGCGGCTGCAGCGGCAGTTAATCCGACAAAAGCGAGGCTGGCGGTGAGCAATTTCTTTGAGCGATTCAAGGTATTTCTCCTTTTATTTAGATGTGGTTTTACCCGTACAGACTCAACGCCGCTGAACAACTCAGCCCCGTTTGCTCGCCGCATGGCGGTTTGCAAACCTCCTCACCGTGTCGGGCAAATTCGGAGAGAAGGTTGGCGTCGAGGGCAAATCTATCGTTTTTCCTATACGGCGTGACCTAGCAACTCAGATAGGTTTACAAGCTCAAGAATGTGAGTTTGGGTAACGGCGATCCGCTTCGGGCAATCGTGGCTAAAACCGCTTCCACATAAAGCTGCGCAATTGAGAGAAGCTTGTGAAGCACTGGATTTTCGGTGCGCGCCAAGACCTGATGGCTGCGCAGCAGTATTCACCGCTTGTCGCTATCAAGCCGATGTATCTATCTTCTGACTGAACATGTACTCCAGAAAACTGGCTGCATCGAACGATGCCTGATTGTTGTTATCAAGGTAACGACTCAGCTTGTCGGTAACACCCATCGTGTCGCACCAACTCGAATTGAGCGAAGTTTTTTCTTTGGCTTGAGCATTTAAATTCAGGTCTAGCGCCGATGCGATATTTCTCAGGCGTGCGGTAGTTTCACCGGGGCGTTGATCCAGAAGAGACAGCAATGCCTCTGTCAACGTCTGTTTGTTTGGCGGCGTCAGGTATTGCGTGAAGTCAATGCCCGATCCGCCTTTCCCTGCATTCCCTCTTGCTGCGGCGGCAGCCAGCTCCGGCGTGCGCCAATGACCGACGCCATTGATAGATATGTAATCCGCATCCTCTGCCTTTTGCACCACAATTTCGGGCTGCGCCGACACATGAGTGATGTAATCATGTTTCGGAGGCACGAAGTTTTTAAACGATTCGGTGCTTGCGACGCCGGAGTCGTCAGGTAACTCTCCCTTCGCGGGGGAGAAAACGGACATCATTCTCTCCAGAAAGTCGAAGTTCACGGCATGATTGGGCATCGTCGTATCAATGACGTAATCGATAAACCCGCGATCAATGGGGCTATGATTAATTGCATTGCCGGATCGTATTCGTTCGACCGCGTTAGCTTCGCTTGGACCGAATTCGAATGTGAGCCTATGCCCTTCCATGTCATAGATCGCCCCTTTGCTATTGGGAAATTGTCGGTAATTCGCAAGATCGAAGGCTAAACCGTCCACATACTGCGGATCCATACCATGGTCAGCGGTGTATTGATACGCCGTCTCCAGCATCTTCCTGTCGTCGGTGGTCAGGAATCCATAAATCGGCGCGCCGATCCGGCTTATTTGTTCGACAGGAATGTCCGCATTCATGTCGTTAGTGTTGAACACTCTCGATAACAGCATCGCATGTCCGCTGATTTTAACGGTAGTGTCTTGTCCTCTGTTATTAGAGTCTGTCAACACCGACTGTGGAGAAGCTTTGGCTACACCCGTTGAATTGAGTGTGGGATTAGACGATGCTGCCGCAGATTGAAGCTGGGGGTTAATGACGGTCATGGTTTGCTCCCAAGCGATTCAGGCTATTGTTTTTTGATTATCGGCAGTTTTGTGATCGCTTGAACGATGTTGGCGCGTATCGTTCAAGCTGTCCCGATGCTTATTAATAGCTATAGTTAACCGTTATCTGGTCTGGAGTAGCGGGGGTCGCAGTCGGGTAAGTGCCGCCGGTTAATCTATGTTGGATAGAGAAATCGACTCCAGCCGCTATTGTTTTGCCATTAAAGACTGACAGCGTACCGGAGCGAGCATTTGATATATCCAAGCAAACATCATTTACGGTCGAATATTGACGGGTCATGCATATGATGACTTGCTGGTTAATTGCACCGTTTGTGTAAGTGGTAGCTGCGTACGATACCGATGTGATTGTCTTGGTCATGTTCAGAGTTCCTGCGGGAAAGTCACTGCTTAACGTACCGAACCTTGCCGTACCGGGCAGGCCTGCCACCACGATATAACCGGGGTTCTTCGTCTTGCTAAATGAACCATTCACGGCATAACCAGGTGTGGCGGCAAGAAACGAAGCCGCACCGAAAATCCCCAAAATAGCCAGTTTTTTCAATTCCAATAATTTCATATATCTCTCCTGATGTACTCGATTTTTACCCGGACAAATTCGACACCGCCGAACAACTCAGCCCCCGTTCGCTCGCCGCATGGCGGTTTGCAAACCTGCTCGCCGTGCCGGGCAAATTCGGAGAGAAGACTGGCGTCGAGGGCGAATCTATCGTTTTTCCTATACGGCGTGACCTAGCAACTCAGATAGGTTGGCAAGCACGGATAAATAAGCATGTAGGATGATGCACGCTTTAAAGTCTGTGTCATTTGGACTATCATGCGAAAAATATAAGCGCCCTTGGATTAAACAGAAGGCGCAGTTTGGACAGAGGACGAAGGAAACAAGATGGCTAAAGCCTGAAATTCCGATCACAACGAGCATCAGGGAGATAACTCGAGTGAAGTCTATTGAACAGTTTGCAGAACTTACCCTTCATACCACGATAGAAAGTTGGCGCGATCACGTCTTCAAACTAGGCAACGAGCTAGGCTACGAACGTACGCTACTTGCGATTTTTCCGGATCGCAACGCCCCCGTCGAAGCCGAGTTTGCTTTCCTGCACAGCAACTATTCCCCGAAATGGCGCAGCAAGTACGATGACGAAAAGCTGGGGCACGTCGACCCGACCGTCACACATTGCTTCACCAAAACCACCCCGTTGATCTGGTCGCCAAACCTGTTTGCCGGGCGCAGGCAAAATGAAATGTACGAGGAGGCCTGCGGGTACGGCATTCGCTCCGGCGTCACATTGCCGATCCATGGCCCGAATAGGGAGTTTGGTGTACTTTGTTTTGTGTCCGACACAAACCCGAACAAGCAATTTCATGAAGAAGCGAACCGCAACATTCCTGATCTATCATGCTTCCGGGATTTTATCTTCGAAACCTCGCTTCAATTCATGAAATCCGCGGCCCCCACAGAGAAAGTCGTCGTGCTTACCCGGCGGGAAATCGAATGCCTTAAATGGTGTGCAACCGGCAAGAGCTCCTGGGATATCTCGCAGATATTGGGCTGCTCCGAGGCTGCGGTAAATTTCCATTTCGGGAATATACGTCGCAAGTTCAGCACATCCTCGCGACGCCAGGCTGTGGTCAAGGCGATCCGGCTGGAATTTATCAGCCCTGAATAATCCACCGAGCCAGCGACGTACTGCCCAATTCTCTACAAGTCACTGTCTGTAATAACACCACTCAAATAAAGCTTCAATAATATTGCTACGGGGGGCGGAATTTCCGCCCCCATTTCGAAGCGGCTTCCGCGTGACTGGGTTACCCCGAAGCGCGTCCAGAAACAAAACTGGCTTTCCCGGCGATTTTTTCGATGTTGACGCAGGACTTCCGGATGAAGTTCGTTCCTGGCATCACATTGTCGTATTGAATTCACTGTATATCTCCCCGCAAGTCGCGACTCTGGCCCTTAATTCTGCGGCAAAGGTTTAAGCCTCTCCAGCTATCAAATTAGCTAGCTATGAAAATTATGCAATACGCATAAATTCCTATCCGTCCTGGGTTATCCAGCCAACACGAACGGAAGGATGTAAACATGCCACATTTGATCAAAATCGCATCGCGCAAAGAATTCGATAGCAGGGAATTGTGGGAAATGCACCGGCTGCGCGCCAAAGTGTTCAAGGAACGAATGGGCTGGGAAGTTCCCATCATGAGCGGCATGGAAATCGACGGGTACGATGCTCTCGACCCCTATTACATGATGATTCGTGACTCTTCGACAAGACTGCGTGGTTGCTGGCGAGCATTGCCAACGAAAGGACCTTACATGCTGAAAGACACATTCCCGGAATTGCTGTATGGCCACTTGGCACCGGAAGATCCGAAAATATGGGAATTAAGCCGATTTGCCATCGAAGCCGATGGCCCGCAAGGATTCGGCTTCTCGGGAATATCGCTGGACGCTTTGCGGGAAATCGTCAAATTTGGGGATTCAATGGGAATTGAGCACTACGTTACGGTAACAACGGCATCAATCGAACGCATGATGCGTCGCGCCGGCTTCGCCGTTACTCGTTATGGATCGCCCATGCGCATCGGCGTGGAAATTGCAGTCGCTCTGAATTTCGATATCGGCGAGCAAACGCACGAGGCATTGTTTGGCAAGCTGCTTGAGGCAGCTTAACGGCACGGAAAGGAAGAATCGGGTAGGAAGCGGAGCGCCCCCGCCGCCCTCCCACACCACTGGACGTGCCGCGATATTGCGCGCCTCATAACCGCACTGCTGGATCAGGTAAGCGATCTTGTGGGTGATGACGCGTGTCTTGCCGCTGCCCGCACCGGCCAGCACCAGCAAGGGGCCGTCCAGGTAAGTCGCGGCTTCGCGCTGCACCGCATTGAGTTTGTTCAACATTTATTTGTGCTCAACATCCAGAAATAAACCTAAAAACCGCAGTTGTAGGAGCCCGATTCATCGGGCGATTCGGCAGTTTGCTATCGCCCGATGAATCGGGCTCCTACAAAAAACCTCACCCGAAAGGTGAGTTGTAGCGAAAGCGCAAGAACCAGACAACACGTGGGCTTTCACCGCAATACAAGCATTCAACTGCGGTTTTTAGGATAAAGGATGCGTGAGTGTTTTTGGAAGGTGTGCATGATACCAAAGTCATCATGACTAGAGCGATGAAGTTCACGCTAATCTTTTTCCAGCCTATGCCGATATAGTTAGCAAGGACGGCGCACTGTGTGCTAACCCGCAAAAACAGGAGGTCTATCATGGGAACATTCGTCATGGATATGAGTAGCTACGAGATCGAGCGCAGCGAAGCAATGGCGCCCGGTTATAGCGAAGAAGTCCTGTATGCTGGCTGGGTTCCGAACTTGGCCTGCCACCAGCGCTGCGATGAAAAGCCAGCATTGCCAGCGGAGATGCGGGGAATTAATGTTGAGGCGTTTCTGCGCAAAATGTACACCTGCCAACGCTAAAATTGCTTTCTCAACATCTTATGGATTTACTTTGACCTGCAAGCCGAGTTGCCCGATACGTTCAGCAAAGGCTTGCAGGTTTCCCGCAGACAATGCCGACAGGCGCGGCGCTTCCACCTGCCGCGAAGGGCGCGCCAAACCATAGAGCAGTATCCCTTGCGGTTTATGACCGTCACGCAGTAGCCCCGAAACGAACTCCAGATAATCATCTTCGTCCCGCTTGCCGGGCAGCTCACCGTCCAGCGCAAACCAGCAGGTTTGCAGCCAGGTCGGGCACAGCGCAATCGCGGTGATCAGGTTGTCGCGCACCTTCTCGATACTGGTATGTGTGTCGTTGATCAACCGCATCCCGGCTGCACTGGCGCGATCCAGCTTGAACCACACCTCGCCGTTGAGTTGCGCCATGCGTTGCAGGCCTTGCTGCACCTCGCTGCGGTACAACAGACTGCCGTTGGTAATCAGCACGGTTTTCACCGCTTCCGGCAGCGCCGTTTCGCGGCGCACACGCCCGATCAGCTCGATAACCTGGGGAAATTCGGCGGCGCTGGCCGGTTCGCCGTTGCCGGATAGCGCAATATCGTTGATGCGCCGCATGCCTTCCGGGACGCGGCTTTGCATGAAGTCGCCGTGCAACAATTCATCGAGAAAACTACGCAGTTCATTTTCCAGAACGGCCAGATCGACCGGCGGCGCGGCACCGCGCGTCAGCTCGGGAACCTGGCAGTAGATGCAACGCCAGTTGCAGGCATTATTCGTGTTGAGGTTGATACCGACCGAGACGCCCCCGGCGCGGCGCGACACCACCGGGTAGACGTAGCGCAACGCGGCGCTGTCGCGGTCGTGGTTGACGGTATTAAGAGTTTCGCCTGCATTAAGCACAGTCGAAGGGCCAATCAAGATTTATCGAGTGGCAGGTATTTTGCGGGATCCACCGGCTTGCCCAAGCGGCGCACCTCGAAATGCAGCTTGACCTGATCGGCGTCGGTGTTGCCCATCTCGGCGATTTTCTGCCCGCGCGTGACGCTCTGCCCTTCTTTCACCAGCACCTGATCGTTGTGCGCGTAAGCGCTGAGGTAGGTTTTGTTGTGCTTGATGATGACCAGCTTGCCGTAACCGCGCAGGCCGGTGCCGCTGTACACCACCTTGCCCGGCGCGCTGGCGATGATCGGCTGGCCGAGCTTGCCGCCGATATCGATGCCCTTGCGGTTGGCCGATTCGGAGAACTCGGCCAGCACCTTGCCCTTGGTGGGCATACTCCACTCCAGCGCATCCGCTTCGCCGTCATCTTCGGCATTACTTGCCGCGCTATCCGGTTTGGCTTCTGATTTGGTTATGCTCTCTGTCTTGGCAAGTGTTGCAGCATCGGATTTGGCCGGTTCCTGAACCTTGTCGATCTGCGCCAGCGCCACATCGCTATAAGGATATTTGACCACTTTGGGCTGCTCTTTCACCAGCGACTCGATCGACTTGCTCTCAATCAGGGCAGGACTTGCAGCAGGCGCCGCCCCTGCGGGAAGCAGGCGGATTTGCTGGCCGATAGAAATTGCACCGGGATTTTTGATGCCGTTCAATTCGGCCAGCTCGTGGTAATCGAGGCCGTGATTGAATGCGATGCTGAACAGCGTATCGCCCTTTTGCACGACATACACCTGCGGGCGCCAATCTTTTTCATGCGTGCCTTTTTTGCGTGCCGTATCGGCTGAAGAAACTTTTGCCACGGCAACGTTCTTCCTGGCGGAATCACTGTGCTCGGCGACCGGCGCATGATGTCCGCTCGAAGAGCAACCCGCCAACACGATGCCAACCAGCAGCAATACAAAATACCTGTTCATCCTTTTCCCATCAATAACGGAACGAATTTGACCGGTTCCAGCCGGGTTTCGCGGAATCCACCCGCTTCGCGCTCGACCAGATACAGCCATTGCTCCTGCATCCCGACCGGCAACACCATTCTACCACCGACCGCAAGCTGCTCCCGCAATGCCGCCGACAGCGTCGGCGCGGCGGCAGCCATGATGATGCCGTCGAACGGCGCGGCCTCGGGCAGGCCGGCGCTGCCGTCCGCGTAACGCACGCTGACATTGCGCAGCTTCAGGTCGCGCAATTGTTTCCTGGCGCGTTCGTACAGGGGCTGGATGCGCTCCATCGTATAGACCTCTTTCGCCACATGCGCCAGCACTGCGGCCTGGTAGCCGCAACCGGTGCCGATTTCCAGCACACGGCCAAGCGGGTTACCGGCACGCAACACTTCGATCATGCGCGCCACGATGTAGGGCTGGGAGATGGTCTGGTTGAAATTGATCGGCAGCGACACATCGTCGTAGGCGCGGCTCGCCAATGCTTCGTCGACGAACAGATGGCGCGGTGTTTCGAACATTGCCGCAAGCACCACCTCGTCCCTGATGCCCTGCTCGCGCAGGCGTTCAACCATGCGCGCGCGGGTGCGCTGCGAAGTCATGCCGATGCCTTTATGTGCAGTGCTCACGGTATTTCCAGCCATCCCCGCACGGCGTCGAGCTGGCTGTACTGGGTGAGATCGATTTGCAGCGGCGTCAGCGAGGCACGCTGCTGCGCCAGCGCATGAAAATCGGTGCCCTCCCCCGCGTCCTGCGCCTTGCCCGCCGCGCCGACCCAATACACGGTATCGCCGTGCGGGTTGCTGGCCTTCACGACCGGCTCGGCCTTGTGGCGCTTGCCGAGACGCGTCACCTCGATGCCCCGGAGTTGATCGTAAGGCACATCCGGCACGTTCACGTTGAGCAGCCAGGGCATGCTGTGGGTCTGCCGGGCGAAGCGTTGCACCAGTCCGGTGGCGACCCTGGCGGCAGTCTCGTAGCAGGCGAACTTGTTGCCGACCAGCGAAACGGCAATCGCCGGAATGCCCAGCAGAAATCCTTCCGTGGCGGCGGCGACCGTCCCGGAATAAATCGTGTCATCGCCCATGTTGGCCCCGGCATTGATGCCGGACACCACCATATCCGGCTGCTGTTCCAGCATCCCGGTAACCGCCAGATGCACGCAGTCGGTCGGCGTGCCGTTGACGTAATAGAAACCGTTGGCGGCCTGGCGCAGCCTGAGCGGGCGATCCAGCGTCAGCGAATTGCTCGCACCGCTGCGATCCCGTTCCGGAGCCACGACGGTGATCTCCGCTACTTTGGAAAGATGTTCGGCCAGGCACGCCAAGCCGGGCGAAAAATAGCCGTCGTCATTGCTGATCAGGATGCGCATCGGTGGGTTACGAATAGAATATTGGCAACTGCTGCAAAGCCGGGGGTTGAAAAAAATCCGCCCCGGAGTATATGCAAAATCTTTGCGAGATTAAAGTCATTTTTGACTGCCGGCCGCTGTAGAATAAGCCGATTCACCGCTTTTACGACCCGACATGACCACTCCCGAAATCAATCCGAATCAATCCGTCGAACTGCTCAAGGAGCTGCATATCCTGACGCGCGACGGCAAACTCAACCAGGATAGCCGGCGCAAATTGAAGCAGGTGTATCACCTGTTTCGTTTCATCGAGCCGCTGCTTGAAGAGGTGTTCGCGGAAAAACCGGACCTGGCACTGGTGGATCACGGCGCCGGCAAATCCTACCTGGGTTTCATACTCTACGATCTGTTCCTGAAAGCACGCGCCTCCGGCCATATATACGGTATCGAAACCCGCGAGGCGCTGGTCGACAAATCACGCGAACTGGCCGAAAGACTCGGCTTTAAACGCATGACATTCCTGAATCTGTCGGTCGAAGAATCGATCAACTCGCCGCAACTGCCCGGCCAGATCGACATCGTCACCGCGCTGCACGCCTGCAATACCGCCACCGACGATGCGATCAGGTTCGCGCTGCACAAACAGGCCAGATTCATCGTGCTGGCGCCATGCTGCCAGGCCGAAGTTGCGGCAATGTTGAACAAACACAAGAACCAGTCGTTCGGCAAGACGCCGCTCTCCGAAATCTGGCGGCATCCGATCCACACCCGCGAATTCGGCAGCCACCTGACCAACGTGCTGCGCTGCCTGCTGCTCGAAGCGCACGGCTACCAGGTGACGGCGACCGAATTGGTCGGATGGGAACACTCGATGAAAAATGAACTGATTATCGCGAGCTACAAGGACGCGCCGAGAAAAAATGCACGGGAACGGCTGGAGCAGATTTTGTGCGAGCTGAATCTGGAAGAATTGCGCGAACGGTTTGTTTATTAAACCCGGCTAATCCATTAGCCCACGTAGGATGGGTTGAGCAACGCGATACCCATCGCTATTATGCAGACATGACAAACTATCGCCGCAGCCGCATTGATGGAGCCAGCTACTTCTTTACGTTGAACCTTGCTGATCGCTCACTATCTTTGCTGACCGAGCACATTGCGTTATTGCGTAGCGCTTTTGAATATACCCGTGAGCGGCATCCTTTTATCGTCAATGCCATTGTGGTATTGCCAGAACATATGCACGCCATCTGGACATTACCTGATGGCGACAATGATTTTGCGCTACGCTGGCGATTGATAAAAACAGTTTTTTCGCGCGGCTTACCACATGGCGAGCGCCGCTCTGATAGCCGGCAAAACAAAGGTGAGCGTGGTATATGGCAGCGGCGATATTGGGAACATCTCATACGCGATGAGGCGGATTTTGCCCAGCATGTCGATTACATCCACATCAATCCGGCCAAACACGGCTTGGTGACACGTGTGGCCGATTGGCCGCATTCATCATTTCATCGTTACGTGCAGACAGGTGTTTTGCCAATAAATTGGGCGGGTGATTCGAGCGTTGAATTGGATTGTGGTGAACGGCGGAATTTTGATTGATGGGTATCGCGTTGCTCAACCCATCCTACGTGGGCTGTTTGTTTATTGACCGGCGTGCCGTGCCAGCGCCCAAGCTACATGTTCGCGCACCAGTCCGGACGGGTGATCGGCACGCGACTTCAATGCCGCAATCACTGCCTCGCTGCGAGGCGCATTTCCCAGCGCAACGGCGATGTTGCGCAACCATTGTTCGTGGCCGATCCGGTAGATCGCGCTGCCTGCCAGCTTGCTGTTGAACTGATCCTCATCCCACGCGAACAATTCGACCAACCCGGCATCATCCAGCCGGTGGCGCACGGCAAAATCCGGCTCGACGCTGGCCTGCGCAAAGCTGTTCCACGGGCAGACCATCTGGCAGTCGTCGCAGCCGTAGATGCGGTTGCCGATCAGTGGGCGGAACTCCATCGGGATGCTGCCCTTGAACTCGATCGTCAGATAGGAAATGCAGCGGCGCGCATCGAGGCGATATGGCGCGATAATGGCCCGGGTCGGGCATACCTCGATACAGCGCGTGCAGCTCCCACAATGGCCTTGTTGCGGCTTGTCGACCGGCAGCGGCAGATTCAGATAGATTTCGCCGAGAAAAAACCATGATCCGTGCCCGCGCGATAGCAGCAACGCATGCTTGCCGCGCCAGCCAATCCCGGCCTTGCGCGCCAGCTCCACCTCCATGACCGGCGCGCTGTCGGTAAATACGCGCCCGTTGAATTCGGCGGTTTCGGCACGGATCTTTTCGGCGAGTTTCGCCAAGCGGTTGCGCAACACCTTGTGGTAATCGCGCCCCAGCGCATAACGCGAGATGAAGGCGCGCTCGCCATCCCGCAACACCTGCCAGCCATCGCGCGCATTCGGCGGCGTGCAGTTCATCCGTAGCGAAATGATCCGCAATGTGCCCGGCAGGAGCTCCGCCGGGCGGCTGCGTTTCACGCCATGTTTTGCCATATAATCCATCTCGCCGTGCATCCCCTGCCCCAGCCATTCGAGCAGACCTTTTTCTGCTCCAGAAAGATCGGTGTCGCTGATGCCGACGGCCTGGAAGCCGAACTCGTGCGCCCAGTTGCGGATGCGGGCTGCCAGCGTGTCGTAGTCAACCTGTTGAGGATGGATGTTTTGCATAGCACCGATAATAGCCGAATCAGCCTGCGGACATGGCAAATCTGATAATGAAAACTGCCATGTCCGTCCCCCACCCTAACCCTGATGGGACTACTAGCCATTCGACTAAGCCCGCAAGCGGGCAAGTCGCTGGTTATCCCCCAAAGGGAGAGGGAACGAACGATCGCTGCGCGAATTTTGCATTTTTTGCAGCCGATGAAAATACGACCCTGGCACTGGCGCAACGCCTCGCCACACTGCTCAAACCCGGCATCGTGATTTATCTGCGCGGCGATCTGGGAGCGGGCAAAACCACGTTCGTGCGCGGCGTATTAAATGCGCTGGGCCACACCGGGCGCGTGAAAAGTCCCACCTATACGCTGGTCGAGTCCTATCATGCCGGCGGACTGAACCTGCTGCATTTCGACCTGTATCGTATGCACGACGCCGAAGAATGGGAGTCAGCCGGATTCCGCGACGAATTTGACGGGCGCAATGTCTTTCTTATCGAATGGCCGGAAAAGGCACAGGAGCTGGCTCCGCCAGCCGATCTGGAAATCGTTTTCAGCATTCTGGCGCATGGCCGCCAGATCGAGCTTCATGCCAATACCGAAACGGGCAGGCAATGCATAAGGCTGCTCAAGGAATGAGCCGCACCTTCGCCACGATGGCATTTGCCCTGCTCCTGCCGTGGCTGCCGGCGGCGCATGCCGCGATTGCGATCAGTTCGGCGCGCGCCTGGCCGGCGCAGGATTACACGCGCCTGACGCTGGAATCCAGGCAGGCGATCAACTACAAGATGTTTACCCTCGACAACCCGGATCGCCTGGTCATCGATCTGGAGGATGTCGAGATCAGCGATGCGCTGAAAGAGTTGTCCGGCAAGATTGGCAGCGCCGACCCCTATATCAGGAGCGTGCGCATCGGGCGCTTCAAGCCCGGTGTGGTGCGGTTGGTATTCGATTTGAAGAGCGCGGTGAAGCCACAGTTGTTTATTCTCAAACCAATCGGCGAATACGGCTATCGCCTGGTACTGGACGTGTACCCGGCCCAGGCAGCCGACCCGCTGATGGCGCTGCTCGAACCGAAGGTATCCACGCCGGAAGCCGCCAGTGCACCTGCGGCGGCAAGACCGGCCACGGAAGAACCTCACGCAGAGGAAAAAGCCAAGCCTGCCGCAATAGCATCCAATCTGCCCGAGTTGCGCGCCCGCACGCTGATCATTGCGATCGATGCGGGGCATGGCGGCGAAGACCCGGGCGCGCGCGGCAGGCAGGGTTCCCGCGAAAAAGATGTCACGCTGGCGATTGCGCACAAGGTAAAAGCGCTGGTGGACAGCACGCCGAATATGCGCGGTGTGCTGATCCGCGACGGCGACTATTTCATCCCGTTGATCGGCCGCGTCACCAAGGCGCGCAAGGTCAATGCAGATCTGTTCATTTCGATCCATGCGGACGCCTTCATCAAGCCGGATGCGCGCGGCTCGTCGGTGTTTGCGCTATCCGAGCATGGTGCGACCAGCACGGCGGCACGCTGGCTGGCCAAGAAGGAAAATGAGGCCGACCTGATCGGCGGCGTGAACATTGCGGTAAAAGACCCCTATCTGGCGCGTACGCTACTCGATTTATCGCAGACCGCCACGATCAACGACAGCATGAAGCTCGCCAAGCATGTGCTGAACGAACTGGGCGATATCAACAACCTGCATCGCGGTCATGTCGAGCAGGCCGGGTTTGCGGTGCTGAAGTCGCCCGATATCCCGTCAATACTGGTGGAGACCGCCTTCATCAGCAATCCCAACGAGGAGCGCCGCCTGAACGACGAGGATTACCAGATGAAACTGGCCAATGCGATCCTGGGCGGCGTCAAACGCTACTTCGCGCAGAACCCGGCGTTATCCAGGCAGAAAGTTGCGCAAATCAATTGAGGGCCGGTTGGAAACAAACAGGGGCGAATAAAAGAAACATTCAGGCTCACATCATCATCCATGATGAGGCTGTGATGTTGGTGATGAATTTCGGCCGTTTTGCAAGCCTGCACGATCTCCTCAAAACCGGCAACTCGCAGCCATGTGTAGTGAGATGTGCCAGTAAATCTCGCCGCTTCATACGGCAATGGATAGCTCCTCAAAATTATCGCCGACGGATTCCAGCGCATCGGCACGATTTAATTCAATTGCCTCAGCCAATGTGTCTCGGAGTGGCTTTAATAATTTTTCTCGTGAAGACTCTTGGCAATTTACGCCTGTAACTTCTTCGATTCAGCCGATCCACCAACAGGAAGTGCTGGACAGATTCCTGTAGCCACTGTCTTCCACCAGCGCCATGAACAAAAAAACAGGATGATGATCGGGATAAACGCCGTCCAGCAACAGGCCTTGCAGCGCGGCGGGCAGGCGATATGCGTTCCGCAGATGCAGGGGCATTTTCGATACCGACCTCCATGTGCTTTCGCGCAAGACTTTCGACTCGGTGGCCGAAAAACACAAGAAACTTGCGCTAAGTTTTTGCGTGACGCTTGCCCGTGATCTTGCCTAGATTTTGCGAGCACGGACGCCGCCATGCACACCGCGCACATGCCTGCCCCGGTAGTCGCGCCCAGACGAAGGCTGTGACAACTCGTTCAGGATACCGCAGTGGGCTGCGTCCCGCCCTTCGCGGCATCGTTCGCGCAAGCTCTTGAGCTGTTTCTCCAGCGCGCGAAGTTCGCGGATGCGTGCAGCCACATGGCCGATATGCGTGTCCAGCAATGTGTTCACGTCGCCGCAGTTTTCGGCGGGTGCGTCCTTGAAGCGCAGCAGCTCCCGAATCTCGTCCAGCGTCATGTCCAGAGACCGGCAATGGCGGATGAACGATAGCCGTTTGGCGTGCGCTTCTGCATAAATGCGGAAGTTGCCCTCGGTACGCGCGGGCGAGACCAGCAACCCTTCTCGCTCGTAGTAGCGGATGGTCTCTACCTGTATGCCGGTGGTTTTTGCCAGTTCGCCGATTCTCATATCGCTCGCCCTGATGGGCAGGTGTGGATGCTGTTGCCAGCATTTTAACTGCTTGACTCTGTAGTGACTACAGGTTGTTAAATAATAAACAGAGTCAACATTGGGAATCGAACATGAACGAATGCAAAACTAGCGGGTGCGGTTGTTCATCCATGCCACTAACACTGACAGAATTATCCACCGCTGACACAGAGAGAGCGGTGTACTGCATCGACAACATGGACTGTCCCGCCGAGGAGGCCATGATCCGCAACAAGCTGGAGCCTCTCGACGGCGTGACGGGGCTGGACTTCAACCTGATGCAGCGCACGTTGACGATAAGCCATCGGCTCGATTCTCTTGCGCCGGTCGAAGCGGCCTTGCGCACCATCGGCATGCAGGCGCAACGCATCGGCACACCGGCTGATCGGGCGCGAACGGTGCTGTCCATCACCAAGATGGACTGCCCGACCGAGGAAAGGTTAATCCGTGACAAGCTCACCGGCATGAATGGCGTAGCGGCGCTGGATTTCAACCTGATACAGCGTCGCCTGACCGTGACGCACAGTTCGGGGGCGCTGGAGGCTGTCCTGGCAGCCCTGCAAGCCATCGGCCTTGAGGCGAAAGTTGAGCCGGGCGGCGCAGCGGGTACAACCGCACCTGTGGAACCATTACCCAAGGCCAACTGGTGGCCGATGGCGCTTGCCGGGATCACCGCGACGCTGGCCGAGGTCGTGTACTGGATCAACGGCGGCAATCACTGGGTTGTTGTGGCACTCGCGCTGGTGGCGATTTCCACCGGCGGCCTGCCGACCTACAAGAAAGGCTGGATCGCGCTCAAGAACCGCAATCTGAACATGAACGCGCTCATGTCGATCGCCGTAACCGGCGCGATGGTCATCGGGCACTGGCCGGAAGCGGCGATGGTGATGTTCCTCTTCGCGCTGGCCGAGGTGATCGAAGCCAAATCGCTCGACCGGGCGCGCAATGCGATTCGCGGTTTGATGGATCTCGCGCCCGAAACCGCGACCGTGCGTCAGGAAGATGGAAGCTGGATGGCAATGCCAGCCAAGGCGGTATCGCTGGGAGCCGTGGCACGCCTGCGGCCCGGTGAACGGATCGCTCTCGACGGCATAGTGACCAGCGGACGTTCAACGGTGAATCAGGCTCCCATCACCGGCGAGAGCCTGCCGGTGGACAAGGCCGAGGGCGACAGCGTGTTTGCGGGCACGATCAACGAGGCGGGATCGTTCGAATACCGGGTGACGGCAGATGCAAGCCATTCAACGCTGGCCCGGATCATTCATGCCATCGAGTCCGCTCAGGGCAACCGCGCGCCGACCCAGCGCTTCGTTGACAAGTTCGCCAGAATTTACACCCCGGCCGTGTTCGCGGTCGCGCTGCTGGTGGCCATCGTGCCACCACTGGCCTTAGGTGGGGTATGGATGGATTGGGTGTACAAAGCCTTGGTGCTGCTGGTCATTGCCTGCCCGTGCGCACTGGTGATCTCGACGCCAGTCACTATTGTCAGCGGCCTTGCTGCGGCGGCTCACAAAGGCATTTTGATTAAAGGCGGCGTCTATCTAGAAGAGGGGTGCAAGCTGACGATACTGGCGCTCGACAAGACGGGCACGATTACACACGGCAAGCCAGCACAGACCGACTTCATTGCACTGAGCGGTGATGCGAACCAAACCCGCATACTGGCAGCCAGTCTTGCCGCGCGCTCCGACCATCCGGTCTCACAGGCCATCGCCCGCGCGGCGGCCGAGGCGGTGCTGGCACTGCACGAAGTGGCCGATTTTGCCGCCGTTCTTGGCCGGGGGGTGCGGGGCAACATTGGCGATCACGTGTATCAGCTAGGCAACCATCGTCTGATCGAGGAGTTGGGACTGTGTTCAGCGGAAATCGAGGCCAAGCTCACCGCGCTGGAGGAGCAAGGCAAGACAGCGGTGCTGCTGGCTAACCAGACCGGGGTGCTCGCCATTTTTGCGGTCGCCGACACGGTGCGCGAAACGAGCCGCCAGGCCATCGCCGACTTGCACTCCCTCGGCGTAAAAACACTGATGCTCACCGGCGATAACGCCCATACGGCAGAAGCCATCGCCCGCACGGTGGGCATTGATGAGGCAAGGGGGAACTTGCTTCCCGAAGACAAACTCAAGGCTATCGAAGCGCTCCTGACAAATAGGCATGGCGGCAAGATTGGCATGGTGGGCGACGGCATCAACGACGCTCCCGCGCTGGCCCGCGCGGACATTGGATTTGCGATGGGTGCTGCCGGCACGGACACCGCCATCGAGACGGCGGACGTGGCGCTGATGGACGACGACCTGCGCAAAATCCCCGCCTTCGTGCGCTTGTCTCGGGCCACAGCTGCGGTGCTGACGCAGAACATCGCGCTCGCACTCGGCATCAAGGCGGTGTTTCTGGTGCTGACCTTTACCGGACAAGCGACGATGTGGATGGCGGTATTCGCCGACATGGGCGCGAGCCTGTTGGTGGTGTTCAACGGGTTGAGGCTGCTGCACCGATGACATTCAAGCAACTCTTCTACGATTGGAACGGCCTGAACGTGGCGTGGTTCGAAGCGATTAACCACGCCACCCCGGATTGGCTTGCGCCTCTTGCCCAAGTAGGTAGCACACTCGGCAGTTACTGGGGCGGGCCATTCTTGCTGACTGCGCTGTTATTTTGGTCTTGGCGCCTGAATGCAGCGACCCAACCGGAAACGTCGGCATTAGTGGTACGAACTCAGGCACAACGCTTCGCGCTTGGGTTTGCATGGACATGGCTTGCAGTCGCATTATTGAAGCTGCTCGTAGATTTCCCTCGGCCTGTGGTAACACTACACGGTATGGTACGGATCATTGGCAAACCGGAGTTGCAGTACAGCTTTCCGAGCGGACATGCGGCCTACAGCATGCTGGTAGCCGTAACCCTGTGGCCGCTTGTAGCACGCCGCTTTCGAGCACTCTTGGCGGCGTGGCTGGTATGGGTGGGTTGGTCACGCATCGCAGTCGGCGCGCATTTCCCGGCGGACATATTTGCTGGCTTCTTGATTGGGGGGCTATCGGCGGGGGTCGCGCGCTTTTCCCTGATGAAGCCATAGGTTTGATGGGGCGCGGCGATGGCAATCGCCTTGCTCGAACAGCCAGCGGAACGCCACTGCGGGGCTTCCGCCCTATCTGATTTAATACCCCAACGCCCGCGCGCCCTGATAAAACGCAAAGCTCACCAGCCAGGCCAGCGCCAGCGACCACGCGATGACGAAGGCGGTGAAGCCGGGATGCTTGGATTCGCTGCGCAGCGTGGCAATTGCGGACAGGCACGGTGTATAGATCAGCGTGAACAGCATGAAGCTGTAGGCTTGCACCCAATCCAGCTGCTGTCCCAATGCGCCGCTGAGTGCTGCGCCAGAGAGACCATAAATCACCGCCAGTGCACCGATGACGATTTCCTTCGCGACGAAGCCAAAAATCAGCGCGATCGTAAGCTGCTCATTGATGCCGAGAGGCGCAAAGACGGGGTGCAGCCAGCCGCCGAGCATGCCTGCCAACGTGCTTGCACTGGCAGGTGCTGCGGATGGCGGCAGGTTGGTGAGCAGCCAGACCAGCACCACACCGGCGACGATGAACTTCGTCGCGCGGCGCAGGAAGTGCTGCACCTCCAGCCAGCCGCGTAGCGCCATCTGGCGTAGCGTGGGGAAGCGGTACGGCGGCAGTTCCAGCACAAACGGTTCGTTGTTCCTGAACCGGCCCTTGAACAGCAGCGACGTGAGCATCGCGGCGGCAAAGCTGAACAAATACAGACTGAACAGTACCAGCGGCCCGGCTTGCGGCGAGAACAGTGCGGCGGTGATGAACACGAACACCTGCAGGCGCGCCGAGCATAGCGAGAACGGGATCACCAACATCGTGAGCAGACGCATCGGGCGCGAGCGCATCACCCGCGTGCCCATCAGCGCGGGCACGTTGCAGCCGAAGCCCATCAGCAGCATCACAAAGCCGCGCCCGTCCAGCCCCAGCTTCTCCATCAGCGCGTCCATCAGGAACGCGGCGCGCGACAGGTAGCCGCTGTCTTCGACCATCGCCATGAACAGGAAGAACAGGATGATGATCGGCACAAATGCGGCGACGGTCGCCACGCCGTTGTAAACGCCGTCCAGCAACAGCCCGGAAAGCCAGGCTGGCAGACTGGACAACAGCGGTTCGAGCGCCGCACTGCGCAGCCAGCCAAGCGCGTTACCCACCCATTTCTGGAGCGGCTGGCCGAGGAAAAAAATGCTCTGGAACAACAGGTACATGACGCCGAAGAAGATCGGCAACCCCAGCCACGGGTGCAGCATGATGCGATCCAGTTTCTCGGTCAGGTTATCCGGCAACTGTGCCGGTATCTGCACCGCGTGTTTCATCACGCGCGCCATTTCCGTCTCGATATGCTCGTCCTGTTCGAGCTGGCTGCGCAATTGCTCGGCCATCCCGGGCGTGGGATAGCGCAGCGCCCTGGTAGCCGCCTGTATCGCTTCCTGATAACCCGTGCCATATTTGCCGCTGAGCAGGAAGATCGGCATGCCGAGCAGCTCGGCCATCTTCTTGCTGTCGATGCTGATGCCGTATTTTCTCGCCTCATCGGCCATATTCAGCAGCACGACGATGTTCATGCCGAGCTGCTTGAGTTGCAGCAACAGGCTCATCTGGCGCTCGATCTGCGTGGCATTCAGAATGACCAGTGCGAGGTCGGGGGCGTTATTGCCCAAAAAATGCCGCACCACTTGCTCGTCGTCGGAAAAACCATGCAGATCGTAGATGCCGGGCAAGTCGATGATTTCCACGATGTTGCCGCCCAGCAATATCTTGCCGCTGAGCAATTCGACGGTGATACCCGGCCAGTTGCCGACACGCGCCGCGCCGCCGGTCATCCGGTTGAACAGCGTGGACTTGCCGGTGTTGGGCATTCCCAATAGCGCGATACGCTTCATGTGCCGGACGCTCCCTTGCATACCGTGATTTTTGCTGCTTCGCTGCGGCGCAGCATGATGTCGGTGGTGCCGATTCGCACTTGCAGCGGCCCGGAAAAACCGGCTTTGCGGACCAATTCGACCTGCTTTCCGCTGCGAAAACCGAGCGCGAGCAAGCGCAAATGCAGCGCTTCCTCGGCGTGGATCGCGACGATCGTGGCGGTGTCGCCGGGGTGCAGGATGGACAGGTTGGTCGAAGGCATGGAAAGATAAATTTGGCAGTGGCGCCGTCGTCAATATCGACAAGCCATACAAATGATAATGTTTCTCATTTGCAATTGCAAGCGCTTTCAGGCAATATGCCAAAAAACGACATGAGAGCGTTGATATGGACAAACCCAAACCAGAGCATCTGAAAAACGCCGGCCTCAAATCCACCGTGCCGCGACTCAATATCCTCAGCCTGTTTGAATCCAGGCAAGAGTGCCACATGAGCGCGGAAGATGTGTACAAGCAATTGCTGGCCAATGGCGATGATGTGGGGCTGGCCACGGTCTATCGCGTGTTGACGCAGTTCGAGCAGGCCGGGCTGCTGGTGCGCCACAACTTCGAGGGCGGCAAGTCGGTGTTCGAACTCAATCAGGGCAAACACCATGATCATATCGTTTGCCTGCAATGCGGCCATGTCGAGGAGTTCTACGATGCGGCCATCGAGTCGCGCCAGAAGAAGGTCGCAGCCGAACGCGGCTTTGCCGTTCACGACCATTCGCTTTATATCTATGCAGACTGCCTGAAAAAGAACTGCCCGCATAAACGGTAAGGGGTTACCGGAGCCCTTAGGGCTCGTTAATGAATAACTGTGACATACGCTGGGGTCGCTTTGGGATGCAGCCCAAGGCGCGAGACGCGCGGTTGTGTCATTCACAACAAGCGGCTCGCAACACCGGGATGCGCCCAAAGCAACCCCAGCCCGGAGGGTTGCCGCGTATTCGGGCGTCTGATGGAACTACTAGCCATTCCACTAGGCTGCCAAAATACAGCAGCCAAGTGGCTGGTTATGCGGCGTTGCGAAGCTTGCGAATGGAACAACCATTTGCCGCGCTTCACGCCTTGCATCCATCCCGAATACGCGGCAACGTATGTCACAGTTATTCATTAACGAGCCCTTATTTCACGGCGCCATATCTTTTGCGCATTGCCCTTTGGCACGCTGCCGTATTGCGGTAGAATGCCGCATTTATTTTGGTGGCAGGAAAAATGATTAAGGGCAGTATTGTTGCAATCGTCACGCCGATGCATGAAGACGGCAGCCTCGATCTGGGCGCGTTTCGCGCGTTGATCGATTTCCATGTTGGGCAAGGAACAGACGGCATCGTGGTAGTCGGCACGACCGGCGAATCGCCGACCGTAAATGTGGAAGAGCATGAGACGCTGATCCAGGTGGCCGTGGAGCACGCCGCCGGGCGCATCCCGGTGATCGCCGGAACCGGCGCGAACTCGACCACGGAAGCGATCGAACTGGCGGCCTTCTCGAAAAAAGCCGGTGCGGACGCCTCGCTGACGGTCGTGCCCTATTACAACAAGCCGACCCAGGAAGGCATGTACCTGCACTTCAAGGCCATCGCCGAAGCGGTGGACATGCCGCATATTTTATACAACGTGCCGGGGCGCACCGTCGCCGACATGAGCAACGACACCGTGCTGCGCCTGGCGCAGCTTCCCAATATCGTCGGCATCAAGGATGCGACCGGCAACATCGAGCGTGGCAGCGATCTGTTGCAGCGCGCGCCGGAGAATTTTGCAGTGTATAGCGGTGACGATGCCAGCACGCTGGCGTTGCTGCTGCTCGGCGCGCACGGCACGATCTCGGTAACGGCGAATGTCGCGCCGAAATCGATGCATGAAATGTGTGTTGCGGCGCTGAACGGCGATGTTGCCAAGGCGCGGGCGATCAATTACCAATTGCTCGGCCTGCATCGCAACCTGTTCGTCGAGGCCAATCCGATCCCGGTGAAATGGGCGGTGGCGCGCATGGGCAGAATAAAAAACACCCTGCGTTTGCCGCTCACCCCGCTCTCATTGAACATGCAAGGCGTGGTCGAGCAGGCCATGCGCCAGGCCGGATCAATCAATTAACATGCTTTATTGCCAGAGGCAAACAATGAAATTTTTGCATGTCATGACTTGCAGCGTGGTGCTGCTCTTGCTGGCGGGTTGCAGCGATATGGGCGGTTTGAGCAACAAGCGCATCGATTACAAGGCGGGCGCCGTGCAAGTGCCATCGCTGGAAGTGCCGCCCGACCTGACCACCCCCACCAGCGACCAGCGTTACAAAGTGCCGGTCAACAGCGATGAAACCGTTGCCACTTATTCCGATTACAGCAAGGGCTCCACGGCAGCGCAGAATCGCGGCGTATTACCCGAAGCGAAAGGCGCGCGCCTGGAACGCAACGGAACGCAACGCTGGCTGGTGGTCAACGATAAGCCGGAAAACGTTTGGCCTGTTGTCAAGGCATTCTGGCAGGAAAACGGCTTGACCATCAAGAACGAAGACCCGGCAGCGGGCGTGATGGAAACCGACTGGATAGAAAACCGCGCCAAGATTCCGCAGGGCGCGGTCCGGAATGTGCTGGGCAAAGTATTCGACAACCTTTACTCGTCGGGCGAGCGCGACCAGTATCGCACCCGCCTGGAGCGCAGCAAGGACGGCGCAAGCACCGAAATTTACATTTCGCATCGCGGCATGGAAGAGGTGTTGGATACGAACAAGGATACATCCAAATGGCAATCACGCCCCAATGACCCCGAGATGGAGGCGATCATGTTGCAGCGCTTGATGGTGCGTTTTGGCATCAGCGAAGAACAGGCTGCCGCTGCGGTGCAAACGGCTGCGGCAGCGAATGACGCACAAGAGGGAACTGTCAATATGCTGGCCGCTTCCAACGGCAGCAATATCATCGTGATAGGCGATACCTTCGACAAATCCTGGCGCAGGGTAGGATTGGCCGTCGAGCGCGCGGGTTTGGCGATAGAAGACAAGGATCGCATCAAGGGCATCTACTTCTTGCGCACAGCATCCAAGGAAGAAGGTGGTTGGGCGGACAAGTTGCAGTTCTGGAAAAGCAGCAAGGAGACCGGCAAGAGCTACCGCGTGATCGTCAAGGATGGCGTGTCGTCGTGCGAAGTGACGGTTACCGACCAGAGCGGCGCAAGCGACGATACAGGTAAGCGGATGATTGAGGCGATTTACAAAAACATCAAACAGTAAGGCACATGCGCTTTGCTTCCCTGGGTAGCGGCAGCGAAGGTAATGCGTTGCTGGTTGAGACCGGACAAACACGGGTTCTGATGGATTGCGGCTTCGGCTTGCAGGATTCGATCTCGCGCCTGATGCGGCTGGATGTCTCTCCCGGACAACTGAGCGGCATAATCGTCACGCATGAGCATGGCGACCATCTCGGCGGGGTGGCGCGGTTGGCGCGCAAATTCGGTCTGCCGGTCTGGCTTACCCACGGCACGCTGCGCAGCCAGCCATCAACCTTTGCCGATGCCATCCACATTCATGAGATCGGCCCGCATCAGGCATTCGCGATTGGCGACCTTGAAATTCACCCCTACCCTGTTCCGCACGACGCCACCGAGCCGGTACAATTTGTGTTCAGCGATGGCGCACGACGGCTGGGTGTGCTGACCGATACCGGAGCCAGCACGCCGCATATCGAGGCGACGCTGAATGGTTGTGACGCACTGGTGCTGGAATGCAACCATGACAGCGACATGCTGATGAATGGCGATTATCCGTACAGCCTCAAACAACGCGTAAGCGGACGTCTGGGGCATCTGAACAATCAGGATGCCGCCGCCGTCCTGAACCGCCTGGATAAGGGTAATTTGCAGCATTTGATCGCCGCGCATCTGAGCCGCAAAAACAATACCCCGGCACTTGCGGTGCGCGCCCTATGCGGTGCGATTGGTTGCGAGGCAAACTGGATAGGGATCGCCACACAGGAAACGGGATTTGCCTGGCGTGAAATCACCTGAAAAGCGTACAGCCTGAAAATTATGGGCAAATGAAGCCCAAAACAAAAAAGCCGGCTTGCGCCGGCTTTTTTGTTGCAACAATACTGGTGATGCTTAGTGAGCTGGCTTCGCGTCAGCTGGCTTCGCGTCAGCGGCTGGAGCAGCAGGTGCGGCAGCGGCAGGTGCAGCAGCTTCAGCGCCGGAAGCAGCAGGAGCCGGTGCTGGTGCTGGAGCTGGTGCAGCAACAGGAGCTGGTGCAGGAGCTGGTGCAGCAGGAGCAGCAGGTTTTTGGCCACAAGCAGCCAAAGCAATAGCCAACAAAGCAACAACGAGAGCGGATTTTTTCATTTTCTTTCCTTGAGGTGGTTTTAAAAAAGTAGATTTCTGCTTGGTTTTAAACGCATCAAACCAATACACCAAAATGCGTAAAAACCATAGGCCGTGCATTCTAGCAGGCAAATTTGAAATGTCCAGTCCGAATTTAACGTAGCACGGAGAAATAATATGGCAATCACCTGGCTGTACCCTGTTGGGTTGATGCGATTGCATTACTTCGCTTGAGCCGATGCCAATCATAGTATCGTTGCGTTATACTCCGCCGCCATGATTTGGAGACAACAATGATCAAGCTCGGGTTGAATATCGACCATGTCGCAACGTTGCGCCAGGTGCGTGGCGCACGTTACCCCAATGTGGTGCGCGCCGCGTTGCTGGCGGAATCTGCCGGGGTTGATGCGATCACGCTGCACCTGCGCGAAGACCGCCGCCATATCCAGGACAGCGACGTGGAAGTGCTGCGCGGCATGCTGCAAACGCGCATGAATCTCGAAAGCGCGATAACGGATGAAATGATCGCCATCGCGCTGCGCATCAAGCCGCACGACTTGTGCCTGGTGCCGGAACGCCGCGAAGAGTTGACGACCGAAGGCGGCCTGGATGTGGTGCGTTACTTCGACACGATCAAATCGGTTTGCGAGCGTGCTGCCGCGGCAGGCATCCGTGTGTCGCTGTTCATCGACCCGGATAAAAAACAAATCGACGCCGCGCGCCACACCGGCGCACCGGTGCTGGAATTGCACACCGGAAAATATGCCGAAACGGACAATGTGCCGGAGCACCAGCATGAACTGGAACGCATTCGTGTTGCGGCGGAATACGCCCATGCGCACGGATTCCAGGTAAATGCCGGACACGGCCTGCATTACCACAACGTGCAGCCTGTTGCCGCAATTCCCCATATTGTCGAACTCAACATCGGCCACGCCATCATCGCCGAATCGCTGTTCATCGGACTGGAGGCGGCGGTAAAAAAAATGAAAACGTTGCTGACCGAATGCTCAGAGAAATCGTAGATTTATTATGATTTTCGGCATCGGCACCGACATCGTCGCCTACTCGCGCATCGAAAAAATATGGGCGCGTTATGGCAGGCGCTTCGCGGCGCGCATCCTGAACGAGCGCGAGTTGCCGGAGTTTGACGCACACAGCGCCCCGGCCAGGCTTCTCGCCAAGCGTTTCGCCGCCAAAGAAGCGTTCGCCAAGGCAGTCGGCAGCGGGATACGCCCTCCGGTGACGCTGCAACGCATCGAGATCACGCATGACGGCCTGGGCAAACCGGTATTGCGGTTTGATGCGGCATTACACGCCTATCTCGCCCAATTGGGCGTCAGCGGGCATCATCTTTCCATCAGCGATGAGCGCGATATGATTGTCGCCTTCGTGGTGCTTGAAGCTTAGGAGTAACTATGGGACTGGGTCCTGTGATGCTGGATATCTCTGGTACGCAACTGACTGCCGAGGACGAGGCACGGTTGCGCCATCCGCTGACCGGCGGAGTGATCCTGTTCGCGCGCAATTATCAATCGCCCGGGCAGCTCGCCGAGTTGACGGCGGCGATTCACGCATTGCGTACGCCGCCGCTGTTGATCGCGGTGGATCATGAAGGCGGCCGGGTACAGCGCTTCCGCGACGGTTTTACCAAGCTGCCCGCAATGCGCAAACTCGGCGACATATGGGATGCACACCCGCAGCGCGCGCGCCATCTGGCGCAACAAACGGGTTATGTACTGGCGGCGGAGCTGCGCGCCTGTGGCGTGGATTTCAGCTTCACGCCGGTGCTGGATGTGGACTACGGGCAAAGCAGCGTAATCGGCGACCGCGCATTTCACAGCGACCCGCAGGCCATTGCCGAATTGGCGCATAGCCTGCTGCTGGGACTGAAACAAGGCGGCATGCACAGCGTGGGCAAACATTTCCCCGGCCACGGGTTCGTGCGTGCCGATTCACACCTGGACATCCCGGTGGACGACCGCGAATTTGTCGACATCGAGCTGTGTGATTTGATACCGTTCCGGCAAATGGTGAACTATGGCCTGACGGCGGTGATGCCCGCGCATGTCATTTACCCCAGAGTCGACAATCGCCCGGCCGGTTTCTCTCCGGTCTGGCTGAAGCAGATTCTGCGCGGACAACTCGGTTTCGATGGCGTAATCTTCAGCGACGATCTGAGCATGGAAGGCGCAACCGTTGCAGGCGGTATCGTGCAACGCGCCAAAGCGGCGCTGAGTGCGGGGTGCGACATGGTGCTGGTGTGCAACAAACCGGAATCGGCGGATGAATTGCTGCGGGGCCTGGATTGGGAAATGCCCGCCACCAGCAAGGCGCGGCTCGCACAAATGCGCGGCAAGGCACACCCGGAATCACTGGTGCAATTGCATGAGCAGCAGCATTTTCTCAAGGCACTGAATGAAATTGCCGGCATCGGCATGAGCAATGCCGAACTGCCGCTGGCATGACGAAATATCTATTGAGAACAGCATCAAAACTTTCTGAGTTGTAGCCATTTTTCGCCATGCTTGAGATAATTCATACACATAAACACATTACGCATTTTGGTGTCTCGGAAATATGAGCGAGTTACAAGCAGCCTTGCTGGCAATCGGGTTCGGCGTGATCGTCACGGTATACATCTTTGGCTGGCGGCAGCAAAGACATTATCGGCGCAAATTCGGCGCCGCTTTCAAATCCGGTCATGCGGATGCGCTTTACCAGGACAGTATCGCCGAACCGGCAGAGCAGGCCTACCCGCCCGCCTCAACAATTGAAGATACACCGATAGCTGAAGAGAAAATAACCGGGGCCGCCACAACAACCGATGAGCCGCCCGAAGAAATGAAAGCCGTACAACCGCCGGCAGCGGTTTCGATGGACGAATCCTGCCTGCTGCTGGATGCGCGCAGCGACTTCATCATTGAACTGCGCCTGGCCGAAGCCAGCCATGCCGGCATCCTGGATGGCCTGTGGCAGCGCAAATTCGATTTCGGCAAACCGGTGCAGGTATGCGGGCTGCTCCTGAATGGCCAACAATGGGAGCGCGCCATCGCCGAAAGCCATACCCTGTATTCACGCTTCCGCATCGCAGTGCAACTGGTGGACAGAGGCGGAGCCGTCAGCATCGTGAAACTGACGGATTTCCGCGACCTGGTGCTGGGCATAGCCAAACGCATCAAGGCGGACAGCGTCATCCCCGACATTGACGAGACACACCACCTTGCCATCGAACTGGACAGCCTCTGCGCCGAAGTGGATCAGATGGTCGGGGTCAACCTTGTGCCGCCCGGCGAACGTTTATTGGCCGGCTCAAAAATTGCACAAGCTGCGGCGATGCAGGGCATGACGCTGGAATCGGATGGCGCGTTTCATCTGCTCGATACAGACGGGCACAGCCTGTTCACGCTGATCAACAAGGATACCAAACCATTTCAGCACCACACCCTGGAAACCTTCAGCACGACAGGCATCACATTATTGCTCGATGTGCCGCGTGTAAAAAAACCCGCCGACCAATTCGATTCGATGGTGCATGTCGCACACGAGCTTGCCAGAGAGTTGCAACTCAACCTGGTGGATGATCATCGTGTGGTGCTGAGCGATACCGGGCTGGCACGCATCCGTGCACAGATCGCCGCGATCGAGGCGAAGATGCTGGAAAACACCATCGTACCCGGCAGCGCGCAGGCGCGCAGACTGTTCTCCTGATGATGGATCATGAGGTAGCCCGCCGTGCCGCCTGGTTGCGCCATCAGATCGCGGAATATGACTATTGGTATTACGTAAAAGATTTCCCCCGTATTCCCGATGCGGAATATGACAAGCTGTTTCGCGAGTTACAGGCGCTGGAAGAACAGCACCCCGAACTGCTGACTCCCGATTCGCCCACCCAACGCGTTGGCGGCAAGCCGCTGGATATGTTCCAGCCGGTGCGCCATGCCGTGCCGATGCTGTCGATCCGTACCGAGACCGACATCAGCGACCAGGGGGCAATTGCGTTCGACACACGGGTGCGGCGCGAACTGGGGCTGAGTGAAACCGATCCTCCGATCGAGTATGTCTGCGAATTGAAATTCGATGGCCTCGCGATCAACCTGCGCTATGAGCAAGGCGTACTGGTGCAGGCCGCCACACGCGGCGACGGCGAAACCGGCGAAGATGTAACGCAGAATGTCCGCACGATACACCAGATTCCGTTGCATATTACAAGCTGCAATGCCCCGGTGCTGGAAGTGCGCGGCGAGGTATATATGCGCCGCAATGATTTTGAGCGTTATAACGAACGGCAGCGCGAGCAGGGCTTGCCCACGCTGGTGAACCCGCGCAACGGCGCGGCGGGCAGTATCCGCCAGCTTGATCCCAAGCTGGCCGCAAAGCGCCCACTGTCTTTCTTCGCCTATGGCTTAGGCGAGGTGCGCGGCTGGATGATGCCTGCGACGCATGGCGCGCTGCTGGACGCATTGGGCAAGATGGATGTGCCGGTGTGCGATGAGCGCGCGGTGGTGCAGGGCGCACAAGGACTGGTGGAATTTCATCGCCGCGTCGCGGCCAAGCGCGATCAGTTACCGTTCGACATCGACGGTGTGGTGTACAAGGTCAACAGCCTCGCGTTGCAGGAGCGCCTCGGATTTGTATCGCGCGAGCCGCGCTGGGCGGTGGCGCACAAATACCCGGCAGAAGAGCAACTGACCGTGGTACACGGCATCGACATCCAGGTCGGGCGCACCGGGAAACTCACGCCGGTAGCGAAACTGGAGCCGGTATTCGTCGGCGGCACGACGGTGAGCAACGCCACACTGCACAACGAAGATGAAACACGGCGCAAGGACGTGCGTATCGGCGACACGGTGATCGTGCGCCGCGCGGGCGACGTGATCCCGGAAGTGGTGGGCGTGGTGCTGGATCAGCGACCGGTAAACGCGGGGGAGCCATTCGATTTGTTCAGGCAGATGGGCGGGAAATGTCCGGTATGCGGCAGCGCCATCGTGCGCGAAGAGGGCGAAGCCAACTGGCGCTGCACCGGCGGCCTGTTCTGCCCGGCACAGCGCAAGGAGGCATTGCTGCATTTTGCCAGCCGCCGTGCGATGGACATCGAAGGCTTGGGCGACAAATTGGTGGAGCAACTGGTGGACAACGGCATCGTGAATACACCCGCCGATCTGTATAACGGATACAAGCTGAATTTGCAGGTGCTGGCGACTCTCGAGCGGATGGGAGAAAAATCGGCGCAAAATTTGCTGGATGCGCTCGAACACAGCAAGCGCACCACGCTGGCGCGTTTCATTTACGCGCTCGGCATCCGCAATGTCGGCGAAGCGACCGCAAAAGACTTGGCACGGCACTTCGGCTCGTTGGATAATCTGCTCGTTGCCGGTGTGGACAGTTTGCAGCAGGTGCGCGATGTCGGCCCGGTGGTGGCACAGAGCATCGAGACTTTTCTGGCGGAAGCGCACAACCGCGAAGTCATCGCGCAATTGCGCGCCAGCGGGATACATTGGCCTGAGCATGAACAGCGGCAGATGGCGGCGCTGCCTTTCAGCGGCAAGACCTTCGTGCTGACCGGCACCCTGAACAGTATGTCGCGCGACGATGCCAAGGAGAAACTCGAAGCGCTCGGCGCCAAGATCAGCGGCAGCGTGTCGAAAAAAACCGGCTATGTCGTGGCGGGAACCGAGGCGGGCAGCAAGCTGGACAAGGCGCGGGAGTTGGGCGTGACCGTACTGGATGAACAGCAGTTCTTGGCATTATTGGAGGGTGTATGAAGCGCATTACGAAGGCAGTCTTTCCGGTCGCCGGCATGGGCAGCCGCTTCCTGCCGGCCACCAAGGCCAGCCCCAAGGAGATGATGCCGGTGGTGGAAAAACCGCTGATCCAGTACGCGGTGGAAGAAGCGGTGGCGGCGGGGATCACCGACATGGTGTTCATCACCGGGCGCAACAAGCGCTCGATCGAGGATCATTTCGATACGGCATACGAGCTGGAAGCCGAACTGGCGGCAGACGGCAAACATGAGTTGCTGCGCATCGTGCAGGAAGTGATACCGGCGCATGTGAACTGCATTTACATCCGCCAGCCGAAAGCATTGGGCCTGGGACATGCCGTGCTGTGCGCACAACCTGTGGTGCAGGATGAACCGTTTGCGGTGATTCTGGCCGACGACCTGATCGACGGCAAAATTCCGATCGTCAAACAGATGGTGGATGTCTATGAGCGCCATCATTGCTCGATGCTCGGTGTGCAGGATGTGCCGCGCGCACAGACCCGCCAATACGGCATCGTCAGCAGCACCAATCTGGAACCGGATGTGGAACTGGTCAATGGCATCGTCGAAAAACCCATGCCGGAAGCGGCGCCTTCCACATTAGCGGTGGTCGGGCGCTATATTCTTACCCCGCGAATTTTCCATCACCTTGCACGTGTAACACCCGGAGCGGGTGGCGAAATTCAATTGACCGACGGCATTGCCGCGCTGATGCAGGAAGAAAAACTGCTGGCTTACCGCTTCAACGGGACTCGCTACGATTGCGGCTCCAAGCTGGGCTACTTGAAGGCGCAGGTGGCATTCGGCCTGATGCATCCGGAATTGCATGACGAGTTCGCCGCTTATCTGGCGACGGTAAAATGACGCTATCCAGCCAGCGCGCGCGCGACATATTGCAACAGGCCGAGTTGCTGCACCCGCATGAACAGGTGCAGGCGGCGCTGCACAAGGTCGCCAATGAAATCAACGGCGCAATGGCGCAGCTGCACCCGCTGGTGCTGTCGGTGATGGGCGGCGCCGTGGTGTTTACCGGACAACTGCTGCCGCTGCTCGATTTCCCGCTGGATTTCGATTATGTGCACGTGTCGCGCTACGGCGATGCGCGGCATGGCGGCGCGATGCACTGGAAAGTCGAGCCGTGCGAGAGCGTGCGCGGCCGCGTGGTGCTGGTGCTGGATGACATCCTCGATGAAGGGCACACGCTCGCGGCTTTGCGCCAGCGCGTACTGGAACTGGGCGCAAGCAAATTTTATAGCGCAGTATTTGCCGACAAGCGGCATGGCCGGGAAAAGCCGATCCATGCCGATTTCGTCGGAATGGAAGTGCCGGATCGTTTCATGTTCGGCTATGGCATGGATATCGAAGGAGCGTGGCGCAACCTGCCCGCAATTTACGCAGTGAAGGAAGGATAACTTTATGTTGGCAATTATCGGCGGGCGCGGTCTGACACAACTGGCGAGCCTGAGAATCACGCATCAGCAAGTGATGCGCACTCCATATGGCGAGCCGTCTGGCGCATTCATATTCGGCATGCTCAATCAGCATGAAGTCATTTTTCTGGCACGCCACGGCTATGGTTGCACCATTCCGCCGCATCTGGTGAACTATCGTGCCAACCTGTGGGCCTTGCGCGAACAGGGTGTAAGCAAGATTGTATCGGTCGCCACCGTGGGCGGCATCCGCTCTGACCTGACTCCCGGCACTCTCGTGATACCGGATCAGATCATCGATTACACCCACGGGCGCGATGCCACATTTTTCGATACGCGCGACACCGTCTACAGCAATGCCGATTTTGCGCTGCCCTATTGCCCTGAATTGCGTAGCCGTATCTTGCTCGGCGCGCGTGCCGCGCAACAACCCTGCGTGGATGGCGGCGTGTATGCGGCAACCCAGGGACCGCGCCTGGACAGCATCGCCGAAATTAACCGCTATGAGCGCGACGGCGCGGATATGGTGGGCATGACCGGCATGCCGGAAACCGCTTTGGCGATGGAATTGAACCTGCATTACGCCACAATCGCCGTGGTCGTAAATTACGCGGCAGGGCGTGGTGACAGCAGGCATGGCATCAACATTGAACAAGTCAATGACACCGCCAGCGCAACGATGGGAAAGGTGCGCAGTATTCTTGAACATGTTGTAAATTCCGATGACGATTAGGCAGGTATTGCGCATGGGCGATGCGCGTCTATTGCAGCCAGCCAGCCCGGTCGGCAACTTTAACAGCGACGAGTTGCGCGGCTTGCTGGAAGACATGCGCGACACGATGCAGGCGCTAAATGGCGTAGGCCTGGCCGCACCGCAGATCGGCGTTGGTTTGCGCGTGGTAATTTTCGGCGTACAACCATCCGGGCAACAAAAGACCCCGGCACGCTACCCGGATGCAGATTGCGTGCCCGATACCGTGCTGATCAACCCGGTCATCACGCCGCTGGGTGACCAGCTCGAAGACGCTTGGGAAGGCTGCCTGAGCCTGCCCGGTTTGCGCGGGCTGGTGCCGCGCTTCCGGAATATCCGCTACTGCGGATACGATGAACATGGCGCACCGGTCGATCGCACGGCAAGCGGCTTCCACGCACGCGTCGTGCAACACGAATGCGACCATCTGAACGGAATCTTGTACCCGATGCGCATGACGGACATGAGCCAATTCGGCTACACTGGCGAATTGTTTCCTGGGCAGGAAATGCGGGACGAGTAACACGGCAAGCTTTACTGCGATTTTTCTTTCATACAGGTTGCAGCGCAAATTTCAGGTGAACACATAATTTGCGAAACAGACCGGTCTCCAGCGTATCCGGAAAAATCACCCGTGAAACCGGCATCAGGCGCCCCTCCAGTTTGATACGCAGCAGAATAAAGAACGGGCTGACCACAGTCTTGTTCGCGACGTATCCTTGAATAACCGCCCCCTTCCGGACAGTAACTGACACACTGTCTTGATCCTGCAGAATCTCGCACCATGAATCCGGGAGGAGCAACAAAATATCGCGCGCCAGATAATAAGACAGGCTCAGCAGAATCGCTGCGAGCGCCGCCAATCCGGCTGCCGGCGGCATCGCGGTCGCACCCACCACGATCGCGGCTGTCAAATGGGCAAGCAGCAGCAATATGGCAAAACGCAACGAAGGCCTGATTGCCATATTTCCAAACAGTCAGAAGGCAAAAATTGCGGCAATGATCAACACCACCAGCAACGCAATGACAGCCAGCAGAAAATTCTTGCTGCCGGATTTTGCCGATGGTTCCGCCCGGCTTTGGCGCACAACCGGACGAGGTGCCGGCGGAGGCACCGGGCGGATAGCTCTGGCTGCCGGCGCCGATTGTTTGATGGCGTCTGCGCTTGGGCGCTCTACCTTCAACGTCCTGGATAGTTCATCGACATCTTTGCTGGTCGCGGTCATGGCCGCCAGGCGCATCGTTGCTGCGGTAGAATCAAAAGCTTGCGACACGCCGGTTGTTGCAGGTTTCAGCTCATCTTCTTCCGCCACATTGCGCCGTCCGGTGATGGCGACTGCGTCAGGCAATTTTTTCTCGCCGCCGGGCGGCGGCTTGGATACATCAATCTGCTGGCCGATGCGCGGCAGCGTATCGCGGCAGGCACGCAAATCGAAGGCCATATCCTTGGCGTTTTGATAGCGATCCTCCACCTTTTTGGCCAATGCCTTGGCCACGATAAAGTTGAGCATCTCCGGCACGTCGTGATTCAGCATGCCGGGCGGTACCGGCACCGAATTCAGCGTCTGGTACATGATGGCATTGACGTTCTCGCCGGTAAAAGGCGCCTGCCCGGTCAACATCTCATAGAGCATTACACCCAGCGAGAAAATATCCGAGCGATGGTCTATTGCCTTGCCCATCACCTGTTCGGGTGACATGTATTTTGGTGAGCCCAACACCATGCCGGTCTGCGTATGCACCGCCGAGGAAGCCATGCGCGCAATGCCGAAATCGGTGATTTTTACGTGCCCGTCGCGCACCACCATGATATTGGCGGGCTTTATGTCGCGGTGCACGATGCCATGCTCATGGGCGTAGGCCAGCCCCTGCGCCACTTGATATGCAATATCCAAGGCTTGGCCGACAGGCAACAACCCGTGGTCGTTCATGATGTCGCGCAATTCGCGCCCCTGCAGGAACTCCATCGCGATGTAGGCAACGTCGCCGCTCTTGCCCACATCATAAATGGTCACGATATTCGGGTGGCTGAGCCGCCCTGCCGCCTTGGCTTCCTGATAAAAACGGCCTTCGTATTCCTCTTTTTCGTCCAGCGCAAGACCGAGATTGATTGTCTTGATTGCGACGACGCGGTCGATCAGCGGATCCTTGGCATTGTAGACTATACCCATCGCGCCCTGCCCGAGCTCACCGAGCACTTCATAACGCCCCAATTGGCTAATCATGATTATTGGTAGCGTGGGTTATTTTGCGGACTTGGCCTTTACGCCACGAAATACCGGACCCCATATCGGGTGTCCCGCCTCCGCAGGCTCCAGATTGAAAGCCGGATCGATCTCAAGCGCCTTTTTAAATTCGTCACGGCACTGTTTTTCACGTGCCGATATGCAATGAATAAAAGCCAGGTATTTATGTGCCTTCATTTGGCTATTCTTATTGCTCAAACCCATCTCCAGCGCTCTTTGCAGCTCCTCCATGGAAAACTTGTAATCGCCATCCTCATAGCTTTTCACACCGCTGGAAAGCTTTTGCTCCGATGGGCTGGCCTGGAACAATCTGCCACCCGTGTCAATTGCGCCGCACCCGCCCAACAACAGCGCGGCCAACGTAAACACCAGCATCTTGTGAATACCCACCATTTTTAGCTCCTAGCCGGTTAGTCAGTAAATTTATGTTTGATCTTTATTTTCTCGCCCGCACTGACATTGATCTTCTTGGTATAAACAGGAAAAGTTGTGTTGCGAATTTCGATTTCGTGTTTTCCAGGAGCTACGTGCAATTCCGCCAAGGGCGGGCTGACGCCTTGCATTCTACCATCCAGATAGATTTCGCCCCAAGGCATGACTGCAACACTCACCAGTGCCGCCGCACCAGGTTCAATCGCAGTAGTTTCCTTTAAGGTACGGCTACGGGAAATTGGCACTGCGATTTTTTCCTGCCTGGCAGGTAAACGTGCTTCCTCTGGAGGTTGCTCAGCTTTCTGTTTATTTTCAGCTTTAGACTCAACTATTTTGGGTGGCGCTACAGCGACATTCGAAGCAGTTTGCGCCGTGTGCTTCGGCGCTTCCGCCACTTGCGGCAAAGGTACAGCAGGGCGATACATGGTTTTGACAATCACAACAGCCAGCAGCGCCAGTGCGGCGGCGAACACGGCAACATATAGGGCACGCTGTTGATTGGAAGCAACCTGTAATGTATTGCGCGCAACCTCTATTCCATCTTGCCCCGCACCCTGCCCGCCAGTTGTTTCAGGCGCCGGCTTATCGCCCATGCCCTGTTGGCCGATCGCATAAATCTCATGCTCACGCACATGTTTGTCAGTACGCGAACCTTCATAATGGAACATCCCGGCATACTGCGGAGAAAGACGTGATACGGCTTCGTAATAGGAGCGCGACAGGAGTATCTGATTGGGTTCAGCAAAACCCATTATGCGCTGTGCGACATTGACACCGTCACCGACAACATTTGGCTGCCCGTTGATATCCATTACCAGACGTACCGGGCCGAGATTTATCCCCACACGCACCAGCAAGGGCGGATCGGCATCCGGAGCTTCATTGAGAAAACTCTTGCGCAAGCTGATCGCCACCCTCAATGCATCCTCAACATCGCCGAGAAAATTGACTGCGGCGCCGTCGCCGGTATCGAGAATAATCCGGTCGGTTAGCGGCACATCACGAATTGCCGCAGAAAGATGATTGTTAAACCTGTCTTTCAGTGAAATTTGTCCAGTCACCGACCTCTTGGAATATTCGACGATATCCAAGAACAGTACGCTGCACATGATGGTTTTGCTGACGGTTTCGTCCATTCAAATTTCCAGCATCCCTGTGGCGATTAACGTTTTGGCGCGGGACTGCCCTTCCCCGCGCTTGCTCGCCCCGCGCCGCGAATCGGGCGAGGCGCAGCGGAAGACCGTTTGGCCCGCTCTGACCGTTGAGGAATCGGCATATCCTGCTGCGGTACGCCGCCATCAGAAAAAACACCCGCCCAATCCAGCACCTGCGCGACCTCGCCCTCGCCCAATTCGGCGGTCATGCCCCGTTTCAAACGCGGCGGCAAATTGATTATACCGAAGCGCACGCGCATCAGCCGGCTCACCGGCAATCCGAGCGCATCGAAGGTGCGGCGCACCACGCGGTTGCGCCCTTCCTTGAGCATCACGCGATACCAGTGGTTGAAGCCTTCGCCGCCCTGATCCTCAAGCTTCTCGAACCTGACCGGACCATCCTCCAGCTCAATGCCGTCCTTGAGCACTTGGTTGATCTGCGCCTCGGTCATCTTGCCCTGCACCCGCACCGCATATTCCCGCTCCACCTCGAAACGCGGGTGCATCAGGCGGTTCGCCAATTCGCCCGAAGTGGTGAAAATCAGCAGCCCGCTGGTATTGAAATCCAGCCGCCCGATCGCGATCCATTTCTGGCCGCGCAGTTTGGGCAGCTTATCGAACACGCTGGCGCGCTTTTCCGGGTCGTCGCGGCTGACTATTTCGCCTTCCGGTTTATGGTACAGCAGCACGCGTGCAGCGTTGTCCCGCTCGCCAACGCGTATCGTGCGGCGATCGGCTTTCACCAGATCGCCTTCCAGCACACGCATCCCCAAGGTCGCCGGCTCGCCATTCACGCTGACACGCCCGGCAGCGATCCATTCTTCCATCGTGCGGCGCGAGCCAAAACCGGCCTGCGCCAACACCTTTTGCAGCTTTTCGCCTTGCTCGTTCATATCGTCATCTCGCGCCTCTCCAGCACGGCCTGCGCCAGGGTGCCACTATCGACCTGTTCCAGTTCGCCGCCTATCGGCAAACCGCGCGCAATGCGCGAAACTTTGACGCCATACGATTGCAACAGGGTTGCCAGGTAATGTGCTGTCGCGTCGCCTTCCACGGTAAAGTTGGTTGCCAGGATAACTTCGCAAGGCTGCTCCTGAACGCGTCTGACCAACCGCTCGAGGTGCAGCTCCTTTGCGCCGATGCCGTCCAGCGGCGACAGCCTGCCCATCAGCACGAAGTACATGCCGCGATAGCATTGCGCCTGCTCCATCATCAGCAGATCGGCCGGCATCTCGACCACGCACAGCAAACCGGCATCGCGCTTCTGTGAAGAGCACAATGCACAAATCTCAGCTTCGGAGAAATTATTGCACTTGCCGCAATGCCTGATGTTGGCGGTGGCTTGTTCCAGCGACTGCGCCAGATGCAGCGCGCCGGCGCGATCGCGTTGCAACAGGTGATAGGCCATACGCTGGGCGGATTTCGGCCCCACGCCCGGCAGGCAACGCAACGCGGCAATCAGGTCATCCAGATGGGAAGGCATCACCATATTGGAGCGAAATGATTCATTGGCCCGTCATTTCCGCAGTTTTGCACCAGCGGGCTATTCGGATTGAAAGAAACCATCAGAACGGCAACTTGATTCCGGGCGGCAAACCGGCAGTGAAACCGCTCATGCGCTGTTGCGAGGTCGCTTCCGCCTTTTTCATCGCATCGTTGAGCGCCAGCACGATCAGATCCTCCAGCATTTCCTTGTCGTCCGACAACACGCTGTCGTCCAGCGACACGCGGCGCACTTCATGCGCGCAGGTCATGATTACCTTGACCATGCCCGACCCTGCCTGGCCTTCCACTTCGACAGTTGCCAATTCGGCCTGCGCCTTCTGCATATTCTGCTGCATCTGCTGCGCCTGCTTCATCAAACCGCCCAATCCGCCCTTCATCATCGCTGCATCCCCCTGATATCTTTAATGTAATGGCTTAACCGATTCTTCGATCAATTTTGCATCGAGTTCTGCTTGCGCCTCGCGCACAAAACTATCCTGTGCGATCGAGTCATTCGCCTGCTGTTGCTTCAGTTGTTTACCCTGCTGCTCGATCACGGCGGGAGTGGCTGCTTCGGTTTTGCCGAGCACGATATTCAATTTCACCGGCTTGGCAAAATATTCGCCCAGCGCCGCCTGCAATTTCTCGCTTGCCATTTTGCTGTTCAACAACTGTTTTTGCTCCTGCGACAGGCACAGCGTAACCAGCCCGTCCGAGAAACTTTCCAGCACACAATGTTTGGCCAGTTGCTGCGCCATGCCCTGCACATTCAGTTGTGTCAACAGCACCCCCCAATCCGGTCGGCTGTCCGGCTGACTATCCGGCACGGCGGTATTACTTGAAGCAGGCGTTGCCTGCACACTTGCAGGCTTGCTTGGCGCGGGTTGTACACCGGGCTTGTTCGCTGCCGGAGCCGCAATCGGCTGCTGTGCACTGCTTCTGGCCGGCGCAAAAGCCAGCATGCGCAGAATCGTCATCGTAAAGCCGGCATATTCATCGGGAGCCAGATCGATTTCATCGCGCCCGTGGATCGCAATCTGGTAAAACAACTGCACATCTTCCGGCGTGAACACCTGCGCCAGTTCCAGCAAACGCAGCCGCTCCGGCTCATCTTCGGCAAGCGCCTGCGGCACGGTCTGCGCCAGCGCGATACGGTGCAACAAGGTCGCCAGTTCCTGCAACGCGGCATCGAACGCCACGCTGCGTGCCGCCATGTTGTCGGCGATTCCGAGCAGCGCGATGCCGTTCCGGTCGCGCAATGCCGCCAGCAAGTCGAACAAATAGCCCTGGTCGATTGCGCCCAGCATCGTATGCACCACCTGCTCTTCCACATTGCCCGCAGAAAAGGCGATCGCCTGATCCATCAGGCTCAGCGCGTCGCGCATGCTACCTTGCGCGGCCCGCGCAATCAGCGCGATCGCGCCTGCCTCGAAGCCGATCTGCTCCTGCTCCAGCACGTACTGCAAGTGGCCGGCGATCAAAGCGGGCGGCAGTTGCTTCAGGTTGAACTGCAAGCAACGCGACAACACGGTAACGGGAATTTTCTGCGGATCGGTGGTGGCAAGAATAAATTTCACATGCCCGGGCGGCTCTTCCAGCGTCTTCAGCATCGCGTTGAAGGCGCTCTTCGACAGCATGTGCACTTCGTCGATGATATACACCTTGAAGCGTCCGCTGGAGGGCGCGTACAGCGCACCTTCCAGCAGTTCGCGCATGTTGTCCACCTGGGTATTCGAGGCGGCATCCAGCTCGATCAGGTCGACAAAGCGGCCGCTATCGATCTCCCTGCATGCATTGCACTCGCCGCAAGGCGTGGCGGTGATACCGGCTGCGCAATTCAGCGACTTGGCAAAGATGCGCGCAATGGTGGTTTTACCCACTCCGCGCGTGCCGGTGAACAGATAGGCATGATGCAAACGGTTCTGTGTGAGCGCGTTGCTCAGCGCCCTGACAACATGCTCCTGCCCTGCCAGTTGCGCGAAAGTTTTAGGGCGCCATTTACGCGCGAGGACTGTTGTAGCTGACAAAATTATTCTAGGTCAAAACTGATAGGCAAAACGAATCTGATTGAAGTTGATGCCCTGATTCGGTTTTTTGATGCTGCCATTTGAAAGATGCTGGAAGCGATAGCCAAGATCAAATTGCTGGCGTTCGCCGAAACGCAGGCCAAAACCGACATGATCGCCAAACTGGAATGCGGTGCTGAATTTGCGGTCGGCATTGATAAAGGTTGGCGTTATCAGATGGAAGCCGATCGCTGCTTCGGCATATGGCGCGCAACCGGAAAGGTTCTTCTGCTGAAAACGAAACACCGGTGTAACGCCCAAGTCGGTAATCGTCTGGTTGTTGCCGGCGGCGCTATGGCCGCGCCACGTGCCGGCAGAAGCTTCCCAGAAGCCGGTCACCAGCCAGTTGCCGCCAGTAAACCACTGCTTGTCCCAGTTCCAGATGGCGCCAACGCGCGCCATATCGGTTGCGTCGCCATTGCCGTATTCCACAGATACGCCGTCCACGGCAGACACATTGACGCTAAACAGCAATGCACTGACCAGCACACTGATTCTCTTCATCGTACGCTCCGATAACTTCCCAATAGGAGGCGAGCCTTACCCCCGGCACTTGCAGTAATTAGCTGTGGCTGCTTCCTTCCGGACCTGACCAGGTTCACTACCCTGCAATGCGGGGAGACCCGCCAATTCTTTAACGCCTTGCGGCGCAACCGCAGCATGATAAATGAAGCTGCCGGTAAAATCCACGCCGATGAGAGTTTTTTTCAGCACCTCACGCTTCAGCCTTTCTCTTGCACCCTGGTTCGCGCCCACCCGCTGGCAAAAGTAACTCGCAGCTCCGCACCAACGGCCAACTGCCCTGCATCCATTACCACGCTGCCATTTGCATCCTGCACGAGGCTATAGCCGCGTGCCAGGACCTGCTTCGGGTTGAGCAAGGCCAGATGTTGCGCGGCATTTTCAACCCGCCCCGACTGCCGGGCCTGTGTTACATGCATCGCTTTGGTCAGGCGCTGCGCCAGATTGACCTGCCGGTCCCGCAAACGCGCAAAATCGCTGCCCGCTGCGCGCAGCCGCTGTGCCAATGTTTGCCACTGCCAATGTTTATGCTGCTCGCAATAGGCAAATGCACGTTGCATACGTTGTTGCAGCTGGCCAAATTGCTGCTTCTGGCGTTGCAACTGTTGTGCGGGGTGCACCAGGCGGCGCTGCAAATAATCCAGTGTCTGCATCGCGTTCCGCATACGGTTGCGCTGCGCGCGGTGCAGATGTTGCGCCGTGTCGCGCAATCTCTCGACCAGCGCATGGCGGTCCGGAACGGCGCGCTGCGCGGCTGCGGTAGGCGTCGGGGCGCGGTCGTCAGCGGCAAAATCGGCGATCGTGAAATCGGTTTCGTGGCCGATGCCACTGACGACCGGAATGGCGCTGGCGGCGATGGCGCGCGCCACGCATTCTTCATTGAACGCCCATAAATCTTCGATACTGCCGCCGCCACGGCATAGGATCAGCACCTCGCATTCCGCGCGCTGATTGGCGAGCCGGATCGCTGCGGCGATCTTTTCCGCACTGCCTGCGCCCTGCACCGGTGCCGGATACAGCACGACCGGGACTGTCGGCAGCCGCTGGCGCAGCGTAGCGAGCACATCGCGCAACGCAGCGGCTTGCGGTGAAGTAATGATGCCGATACGTTCCGGGAAGGCGGGCAAGGCGCGCTTGCGCCCGGCGGCAAACAACCCCTGCCCTTCCAGCAATTGTTTCAACCGCTCGAATTGCTCGTACAGTATGCCCAGCCCTGCCTGGCGTATCTGTTCCACGGTCAATTGAAAATCGCCGCGTTGCTCATACAGTGTCGCGACGGCGAGCACTTCGACGAGCTGGCCGTTGCTGACAGGATTGCCCAACAATTGGTTTTTGTGCCGGAACATGACACAACGCACCTGCGCCTGATCATCCTTCAACGAAAAATAATAATGACCGGAAGCAGCCTTCACCAGATTGGAAATTTCACCGCGCACCCACAACAAAGGGACATTGCTTTCCAGCAACTGTTTGATTGCAAAGTTGAGTTCCGCGACACGCAAAACGCGGCTTTTTTCTTCAAAAAATAGTTCGAAAGACATATTGACAACCGGAAATAATCCACACATCAAGGAAATTCGCCATTTTCTGCCAGAGCGCCTCATGACAGAAGCGCAAACTTACGATAACGCATTGATTTTTATTGAAAAAATCACTATATAAAAAATAGGCAAATTAACAAAAAGCCTTATGCCACACCATCTTATAGAGCCATATCTGAAGAGCATCCACAAAGTTATCCACAGGTTTTGTGAGTAAATGGAAATACTCTTTTCAAATGATAGGCTAGCAGAATCATTGTAAAGATAATTCATAAATTTCCGCTGTACCTGATGCTTTATGAGCCCAAATAATCCTTATGCGGAATGATTAAGTATCTGAACTAGAATCTCTCCTCAAAACAAAATCCTCCGCAATCATTGCACGCCTTTGTGAGGCATTTGCGTTACATATCTTAAGCTATATGATATTGCTCAACTCAGTGCGACACGTTACAGTTGCGAATTGTCGATTTAAACACACTTGGGGAGTTCGCGTGTTTGCACTTATAGATGCGGCCGGTTGGCCGATTTGGTTTCTGATCCTGGCTTCGATCATCGCCCTCGGGTTAATTATTGAACGCCTGATGATCTTGCGCCCCACCCGCGTGTCTCCACCTGCCTTGCTGGATGAAGTGATCAAAGAGCTGAAACAGCGCGGCGTCAGCGACGGCATGCTGAGCAGGCTTGCCGCCAGTTCCCCGCTGGGATGCGTCTTTGCCGCAGGGCTCAAAAACATCAAAAGCCCGCCCGAAGTAATGAAGGATGCCATCGAGGAAGCGGGGCGCGCGGTCTCGCACGATCTGGAGCGCTTCCTGACCACGCTGGGCACGATTGCCTCGATCAGCCCGTTGCTGGGCCTGTTTGGCACGGTAGTCGGCATGATTGAAATCTTCGGCTCGCAAAATGCGGCGGGCAGCAGCCCGGCGATACTCGCTCACGGCATATCGGTCGCCTTGTACAACACCGCCTTCGGCCTGATTGTGGCGATCCCCAGCATGATCTTTTACCGCCACTTCCGCTCCACGGTAGACAGCCTGACCATCGAAATGGAGCAGCAAGCCATCAAGCTGGTGGAGATCATGCACAGCCAGCGCAAGGATTAGGCGATGAATTTCCAGCGTGGCCGCAGCCGTGAGGAGCCGGAAATCAACCTGATCCCGATGATAGACGTGCTGTTGGTGATCCTGATTTTCCTGATGGTGACCACCAGCTATGCCAAGTTTTCCGAGCTCCAGATCAACCTGCCGCAGGCAGGCGGTGAAGCGGGCGTCACACAAGCCCAGCCGATCAATGTTGGCGTAGATGCCTCCGAGCACTATGCGATCAATAGCCAGAGCATGCCCTACTTGGGCGTGGAAGCGCTGGCTGCCGCATTGAAAAAAGCCGCAGGAAACCAGGCCGACCCCACGATCGTTATCAACGCCGACGCCAGGGCGCCCCATCAGTCCGTCATCAACGTGATGGAGGCAGCGCGACTGGCCGGTTATGGGCGCATCACCTTTACCACACAGCGGCAGCCCAAGTAACACGGCACCCAAAAGAGGCCATCAAGAGTGCATTGGCTGGAACAACACTGGTATCAAATCACCCCGCTGCACCTCATCCTGCTCCCGATCAGCCTGCTGTTCCGCGTACTGGTGGCAGTGCGCCGCACGTTGTACCGCTGCCACATTTTCCACAGCGATCAATTAACCGTGCCGGTCATCGTGATCGGCAACATCACCGTCGGCGGAACCGGTAAAACCCCGCTGACGCTTGCGCTGGCGCAACAACTTGCCGAACACGGCAGGCATCCGCTGATCGTCAGCCGCGGCTACGGCGGCATATCCCGGCAAGCGCAACGCGTTGACATGAGCAGCGACGCACGACAGGCGGGCGACGAGCCGTTGCTGATGGCGCGGCGCGGAATCTGCCCGGTCTGGATCGGAAAGGATCGCGCCGCCGCCGCGCAAGCCGCGTTGCATGCCCACCCGCAGTGCGATGTGGTGCTGTGCGATGACGGCCTGCAACACTACCGTCTGCGCCGCGATATCGAAATTGCGGTGCTGGACGGCGCACGCGGCTTCGGCAACGGCCTGATGCTCCCCGCCGGCCCGTTGCGCGAACCTGTTGCCCGGCTGCAAACGGCGGATGCGATCGTGGTGAACGGCGGCGAGGCTGCTTCCGGGCAGTACGCGATGCGCCTGTCGGGAGAGGTTTTTTACAACCTGTCCAACCCCGGCAAAACAGCAACAGCCGAACATTTTCTCGCCTCCAGAAATCATGCCGTGGCCGGTATCGGGCACCCGCAACGCTACTTCCGGCATCTGGAAACAATGGGCATCCCGTTCACAGCACACGCCTTTCCGGACCACCACCCTTATCGCGCATCCGATCTTGCGTTCGAAGACTGCGATGCGATACTCCTGACTGAAAAAGATGCGGTAAAATGCATCGCATTCGCCGATACCCGATTCTGGGTGTTGCGCGTGGATGCCCAATTCGAACCTACTCTAATCGACCTCATTCTGCGAAAGATTACCCTCCATGGATCCAAAACTGCTTGATATTCTCGTCTGCCCGCTGTGCAAATCCCCGTTGGTCTACCACAAGGCAGAGCATGAATTGATCTGCAAGGCAGACCGCCTGGCTTTCAGGATCGAAGATGACATCCCGGTGATGCTGGCCGACGAAGCGCGCAAACTCACGGCGGAAGAAGCCGAAAAAATCTGATGCTGAGTTTCAATGCCGTCATCCCGGCGCGCCACGCTTCCACGCGATTGCCCGGTAAAGCACTGCTGCCGATCTCCGGCAAACCGATGGTGATACGGGTTGCGGAACGGGCGGCACAGAGCGGTGCGCAGCAAATATGGATCGCGACCGATCATCATGCGATCGCCAACGTGGCGCGCGAACACGGCTTCAAGGCCTGCCTGACCAAGGATACCCACGCCAGCGGCACGGATCGCATTGCCGAAGTCGTCGAACAGCATGGCTGGCCGGACGACACCATCGTCGTGAACGTGCAGGGCGATGAGCCGCTGATACCGCCCGCGCTGATCCGCGCCGTCGCCGGACATCTGCACAACCATCCGGAATGCGCGATCGCCACGGCCTGTCATGCGATCCACGACGAAGCGTCGCTGCGCAACCCGAACATCGTCAAGGTGGTGCTGGACAAGAACGGCAATGCGCTGTATTTCAGCCGTGCGCCGATCCCCTGGCCGCGCGAAATATTTGGTGTTCAACCCTCATCCGAAGGACGAGACGATTGTCCTTCCTCCCTCCGGGGGGAAGTTGGAAGGGGGGAGCTGCCGCAAAGTTTACCTGTGCTGCGCCATATCGGCATCTACGCCTATCGCGCCGGCTTCCTGCGCGCCTACAGCCAGCTTGTCCCGGCAGCGATCGAACAGTTCGAGGCGCTGGAACAATTGCGCGCGCTGTATCATGGCTACAAAATCGGCGTAGTCATCACCGAACAGGCCCCGCCCGGCGGGGTCGACACCGAGCAGGATTTGCACGCCGTAAGAAAAATTTTTGACGCTCACATCAAATCGGAGGAAAAAACATGAGACTGATACTGCTAGGCGCACCCGGCGCAGGCAAAGGCACCCAGGCCAATTACATCAAGGAAAAATATAACATTCCGCAAATCTCCACCGGCGACATGCTGCGCGCCGCAGTCAAGGCAGGCACTCCGCTGGGCGTCGCCGCCAAGCAGGTGATGGATGCGGGCGGCCTGGTCTCCGACGACATCATCATCAACCTGGTCAAGGAACGCATCAAGGATGCGGACTGCGCCAACGGCTTCCTGTTCGACGGCTTTCCGCGCACCATCCCGCAGGCGCAGGCGATGAAAGACGCCGGCATCCCGATCGATTACGTCGTCGAGATCGACGTCGCGGACAGCGAGATCATCAAGCGCATGAGCGGCCGGCGCGTGCATCCGGCATCCGGGCGCACCTACCATGTGGCGTTCAACCCGCCCAAGGTGACCGGCAAGGACGACATCACCGGCGAAGACCTGGTACAGCGTCCCGATGACGCCGAAGAAACCGTGCTCAAGCGCCTCACTGTTTACCATGACCAGACCAAACCGCTGGTTGATTACTACTCCGCCTGGGAAAAAACCGGCGATGCAAAAGCACCAAAATGTGTCAATATTCCCGGCGTAGGCAGCGTGGAAAATATACGCGACCAAATTTTCAAGGCTCTGAGCGGTAATTGATCATGGACAGCAAACCGATACTCACTCTCGATGACGCCAAGCGTGTCGCGGCAGCGGCAGAAGCCGAGGCAGCATACAATGGCTGGCGTGTGGCAATTGCGGTCGTAGATGACGGCGGACACCTGCTTTATCTGCAACGCAGCCACGACACCCAGTTCGGCACGATTGAAACCGCGATATGCAAGGCGCATGCCGCCGTTGCGTTTCAACGCCCGACCAAAGTCTCGGAAGACGCAGTATTGAGCGGACGGCTGATACACCTCGCCCTGCCCGGCGTGATTCCTGCCGATGGCGGTGTGCCGCTGACGCTGAACGGCGTTGTCGTCGGCGGGTTGGGCATCAGCGGCGTACGCTCATTCCAGGACGGCCAGATCGCTGCGGCAGGCGTCGCGGCGCTATTGAACGTTACTTAATTTCTAAGATTTACCGTAGGGCGGCGGGCGTAGCCCGACAAGATGAGGTATCTTCCAAATGGTAACTCAGCCACAAAAACACCATCCCGGCGAACATCTGGAACTGGGGCAATTCATCCCTCTTGTGTACCATTACCACATGCTTGCCGATCAGGCGCGCATGGACGCTTTCCGGGAGGCCATCGCTGTTGCCGTGCCGCCAAACTCGCGGGTGCTGGAACTGGGAGGCGGCACCGGAATATTGTCCTTTTTCGCGGCGCAGCATGCGGCAAAAGTGTGGTGTGTGGAAATAAACCCCGATCTGGTACGCGAGGCACGCCGTATCCTGGCCTTGAACACCGGGGGAGAACGTGTTGAAATGATCGAGGCAGATGCCTTTGATTACCTGCCGCCCGAGCCGGTAGATGTGGTGATTTGCGAAATGGTGCATGTTGGCATGTTGCGCGAAAAACAAATCCCGGTCATCGAATCATTCAAACGGCGTTATCAGGAAAAATTTGGCGGCATGCTGCCGCGCTTTGTGCCGGAAGGGTTTATCCAGGCTGTGCAACCGGTACAACAATCGTTTGATTTCGACGGATATTACGCGCCCATCCCATTTTTCCAGCAGCCCACCGCACAACAACCGCGCACCGAGGATTTGGGTAATCCGGTGGCCTATCAGTTGTCCTGTTATGACGGAGTATTGCCGGCAACCTGTTCCTGGCAGGGCGCAATTACAATTGAACGGAGCGGCCAGCTTAATGCCCTGCGCTTCATCACCAAGAACCTGCTTGCCATCGACGAAGCAAAGCAGCGCACGATAGACTGGTTCAGCCAATATTTAGTCGTACCGTTGCCCGAACCATTGATGGTGGAAGCAGGCCAGCAAGTGACCGTTTCTTTTGCCTACCAGCCGGGCGACCCGATTTCGGCACTCAAACCTGTCGCAACCCTGAACCCATCACCCCCTCCAAACAGGCTATAATGCGCGCAGCCCTGCGCCGTACCAATCTGCGCAGCGGCTTCTTTCCTTACCCCCGATCTCTTCGATCATTTAATCCGTCTGCCTTGATTGGTGCCGCTCAACTTGGGCGGCAGGCCGTCGCAGGAGCCCCGCTTTGTCAGAAAAAAACAGCTTGTCCAACGAAAACACTTTTGCCAGCCTCAACCTGGCGCAACCCTTGATGCGCGCGATCGCCGATGCGGGCTACACGACCCCCACGCCAGTGCAGGCGCAGGCGATCCCGCTGGTATTGGCCGGCGGAGATTTGCTGGCCGGTGCGCAGACCGGCACCGGCAAGACCGCCGGCTTTACGCTGCCGATATTGCACCGCCTTTCCGAAAAACCCGTTGTGAACCCGCGTCCCGGCCACCCTCGCTGCCTGATCCTGACACCGACACGCGAACTTGCCGCGCAGGTCGAAGAATCGGTAAAAACCTACGGTAAATATCTGCCGCTGAAATCGATGGTAATGTTCGGCGGCGTGAACATCAACCCGCAGATCAAGGCGTTGCGCGGGCAAGTGGACATCCTCGTCGCCACACCGGGGCGGCTGCTCGATCACGTCGGGCAGAAAACGCTGAGCTTGTCCGAAGTCGAAATTCTGGTATTGGACGAAGCCGACCGGATGCTGGACATGGGCTTCATCCGCGACATCAAAAAAATCCTCGCGCTGCTGCCCAGGCAACGCCAGAACCTGCTGTTCTCGGCGACCTTCTCCGATGAGATCAAGGCGCTTGCCGACGGCCTGCTGCACAACCCCGGTTATGTCGAAGTGGCGCGCCGCAATTCCACGGTGGAGCTGATCGCGCAAAGCGTCCACCTGGTGCCGCAAAAACTGAAGAGCTATTTGCTCGCCCACCTGATCAAGCACAACGACTGGAAACAGGTTCTGGTGTTCACCCGCACCAAGCACGGCGCGAACCGGCTCGCGGAAAAACTGAATGCGGACGGCATTCCTGCCGCCGCGATCCACGGCAACAAGAGCCAGCCGGCGCGCACCAAGGCGCTGGCGCAATTCAAGGACGGTACGCTGCCGGTATTGGTCGCCACCGACATCGCCGCACGCGGGCTGGACATCGACCAGTTGCCGCATGTCGTAAATTTTGAACTGCCGAACGTGCCGGAAGATTACGTGCACCGTATCGGCCGCACCGGGCGTGCGGGCAGCAGCGGCGCGGCGATCTCGCTGGTGGACAGCGAAGAATTCCAGCACCTCAAGAATATCGAGCGCCTGATCAAGCGCGACATTCCGAAAGTGGCGATCGACAGCTTCGTGCCGCCCACCCACCTTCCCGCCGAAGCCCCGCGCCCGCCACGCCCGCAGCATGGGCAACGGCGCCATAGCCACACGACCGCAAGCGCGCCCCGCCCGGCCAATGCAGGAAACCGCAACCAGCCGCCGCGCGACGGCCAAGGCCAGAAACCCCGCCATCCGCAACCGGCACGCACCGGACAGCAACCCCGCAACGCACAACCGGGCAAACCGCGCCAACCGCAAAAAGCGCCTGCCGATCAGCAACACCTGTCCGAAGCGGCGCGCCATCAGGCGCAACCGCAGCCTGCCCTGTTCTCGCCACGGCCTGCCGTGCGCCGGGGGAAATAGCCTCTACACCTGCCGCCACTGCCCCGGTGTCAATCCATCCAGCGTCCATTTGCCAATGCGGCAGCGGATCAGGCGCAGCGTCGGGAAACCGACTGCGGCGGTCATGCGCCGTATCTGGCGATTCTTGCCTTCATGGATGGTCAGCTCCAGCCAGGCGGTGGGGATATTCTTGCGAAAACGGATCGGCGGATCGCGCGGCCACAGGTTTGCCGGCGCATCGATCAGATGCACCTCGGCAGGTCGGGTGGTGAAATCGTTGAGCTTCACGCCGCTGTGCAATGCCTGTAGCGCGGCCTCGTCCGGTATGCCTTCAACCTGCACCCAGTAGGTCTTGGGCAACTTGTGTTGCGGATCGGTGATGCGGTGTTGCAGCTTGCCATCATCGGTGAGCAGCAGCAGGCCTTCACTGTCGGTGTCCAGCCGCCCAGCGGGATAATAATCGGAAAGCGCAATATAATCTGCCAGCGTCGGGTGTAACCCGTCGCTGCTGAATTGGCAGATCACCCCATAAGGTTTGTTGAACAACAGAATACGGCTCATGTTATTTTGTTGCGCGGCACCGATATCCAGAGAGCAGCAATGTACCAGCACATCAAAATTACTGCCAACGAACAAAAGTGGCTATGTGCAACCCCGGTTCACCAAATGAAAAAGCCCGGCACGCAAGTGCCGGGCTTTTTCACCAATTCAGAAACCGATTAAGGAGCCTGGATGTTGGATGCTTGCTTGCCCTTAGGACCTTGAACGACTTCAAAGGTTACCTTCTGACCTTCTTTGAGTGACTTGAAGCCGCTCATATTGATCGCGGAAAAGTGCGCGAACAGGTCTTCGCTGCCATCGTCGGGAGTGATAAAACCAAAACCCTTTGCGTCGTTGAACCATTTAACTGTACCAGTTGCCATGTGATTACTTCCTTACCTAAAAAAACGGGGGTATTCCCCGCAAAACTGTTTGAATCTAAGATCGCACACGGCAAAACCAGTACTGCAGATACTTTGAATCAAACACCAGCGCGCTTTTTACTCTTGTTTGGTTGATATCGTCAAGTGGTTTAATAAAATAATTTCGATTAAGCTTGAAAAAGCATCGCTAATCGCCCATCTAAACTAACATAAGGGTGTCAGAATACATCTTGAGAGCCATGGCAAATAAACAACAAGACAGCTCGGTGTTGGCGCCAGAACGGGCGAAAGCAAAACCGCCGCGCATGTACAAGGTGGTTTTGTTCAATGATGACTACACCACGATGGATTTTGTGATTGAGGTTTTGCAGCGCTTTTTTTCAATGAATCGTGAACGCGCGATGCAAATCATGCTCAAAATACATAATGAAGGTTCAGCGGTATGCGGAGTGTACTCGCTGGATGTTGCAGAAACCAAGGTTAAACAAGTGTCCGAATTTGCGAAACAACATGGGCATCCGCTACGATGCGGCATGGAGGAAAATTGAAATGATTGCACAGGAGCTGGAAGTCAGTTTGCATCTGGCGTTTGTTGAAGCGCGCCAGAAACGCCATGAATTCATCACGATCGAACACTTGCTGCTCGCGATGCTGGACAACGCCTCCGCCGCGCAGATATTGCGCTCTTGCGGCGTGAACATCGACGAGTTGCGCCAGGTCGTCGCAGAATTCATCGACACCCATACGCCGACCGTGGCCGGCGAGGGCGAAGTGGATACGCAACCTACCGTCGGTTTTCAGCGTGTTATCCAGCGCGCGATACTACATGTGCAATCCGCCAACAAGAAGGAAGTGGCCGGCGCCAATATTCTTGCCGCACTGTTTGGCGAAAAGGATTCCCATGCGGTGCATTTTCTCACCGAGCGCGGCGTTAGCCGTATCGATGTGGTGAACCACATCGTGCATGGCGTCACGAAAAACGAGTCCGGCAACGCCGCGCAACCGCACAGCGGCAGCGAGGCCGAGCAGCATTCTGCCGATGAAGGCGTGCTGAAGAACTACACGCTGGACCTTAACGCGCAAGCCTTGGCCGGCAAGATCGATCCGCTGATCGGGCGCGACCTGGAACTGGAGCGAGTGATCCAGACGCTGTGCCGCCGCCGCAAGAACAACCCGCTGCTGGTAGGCGAGGCCGGGGTCGGCAAGACCGCGATCGCCGAGGGCCTGGCGCGGCGCATCGTCGAGGAAGACGTACCGGATATTCTCAAAGGCGCACATGTTTACTCGCTGGACATGGGCTCGTTGCTGGCGGGCACCAAATACCGCGGCGACTTCGAGCAACGCCTGAAAGCGGTATTGAAGGAATTGAGCGAGGCGCCGAATGCGGTGCTGTTCATTGATGAAATCCACACGCTGATCGGGGCGGGCGCGGCATCCGGCGGCACGATGGACGCTTCCAACCTGCTCAAGCCCGCCTTGTCGAACGGCCAGCTGAAATGCATCGGCGCAACCACCTACAAGGAATATCGCGGCATCTTCGAAAAAGACCATGCGTTGTCGCGCCGCTTCCAGAAAATCGATGTGCCCGAACCGTCGGTGGAACAAACCATTGCGATACTGCGCGGGCTGAAATCACGCTTCGAAGAACACCACAGCGTCAAATACAGCGCGGCCGCCTTGACCAGCGCGGCCGAGCTTTCTTCACGCTTCATCAACGACCGCCACTTGCCGGACAAGGCCATCGACGTGCTGGACGAGGCGGGCGCGGCGCAACGCATCCTGCCAAAATCGAAACAGAAAAAGATCATCGGCAAACATGAGATCGAGGAAATCATCTCCAAGATTGCGCGCATCCCGCCGCGCAGCGTTTCTTCCGACGACCGCAACACGCTGAAAACCCTGGATCGCGACCTGAAAGCGGTGGTGTTCGGCCAGAACAAGGCAATCGACGCGCTTGCCACCGCGATCAAGATGTCGCGCAGCGGCTTGGGCAATCCGCAAAAACCGATCGGCAGCTTCCTGTTTTCCGGCCCGACCGGCGTCGGCAAGACCGAGGTGGCGCGCCAACTGGCTTACGCGATGGGCATGCCGCTGCATCGCTTCGACATGTCCGAATATATGGAACGCCATGCCGTATCGCGCCTGATCGGCGCACCGCCAGGCTACGTCGGCTTCGACCAGGGCGGCCTGCTCACCGAAGCCATCAGCAAACAACCGCACGCGGTGCTGCTGCTGGACGAAATCGAAAAGGCCCATCCGGATATTTTCAACATCCTGTTGCAGGTGATGGATCACGGCACGCTCACCGACAACAACGGGCGCAAGGCAGATTTCCACAATGTGGTCATCATCATGACCACCAACGCCGGCGCGGAAGCGTTGAACAAGAGCAGCATGGGCTTTACCCAAGGCAGCACGGCCGGCGATGAAATGGCCGATATCAAGCGCACCTTCACGCCTGAATTCCGCAACCGCCTGGACGGCATCATCTCGTTTGCGCCATTGGACAAGGAAGTCATCCTGCGCGTCGTGGACAAATTCCTGATGCAACTGGAAGAGCAGTTGCATGAGAAAAAAGTGGATGCGGTATTCACCGATGCGCTCAAGGATTACCTCGCCGAGCACGGCTTCGATCCCAAGATGGGTGCCCGCCCGATGGCACGCCTGATCCAGGACACCATCCGCAGCGCGCTGGCCGACGAACTGCTGTTCGGCAGGCTGGCGAACGGCGGCAAGGTGACCGTCGACATAAAGGATGGCAAGGTAGGATTGGAGTTTGCAGAAGAAGTTGTCCCCGTCTGATTCAACACACAGCGGGCCTGATTCAATATACAGGGGGCGCTTCGCCCCCTCCCCCACCGGCCCGCTGCACTTCGGCTCACTGGTTGCCGCAGCCGGCAGTTATCTCGACGCAAAACACCACGATGGAACCTGGCTGGTGCGTATCGAAGACCTCGATACACCGCGCTGTGTTCCGGGTGCCGCAGATGACATCCTGAGAACGCTGGAAGCGTTCGGGTTGTATTGGAATGAAGAAATCATTTACCAGAGCCAGCGTACTGCGGCCTATCAGGAAGCATTGCTGCGCTTGCAGGCTCTCGGGACAGTTTACCCTTGTTGCTGCACGCGTAAAGAGATTGCCGACTCGGCGCTGCATGGCATAGATGGGCCCGTGTATCCCGGCACGTGCCGCAACGGCATCCCGGCGGGACGTGAAGAGCGTGCCTGGCGTGTTCGAACCAGCGGCGAACCCGTCAAATTCGACGACATCCTGCAAGGCCATGTCGTGCAACATCTCGAAACCGAAGTCGGCGACTTCGTCGTGCTGCGCGCCGATGGCTTGTTCGCCTATCAGCTTGCGGTGGTGGTGGACGACGCCGCACAACGCATTACCCATGTGGTGCGCGGGGCCGACCTGCTCTGCTCCACGCCTCGCCAGATTTATTTGCAACGGCTGCTGGGATTGACCACCCCGGCCTACATGCATCTGCCCATCGCGGTGAACGCGCAGGGAGAGAAGCTCAGCAAGCAAACGCTTGCCCAACCTGTCGAAAAAAACAACGCGGCTTCGACCCTGTTCGACGTGCTGGTATTTTTGCGGCAGCAACCACCCGCTGAATTACGGCTCAGCACTATAGAAGAATTATTGGCTTGGGCTATTACGCACTGGAAGCCGGGCTCGTTATCAAATTGCCGCCAACTTTATTCGGCCGCGGGTTCAAGTTTGAA
>JAIELH010000056.1 GCA_019753125.1 Gallionellaceae bacterium | reverse complement strand
TCCTTGACTTCGGTTTCCGGCAGTCCGACGATCGTGAAATTAGGCAAGCCATTGGCGAGATGCACCTCGACGGTGACTTGCGCCGCCTCCATACCGGAGAGGGCGCGGCTGTACAGCACAGCCAGGCCCATAACTATTCTGCTGTCGCCTTGCGTTGTGCTTCCACCGCTGCGATGCGCGCCTCCAGCGCGGTGAGCTGCTGGCGCGTGCGCGCCAGCACTTGCGCTTGCACATCGAACTCTTCACGCGTCACCAGATCGAGTTTGGAAAAACCCTGCATCAGCAGCGCGCGGACATTTTTCTCGATGTCTTTGGCAGGACTGTTTTTCATCGCATCGTTGAGCTTGGCAGACAATTCCTCGAAAAATTTTGCGTTAAGCATGGTCTGTATCTCCTGTGATTAAGATATTTCGAAGTGTAGCAATTTACACGCCGCTGCGCCGCACCTAATGAGTGCGGCGGTGTTTCGCCGCGCACCAGGAGTATGCGCCGCCCAGTTATGGCGCAGCCGGGCATTATTGCAACATATTGTAATTAATGCCGAATCTAATCTGGCACGCATCCTGCGTTGGAGAGCGTGCGGATACGGCTATCCCGTTCAACCCGAGAAAGGAATCATGATGAAGCGCAAATTATTGAGCTGTTTGATGTCGGCTGCACTGGCAGCTCCCGGCATGGCGATGGCGGCGGACGCAGAAACCATGCTCATGCCCGAGAAACCTGGCGCCGTACTGGGCGGACTACCCTTCGACCATTCCGGCCACATTGACATAGGCTACACCAGCCTCAACGGCTCCGGGCGGTTCATCAATAATCTCAACGACCGGGTCTTTGACTTCGACAGGAATGCCGTCAATCTGCAGGCGCTTGACCTCACGTTCTCCAAGCTCCCGGAAAGTGGTTTTGGCGGCCTGGTCAACTTTACCGTGGGTAAGGATGCGGACACGATCGCGGCCTATGGCACCATCGACAAGAGCCGTGGCCCGGCCAACGGCGTCAACAAAAAATTCGACGTGACCCAGGCCTATGCCCACTATGCCACCGGGCCGTTGATGATCATCGCTGGCAAGTACGTCACTCTCGCCGGCGCCGAAGTGATCAAAAGCCCGAGCAACGTCAATTACTCGCGCTCGATCCTGTTCGGCTATGCGATTCCCTTCACCCATACCGGCGTTCGCGGCACGTACAAGCTCAGCGATGCGTTGAGTTTGACCGCGGGTGTCAACAACGGTTGGGATGATTTCAGCGACACCAACGGTGACAAGACTATCGAATTGGGATTGTCCTGGACGCCTAATAAATCTTTCGCGCTCGCTGCACAGGGATACACCGGCAAGGAGCAACTCAACAATTACGCCTGCGCCCCGGCTTCCGCCTGCGTGAGCACACAGAAGGGCACACGCAATCTGGTTGATTTGGTCGCCACTTATAACGCCACCGAGCAACTCACGCTGGTCCTGAACTACGACTATGGTTCGCAAGCCAATGCAACGCTGCTTAACAGCAGCACGGGCACCGCGAAATGGTCGGGCTGGGCGGGCTACGCGAATTACCAGATCAACGACCTGTGGCGCGTCTCATTGCGGGGCGAATATTTTGACGACAAGGACGCCTATCGCACCGGCGCGGTCGAGCTTGGCAAAACCTCCGGCCAGAAGTGGAAAGAAGCCACCGCAACGGTCGCTTATATGCCCACCAAGAGTGTCGAATTGCGCGCCGAGGTTCGGGGTGACCGATCCGATCAGGCGGTGTTCCTTGCTACCAATGGCATTACCCAGAAGAGCAAGCAAAGCTCATTGGGGCTCGAAGCGATTTATAAATTTTAAGGAGAGCTGATAATGAAAATGGTCGTCGCTATCATCAAGCCGTTCAAACTCGACGAGGTGCGTGAAGCACTTTCCGCAATCGGCGTACAAGGCATCACCGTCACCGAAGTCAAAGGATTCGGCCGGCAAAAGGGGCACACCGAGCTGTATCGCGGCGCGGAATATGTCGTGGATTTTCTGCCAAAAATAAAACTGGAAGCCGCCATCAAAAGTGACCTGCTCGATCAGGTGGTTGAGGCGATCGAAAAGGCAGCAAATACCGGCAAGATCGGCGATGGCAAGATATTTGTTTCCGACCTCGAGCAGGTGATCCGCATCCGTACCGGCGAGTCCGGCCCGGATGCGTTATAAGGAGAGCATCATGAAGAGACTATTTGCGTTTTTCACGCTGCTCGCGCTGCTGTGCGGCTTGGCTGCACCGGCATTTTCCGACGATGCTGCCAAGGCTGCTCCCGCAGCTACGATCGCAGCCCCGGCTGCTGCTGTAGCTGACGCGGCCAAATCCGCCGAAGTTCCCGCTGCGGCAGCGGCGCCCACTCCCAACAAGGGCGACACCGCGTGGATGCTGACGGCCACGCTGCTGGTCATCATGATGTCCATTCCCGGCCTCGCGCTGTTCTACGGCGGCCTGGTGCGCAGCAAGAACATGCTGTCGATCCTGATGCAGGTGTTCGCGATCTTCGCGCTGATCACCGTGCTGTGGGCGATCTACGGCTACTCGCTGGCGTTCACGCAGGGCAATGCGTTCATCGGCGGATTTGACCGGCTGTTTCTGAAGGGTATCTTCGATCCGGTTACCGGCAACGTCGCGAATGCCGCAACCTTCAGCAAGGGCGTGGTGATTCCCGAGTTTGCATTCGTCGCTTTCCAGGCCACCTTCGCCGCGATCACCGTGTCGCTGATCGTCGGCGCTTTTGCCGAACGCATGAAGTTCGCCGCCGTGCTGCTGTTTTCCGCACTGTGGTTCACCTTCGCCTATCTGCCGATTGCGCATATGGTGTGGTTCTGGCAGGGGCCGGATGCATACACCACGCAGGCTGCTGCTGATGCGGCGAACGCGACTGCGGGCTGGCTGTTCCAGAAAGGCGCATTGGACTTCGCGGGCGGCACCGTGGTGCATATCAACGCGGCTGTTGCGGGTCTGGTCGGCGCGTTCCTGATCGGCAAGCGCGTTGGCTACGGCAAGGAACCGATGGCTCCGCACAATCTGGTGATGACGATGATCGGCGGCTCCATGCTGTGGGTGGGCTGGTTCGGCTTCAACGCAGGCTCGGCTCTTGAAGCGGCAGGTACTGCGACGCTGGCCTTCGTCAACACACTGGATGCGACTGCTGCTGCTGCACTGACCTGGACGTTGGCTGAATGGTTGTTGAAGGGCAAGCCATCCGTGCTGGGTGCGGTATCCGGCGCAGTTGCCGGACTGGTTGCCATCACTCCCGCCTGCGGCTGGGTAGGTGTGGGCGGCGGCTTGGTGATCGGCGCACTGGCTGGCGTAGCCTGCTTCTGGGGTGTTACCGGCCTGAAGAAACTGCTGGGCATGGACGACGCGCTGGATGTGTTCGGCGTGCACGGCGTCGGCGGCATTCTGGGCGCTTTGCTCACCGGCGTGTTCAACACCTGGAGCATGGGCGGCACCGGCATCGCTGACTACGTCAACAACAAAGTCATCGACACCGAGATTGGCGCGCAAGTCTGGATACAGGCACAGGCCGTGCTGACCACAATCATCTGGTCAGCTGTGGTGGCCTTCATCTGCTACAAGATCGTTGACCTGACCATCGGACTGCGTGTTGCGGAAGAAGATGAGCGTGAAGGGCTGGATACCACCAGCCACGGCGAACGCGCTTACAACCTGTAAACGTAATGCAGGGGCATTTCACGGGCTCACCCCTGTGATCCCCCTGTTGCTGGAATCCCCTCTTCCGCTTGCGGGAGAGGGGAGCGCTCCACCGGCGGCTCATCATCAGATTTGCCGCGAATTACAGAAATCTCAACAAGTAATCTTCAATAGATGGCCGACCATGATATGGAAGGCCGTGTTTTCTGCCGTAAATATTTTTTGAGGATGCTATGACAAACACGAAAAAAACCAGGCTGATCGTCATCGGCAATGGCATGGCCGGGATACGCGCGCTGGAAGAATTGCTCAAGCTCGCGCCGGACATGTACGACATCACCGTGTTCGGTGCGGAGCCGCATGGCAACTACAACCGCATCCTGCTGTCGCCGGTGCTCGCCGGTGAAATGACGATCAAGGACATCATGCTGAACGATGTCGATTGGTACGAGCAGAACGGCATCACACTGCATCTGAACAAAACGGTGACGCAGATCGACCGCATGCGGCGCAAGGTAATTGCGGATGACGGCACCGAGGCAAACTACGACCGCCTGTTGCTTGCCACTGGCTCCAACCCGTTCATGCTGCCGGTGCCGGGCAAGGATTTGCCCGGCGTGATTTCCTACCGCGACATCAAGGATACCGATGAGATGATCGAAGCCGCGTCGCATTACCGCCACGCGGTGGTGATCGGCGGCGGGCTGCTCGGGCTGGAAGCGGCGAATGGCCTGAAGCTGCGCGGCATGGACGTGACCGTGGTGCACCTGATGCCGTGGCTGATGGAGCGCCAGCTCGACCGCAATGCCGCAGGCTTGCTGCAAAAATCGCTGGAAGCCAAGGGGCTCAAATTCAAGCTGGAAAAGCAGACTGCCGAACTAGTTGCGGGAGAATCGGGGCGCGTCTGCGCGATCAAATTCAAGGACGGCGAAACGCTGCCAGCCGATCTGGTCGTGATGGCGGTCGGCATCCGCCCCAACACCGGGCTGGCCGAGGCGTCTGGCCTGCATTGCGAACGCGGTGTGGTGGTAAACGACACCATGCAGACGTACGACCCGCGCATCTATGCAGTGGGCGAATGCGTGTCGCATCGCGGTGTCGCTTACGGGCTGGTGTCGCCGCTGTTCGAGCAGGCCAAGGTGTGCGCCAATCATCTGGCGGAGATCGGCATCAGCCGCTACACCGGTTCGGTGACATCGACCAAGCTCAAGGTCACCGGCATCGATCTGTTTTCTGCCGGCGATTTCACCGGCGGCGAGGGCACCGAGGAAATGGTGTTGAGCGACCCATCCGGCGGCGTTTATAAAAAGCTGGTCGTCAAGGGCGACAAAATTGTCGGCAGCGTGCTGTACGGCGATACTTCAGACGGCGCCTGGTATTTCCAGTTGTTGCGCGATGGCCAGAACATCCGCGAATCGCGCGGGCGCCTGTTGTTCGGCCAGAACCATCTCGGCAACAGCGGGCACCAGGGGCAGAACATGGCCGCGTCGATGCCGGACGAGATGGAGGTGTGCGGCTGCAACGGCGTGTGCAAGGGCACCATCGTCAAGGCGATCAAGGAAAAGGGCTTGTTCACGCTGAATGATGTGCGCAAGCACACCAAGGCTTCTTCCTCATGCGGCTCATGCACCGGGCTGGTCGAGCAGATACTCGCCTCCACTGTGGGCGGCGCCTACCTGCCTGCGGACGACACCAAAAAACCTCTTTGCGGTTGCACCGACTACACCCACGAAGAGATACGCAAAGCGATCAATGAGCGCAAGCTGAAATCCATTCCCGAGGCGATGAGTTTTTTTGAATGGCGCAATGTCAACGGCTGCGCTTCCTGCCGGCCCGCGCTCAATTACTATTTGTTGTGCGCATGGCCGCATAGCTACAAAGACGACCCGCAGTCGCGCTTCATCAACGAGCGCGCCCACGCCAACATCCAGAAGGACGGCAGTTACTCGGTCGTCCCGCGCATCTATGGCGGAGTGACAACGCCCGCGCAATTGAAGCGCATCGCCGAAGTTGCCGAAAAATATTCCGTGCCGGCGGTGCGGTGTACCGGCGGTCAGCGCATCAATATGCTCGGCGTGAAGAAGGAAGATTTGCCGAAAATCTGGGCCGATCTCGATATGCCATCCGGCTTCGCTTATGGCAAGTCGATTCGTACTGTAAAAACCTGTGTCGGCTCGGAGTGGTGCCGTTTCGGCGTGCAGGATTCGACCAGCCTGGGCATCGCGCTGGAGAAAGAGCTCGACCGCATGTGGGCGCCGCACAAGGTGAAGCTCGCCGTCTCCGGTTGCCCGCGCAACTGCGCCGAAGCCACGATCAAGGACGTCGGCATTGTCGGCGTCGATTCGGGCTGGGAAATCTACGTCGCCGGCAATGGCGGCATCAAGGCCGAAGTGTCGCTGTTCCTCGTCAAGGTAAAGAGCGCGGAGGAGGTGATGGAATATTCGTGCGCGTTTATCCAGCTCTACCGCGAGGAGGCGCGCTACCTCGACCGCACCGTACACTGGGTGCAGCGCGTCGGCATGGGCTACGTGAAGAAACGCATCGTGGAAGATGCCGCCGGACGCAAGGCGCTCCATGAGCGGCTTAAAGATGCATTGCGCGATGAAAAAGACCCGTGGCAGGAACGCGTGCATGGTGCGGCAGCGCAGGAGTTCGCGCCGATCAGGCTCAATCGCAACAACATTTCAGGAGACGGCCATGAGCGAATGGATGAGAGTTTGCCCGCTTGAAGAAATTCCCCGGCTCGGTTCACGGGTAGTGCAAACCGAAAAGGGCGATGTCGCGGTGTTTCGCAATGGTTCGGACGAGGTTTTTGCGCTGCGGGATAAATGCCCGCACAAGGGCGGGCCGCTATCGCAGGGCATCGTGTTCGAGCGCAAGGTGACTTGCCCGCTGCACGGATTGACGGTGCAGCTCGACAGCGGCGAGGCCGTCGCGCCCGATCACGGCTGCACGCACCGTTACCGGGCGCGCGTGGACAAGGGCGAGGTGTATCTCAATCTTTCGTGAAGTTGGCAATAAGCAATTCACACCTCTTGTTTCACGGTTGATTGAAAATGCGAGAAGCCAAGGTCGAACGAATACTGATTATTGATGACGTAAAGGATCGCGCCGCGTGGTTGAAGGCCAGCCTTGAATTGGCCGAGTTCAACGTCGTCGGGGTGTTGGTTTGGAAACAGGTTGACGAACATTCGATACAAGCCGCCTCAGCCGACGTAATCATCGTCGATGCCAATGCGCCCGGGCGGGACACGCTGGAACAAATCAGCCGGATGTCCACCACGCTGGAAAAACCGGTGGTGGTGCTGGGCGCGCAGAAAGATCAACGCAGTATCCAGGCGGCGATGCGCGCCGGTGTCAGCGCTTACGTGGCGCACACGATTCAGGGCGAGGACTTGAGCGGCATTATCCGGGTAGCCGCCGCCCGTTTTGCCGAGCACAAGCGCTTACATGACGAATTGAAGGAAGCGAAAAACCAGCTTGCAGAGCGGAAACTGGTAGACCGGGCCAAAGGTATTTTGATGGCGGACCACAGCTATAGCGAAGCGGATGCCTACAAGCGCATGCGCGGCATGGCAATGAGCAAGGGTAGGCGGCTGGCGGAAATCGCCGAGGCCATTATTTTGACCAAAGAGCTGAGCGCTTAACCTTCGGATTGAATGAGGTGCGGATTTGAGCGGACTCATGCACCAAAGTCACTCTTCGACACATTATCGGGATCTGCCTGCTTGTCCATATACAGACATAACGCATTGGCTATACGGCAATGAGATTCTCTTTTAAGTTCTGGCACGACTGTTGCTCAAGTAATTACCATCAACGGGCCAACGACGGTTCGGAGTAACTGAAATAAAGGACAAAGGCGTCCCACTGCGCAAGCGCGCGGTCGGGCGCTTTTTTATTTTGTGTTTTTGACGCACGGATTTTTTCTTAAAGGAGAGCGGGAAATGGAAAACTCGAAGACTGGAATGGCCGGTACAGAAACCCCGGCTGTCGTGGAGCTGGGCGCTCCCGGACAAAGCGGCCGCAGGGATTTTATCAAGCAGACCGGCGCGATACTGGGGGCGGCCGGGATTATGTCGCTGGTGCCTATGGGTACGCGCGCGGCGGCTTGGGCGGGCGGCTCGGATGCACCCGAAAAACCTAATCTGACCGTCGGCTTTATCCCGTTGACCGATTGCGCCAGCATCGTGATGGCGCACGAGTTGGGGCTGGACAAGAAATACGGTTTGAACATCACGCCCTCCAAGGAGGCGAGCTGGGCGGCGGTGCGCGACAAGCTGGTGATGGGCGAGCTCGACGCATCGCATGCGCTGTACGGGATGATGTATGGGGCGCAACTGGGCATCGGCAGCCAGAAGAAAGACATGGCGATCCTGATGGGGTTGAACCATAACGGCCAGGCGATCACCCTCTCCAACCAACTGCGCGATAAGGGCGCGACGAGCGGCGAAGCGCTGAAGAAGCTGATCGTGACCGATAAGCGCGAATACACTTTCGCCCAGACTTTCCCTACCGGCACGCACGCGATGTGGCTTTACTACTGGCTGGCGGCGCACGACATCAACCCGTTCGGCGACGTGAAGAATATCGTCATTCCGCCGCCGCAGATGGTGGCCAACATGCGCGTCGGCAATATGGACGGTTATTGTGTGGGCGAACCGTGGAACGCGCGCGCCATCGCGGACAAAATCGGTTTTACCGCGACGACCACCCAGGCGATCTGGAAAGACCATCCCGAGAAGGTGCTCGGCGCCACCAAAGAGTTCGTCGAGAAATACCCGAACACCACCCGCGCATTGATGCGCGCCGTGCTGGACGCATCCAGGCATATCGACACGATGGGCAACCGCGCCAAGGTATCGGACATCATCGCCAGCAAGTCTTATGTCAACGCGCCCGATCCGGTGATCGAGGGGCGCATGCTGGGCGATTACGAAGACGGCTTGGGCAAGAAATGGAAAGACCCGGATTACATGAGGTTCTACAACGACGGCCAGGTCAATTTTCCTTACTACTCACATGGCGCATGGTTTCTGACCCAGTTCCGCCGCTGGGGTCTGCTGAAAGAAGACATCGACTACCTCGCGGTTGCCAGGCAAGTCAACCAGGTGCCGCTGTACACCGAAGTGGCCAAGAGCATAGGCATTCCGGTGCCCGCCAGCGCCACGAAAACCGAAAAACTTTTCGACGGTGTAGTGTTTGATCCCGCCAAGGCTGCGGCCTACGTCAAGGGTTTCAAGGTTCACGCCTGATAAGCGTTACATTAGGAGGAAATAGTGAATACTGAAGTCGTCAGCATCAATTCCATGGCATTGCCCGCCGGCAACAGTGCGGGCGTAAACCAGCTACGGCAACCGGTTGCATCACGGGCGGCCGCCCATGAGGCAAATTCCCCCAAGATAGATACAGGGAGCGCCAAGCCGAATTCCGGCCAACGCGCGGGCAAGCTGCTGAACGGCGCATTCAGCACCGTGATGCCGCCCGTGTTGGGTTTGCTGTTGTTGGTTGTCGTTTGGGCGTTCGTTGCCCAAACCACCGAGTATTTGCCTTCCCCCGCCAAGACCTGGTTGTCGGCGTTGGAAATATTCGGCGACCCGTTTTATGACCGCGGGCTGAATGATAAAGGCATCGGCTGGCAGCTTTGGGCTTCGCTCAAGCGGGTTTTTGAAGGGTTCGGCCTGGCTGCCCTGATAGGCATCCCGCTCGGCTTCATGGTTGGCCGTTTCGATGCCTTACAGCGCATGATGAACCCTGTCATTAGCCTGTTGCGCCCGGTCTCTCCGCTGGCCTGGCTGCCGATCGGTCTGGCGGTTTTCAAGGCGGCTGATCCGTCGGCGATTTTCGTGATTTTTATCACCAGTATCTGGCCGATGGTCATCAATACCTCCTTGGGCGTGGCGAGCGTGCCGCAGGATTATCTGAACGTGGCGCGGGTACTCAAGCTGTCCGAATGGAAAGTGTTCACCAAAATCCTGCTGCCCGCCTCGCTGCCCTATGTTGTCACCGGCATCAAGCTGGCATTGGGCATCGCGTGGCTGGTCATCGTCGCGGCAGAAATGCTGACTGGCGGTGTGGGCATCGGCTTCTGGATCTGGGATGAATGGAACAACTTGAACATGGCGCACATCATCGTCGCCATTTTTGTGGTGGGCACGGTTGGACTGATTCTGGAACAGAGCATGGCATGGGTTGCCAACCGTTTTGATTACCGTAAAAACTAAAAACAGCGGCCGCAGGATGGGTGAAGCGCAGCGCAACCCATCAAACCAGATGGGTTGCACCCAATCCTACTTTTGCTGCACCCGACATGGTGGGCGCAGCCCACCCTACCAAACAAAGGAATGAGATGAAACCCTATGTTGCAGTCGATCACGTAGATGTGATTTTTGATACCAAGAACGGCCCGTTTCAGGCGCTGGCTAATGTCAGTGCAAGCATCGCCAAAGGCGAATTCGTCAGCATCATCGGCCACTCCGGTTGCGGCAAATCTACCGTGCTGAACCTGATCGCCGGGCTGCTCGATCCCACGACCGGCTGCGTATTGCTGGAAGACCGCGAGATCAAAGGGCCGGGGCCGGAGCGCGCGGTGGTTTTTCAAAACCATTCCCTGCTTCCCTGGCTGACGGTGTTCGGCAACGTCTATCTGGCGGTGGAGCGCGTATTCGGCGTCAACGAAACGAAGCCCGCGCTGGCTGAGCGCACCGATAAAGCTATCGAGATGGTGGGCTTGAGCCATGCCCGCGACAAGCGCCCCAATGAAATTTCCGGCGGTATGAAGCAACGCGTCGGCATTGCCCGCGCGCTGGCGATGGAGCCGAAAGTGCTGCTGATGGACGAACCGTTCGGTGCGCTGGATGCGTTGACCCGCGCCCACTTGCAGGACGAACTGATGCGCATCACCGGCGACTTGGGCAGCACGGTGCTGATGGTGACGCATGACGTGGACGAGGCGGTGCTGCTGTCGGATCGCATCATCATGATGACCAACGGCCCCGCGGCAACGGTGGGTGAAATTCTGGATGTCAAGCTGCCGCGCCCGCGCAACCGCTTAGTCCTGGCGGAAGATGCACGCTACGTTCACCTGCGCGGCGAGGTGTTGCGCTTCCTGTATGAGAAGCATATGCATCCGGCAGTGAGCGTAGCCCGGGTGGCATGTAATGGAACCCGGTATTCTCCGGGTACGCCCGCTACTCCCCAGGATTCTGCCGCACTTCATCCAGCGCAATGATGCAAAAATTGCCTGGCCGGAAAAACGGCATCTGCGCAGGCTGATTCATGTGCTAACGGAACACGACTGTCTTATTGCCGCAAACCAGCACGCGATCTTCGACGTGATAGCGCAGGCCGCGCGCCAGTACGGCTTTCTCGATGTCCTTGCCGTAGCGCACCATGTCTTCCACCGTGTCGCCGTGGTCGATACGCATCGTGTCCTGCTCGATGATTGGCCCCGCATCCAGTTCGTCGGAAACATAATGACAGGTCGCGCCGATCAGCTTCACGCCGCGCTGAAAAGCCTGATGGTAAGGTTTTGCGCCAACAAAGGAAGGCAGGAAGCTGTGATGGATATTGATGATGCGTCCGGCGTAACGGGCGCATAAATCCGGCGGCACGATTTGCATGAAACGCGCCAGCACCATGATATCGCCGTGCTCCGCATCGAACTGCCGCGCGATCTCCGCAAAGGCGGCTGCCTTGTCTTGCCCGGTCTTGCCTTGCGTAGGCACGCAGTGAAATGGAATGCCGTGCCATTCGACAAAGCCGCGCAAGTCTTCATGGTTGGAAATCACGCAGGGAATCTCCACTTCCAGTTCGCCGCTGCGCCAGCGATGCAGCAGGTCGTTGAGGCAGTGATCCTGTTTGCTTACCAGAATTACGGCGCGCTTTTTTTGCGCCGAATCGCTGATGCGCCAGCTCATGTCAAACTCGCCGGCCAGCCCGGAAAACTGTGTGTGGAATTCGGCCAGGCCGAACGGCAGCGAATCGGCGCGGATTTCCTGACGCATGAAAAAACGCTGTGTTTCCAGATCGGTGTGATAACTCGCCTCGACGATCCAGCCGTTGTGACGGGCAATGAAACCGCTCACGGCAGCAATGATGCCGGAGCGATCCGGGCAGGAGATGGTCAGGGTATAGCGGCGGGTGGTGGGCATGCTGTTATTCCAGAAATGTATCGCGCTGATTTTAGCGGATAACGGCGGCATGCTTGTAGAAAGTGTTGAGCAAAGCTTAGAGATGGAATTAACCCCATCCAAAACACTCAACTTGCACGGAGAATTTCCATGCCACCCATGTAGTGTCTCAAAACTTCTGGAATCGTTACGCTGCCATCTGCCTGTTGATTGTTTTCCAGAATAGCTACCAGTGTGCGCCCGACCGCCAGGCCGGAGCCATTCAGGGTATGCAGCAATTCCGGCTTGCCCTGCGCATTGCGGAATCGCGCCTGCATGCGCCGCGCCTGGAACGCCTCGAAGTTGGAGCATGAGGAAATTTCGCGGTAGGTGTTCTGCGCTGGCAGCCATACCTCGATGTCGTAAGTCAGCGCGGCAGAAAAACCCATATCGCCGGTGCACAGTTTCACGATGCGATACGGCAGGCCAAGTTTCTGCAAAATCGTTTCGGCATGGCCGAGCAACTGCTCCAGCCCTTCATAGGATTTTTCCGGATGGACGATCTGCACCAACTCCACCTTGTCGAACTGGTGCTGGCGGATCATGCCGCGCGTGTCGCGCCCGTACGAACCGGCCTCCCGGCGAAAACATGGTGTATGGGACACGAATTTCAACGGCAAATCTTCCAGAGCAACGATTTCATCGCGCACGATGTTCGTTACAGGCACTTCCGCCGTCGGAATAAGGTATAGATTGTCGGCGCAAATATGGAACTGGTCATCTTCAAATTTTGGGAACTGTCCGGTTCCGCGCATCGAATCGGCATTGACCAGATACGGCACATAAGTTTCCATGTAGCCATGCTGCTCGGTATGCGTATCCAGCATAAACTGCGCCAGCGCGCGGTGCAGCCGTGCCAGCGGGCCTTTCAAGAGAGAAAAACGCGCACCGGCAATCTTCGCGGCGGTATCGAAATCCAGCCCACCCAACTCCTCGCCGAGGCTTACGTGATCCTTCACCTCGAAAGCGAATTTCGGAATGCTGCCGAACTTGCGCACTTCGAGATTGTCTGCCTCGGATTTGCCTGCCGGCACACTTGCATGCGGCGTGTTGGGGATGACTGAAAGAAACGCATTCAACTCGTGCTGCACACGCTCAAGCTGCTCTTCCAGTTGCTTGAGCTCATAGCCCAGCGTCGCCACTTCCGCCATGATCGCCGAGGTGTCCGCGCCTTTCGCCTTGGCCTGCCCGATCAGCTTGGAGGTGCTGTTGCGCTTCGCTTGCAGCTCCTGCGTGCGCGTCTGGATGGTCTTGCGCTCGGCTTCGAGCTGCTCGAACTTGGCGGTATCCAGCGTATAACCGCGTGTCGCCAAGCGTGCAGCCACACCGGCCAGATCGTTACGTAATGTTTGTATGTCTAACATGAAAACCTCAAATTCTACATTTTCTTTTTCGCCACTGCATCTAACTCACGGAGCCGCGCCAGCTTCTCCGCGATCTTCGCTTCCAGCCCACGCTCGGTGGGCTGATAAAAACTCACTTCCGGCATGTCGCCGGGGAAATAATTTTCGCCGGCCGCATAACCGCCCTCCTCATCATGCGCATAGCGGTAGTCCTTGCCGTAGTCGAGTTGCTTCATCAGTTTGGTTGGCGCGTTGCGCAGATGCAGCGGCACTTCGCGCGAGCCATCCTTCGCCACCCAGGCGCGCGCGGCATTATACGCGACATACCCGGCATTCGATTTCGGCGCGCAGGCCATGTACAGCACCGCCTGCGCCAGCGCCAGCTCGCCTTCCGGCGAACCGAGCCGCTCATAAGTTTGCGCGGCATCCTGCGTCAACTGGATCGCGCGCGGATCGGCCAGGCCGATGTCTTCCCAGGCCATGCGCACGATACGCCGCGCCAGATAGCGCGGATCGGCGCCGCCGTCCAGCATACGCACCAGCCAATACAGCGCGGCGTCCGGGTTGGAGCCACGCACCGATTTGTGCAGCGCGGAAATCTGGTCATAGAACGCCTCGCCGCCCTTGTCGAAACGGCGCAGATTTTGCGCCAGCGTGTCATCAAGAAACTTGACGTCTATGCTGTTCACGCCAGCTGCCTGTGCGGCAATCTGCAACTGCTCCAGCACATTCAGCAGGCGGCGCGCATCGCCGTCGGCATAACCAATGATGCGCTCGCACGCGGCCTCGTCGAACACGAGCTCCGGCATTGCCGCTTGTCGCGCACGCTCGAACAGCTGCCCCAGCTCTTCCGCCGATAGCGCATGTAACACATATACCTGGGCGCGCGACAGCAGCGCGTTGTTCACTTCGAACGACGGGTTTTCGGTCGTTGCGCCGATGAACGTCACCAGCCCCTGCTCGACGAATGGCAGGAACGCATCCTGCTGCGACTTGTTGAAACGATGCACTTCATCGACGAACAGAATAGTGTGGCGCCCATGCTGCTGCAGCACAAGTTCGGCCTGCGCGATCGCATCGCGGATGTCCTTCACGCCGGACAGTACCGCCGACAACGGTATGAATTCGGCATCGAAAGCCTGCGCCATCAGCCGCGCCAGTGTCGTCTTGCCGACGCCGGGCGGCCCCCACAGAATCATCGAATGCAGCTTGCCGGACTGGAACGCGAGCCGCAGCGGTCTGCCATCGCCCAGCAGATGCGACTGCCCGATCACTTCGTCGATATGCTTGGGGCGCAGCCGCTCCGCCAGCGGTGCGGCGGGCGATGGAATATCGAACAGGTTGCCGGAAGACATCGCGCAAGCACTACTCGCCAACGACATCCGCGCCCTTCGGTGGCGTGAACTGGAACTGTTGCTCGGGCAGTTTCGGATTGCGCTGCATCGCGGAGAAGCGCAGCACGGTCTTGTGGCCGAACATGTCGCTCAACTCCATGATGGTCAGCTCGGATTGCGCATTGAACGCCATCAGTATCTTGTCGAAGCTGCCATCCTGCGTTTTGGCCACTGCCTGCAGCCAATCCAGGCCGTCCTGGCTACCGCTTTCCTTGAGCGTGAAGCCGCGCTCGATCTCGTTGCTGCCGGCGAGCAGCGCGGCGGGGCTGCTGCCGAGAGCCGCATCGAGTTTTTTGACCGTCACCTGATTCAGGTCTACATCGTACAGCCAGAATTTCGCCCCATCGCCGACGATGATTTGCTCATAGGGTTTCTGATAGGTCCAGCGAAACTTCCCGGGGCGCTGGAACTGCATCACGCCGGACGCGCTCTGGATACGCTTGCCGTTCTTGTCCAGCACCACCTGCGTGAAATTGGCTTGTGCGGAACGAGTCGCGGCGATAAACGTTTTCAGCTTTTCGATGGCTCCAGCATGGGCGTTGGCCGCACACATAAAAATCGAGAGGGCAATCAGAATTTTTTTGAACATGCTTTACACCCGAGTTATGAGAAGGGAGCAGAAGGAAGGGAGAAGGGTAAAGCCACTCGGCCACCCTTCCCCCTTCTCCCTTCACCCTTCCCTGTTTGGAGCGATCACCTCACGATTGCCATTGCTCTGCATCGCCGAAACGATGCCGGCGGCTTCCATTTGTTCGACCAGACGCGCGGCGCGGTTGTAGCCGATGCGCAGATGACGTTGCACCAGCGAGATCGAGGCGCGGCGGTTTTTTACGACGATCTCCACCGCCTGGTCGTACAACGGGTCGGCTTCCGCGTCCAGCGTTGCGCCGCCTTCGCCGCTTTCTTCAGCTTCATCCAACGAATTCAACACACCGTCGATATATTGCGGTTCGCCTTGCGCCTTGAGGTATTCGGCGACGCGATGCACCTCCTGGTCGGACACGAACGCGCCGTGGACGCGTTGCGGGTAGCCGGTGCCGGGCGGCAAGTACAGCATGTCGCCCTGCCCCAGCAGGGCTTCCGCGCCCATCTGGTCGAGTATCGTGCGCGAATCGATCTTGCTCGACACCTGGAACGCCACGCGCGTCGGCACGTTGGCCTTGATCAGCCCGGTGATCACGTCCACCGACGGGCGTTGCGTGGCCAGCACCAGGTGGATGCCGGAGGCGCGCGCCTTCTGCGCCAGGCGCGCGATCAGCTCCTCGATTTTCTTGCCGACCACCATCATCAGGTCGGCGAGCTCGTCGATGAACACGACGATCAGCGGCAACTCTTCGAGCGCCTCCGGGTTCTCCGGCGTCAGCGTGAACGGGTTGGTGAGCGGCTGTTTGGCCTTGATCGCGTCGCGCACCTGCTGGTTGTAGCCGGCGATGTTGCGCACACCCAGCGCGGACATCAGCCGGTAGCGCCGGTCCATTTCCTGCACGCACCAGTTGAGCCCCGATGCGGCCTGGCGCATGTCCGTCACGACCGGGCAGAGCAAGTGCGGGATGCCTTCGTACACCGACAGCTCCAGCATCTTCGGGTCGACCAGCAGCAGGCGCACCTGCTGCGGCGTGCTCTTGTACAGCAGGCTCAGGATCATCGCGTTGATCGCCACCGATTTGCCCGAACCGGTCGTGCCCGCCACCAGCACATGCGGCATTCTGGCGAGATCGGCGACCACCGGCTTGCCGGAAATATCCTTGCCCATCGCCATCGTCAGCGCCGAGCCCATGCTGGCGTAAACCTGCGAACTGAGAATCTCCGACAGGTGCACCATCTGGCGTTTTGCGTTGGGCAACTCCAGCGCCATGTACGCCTTGCCGGGGATGGTTTCGACCAGGCGGATGCTGACCACCGACAGTGCGCGCGCCAGGTCTTTCACCAGGTTGGTGATCTGGCTGCCCTTCACGCCGACGGCAGGCTCGATCTCGTAACGGGTAATGACCGGCCCGGGGTAGGCGGCGACCACTTTGACTTCGACGCCGAAATCGTTCAGCTTGCGCTCGATCAGGCGCGACGTGAACTCCAGCGTGTCGGCCGAGACTGTTTCGACCGGCTGCCCTGCGTCATCCAGCAGATGCAGCGGCGGCAGAGGCGAATCCGGCATGTCGGCAAACAGCGGCACCTGTTTTTCTTCGCTGGCGCGGGTTGATTTGGCCACTTCCATCAGCGGCATTTCGATGTGGATCGGCTGGTGTTCCTCGACGCGCTTTTTCTCTTCTTCGACAAGCGCGACACGCTCGCTCATCGCCTGGGCGCCGATACGCTTGTCCTGGCGTGTTTGCCAGGTGGTGTATAGCCACTGGTAAATATTTTCCAGCGCCGTTCCCAGCCAGTCCATGAAGCGCAACCAGGACAGCCCGCTGAACACGCTGAAACTGGCGGCCATCAGGGCCAGCAACAACAGTGTCGCACCAGTAAAACCGAACCAGCGCGTCAACGCATCGCCGATAATCAAGCCCAGCATTCCGCCGGGCGCTTGCGGCAACACCGCTTTCAGCGTGTGCAGGCGGATCGCCTCCAGTGCGCTGCTGGCGAGCAGCAAGACCAGGAAACCGATGATGGATACCCAGAAAGCGCGCTTGCAGAAAATGCTGTCGGCGCGCAAACCCCGGTAGCCGGCCCACACGCGTTGCAGCATGAACAGCACACACCACCATGCGGAAAAGCCGAACAGGTAAAACAGCAGATCGGAAAGGTACGCGCCGAGCCGTCCGCCGGGGTTGGCGGTTGGCGCGCCGCTGGCGCTATGCGACCAGGCAGGGTCGGCGGGATGGTAGCCATGCAGTATCAATGCGACATACAGCGCGCCGGCGATCAATAGCAGCCAGCGCGATTCGCGCAGCAGCATGACCAGTTTGTAGGCTGGCGAATTGTCGTTCGTTTCAGTCACGGATCGCACCGACCAAACCGAGTTTCTCCGCCATGAGTATCGCTTCGATGCGGTTGCTCACATGCAAATTCTGGTACACCGCCGCCAGATGCACCTTGACTGTCCCTTCGGCAAGCTTGGTCGCCTCGGCAATTTCCTTGTTGGATAGCCCGGCCGCAAGATGTTCCAGAACTTGCATCTGGCGGCTGGTCAAGTTGTATTCATTGGCGCGCCCATCGAGGTGTCCATTTGGTTCGGCTTCTTTTTTATCTGTGGCGCTGTACTGCAAAATTTGCGGCGGGATATAAATACCGCCCGAAAGAATCAGGTTCAATGCGTTCAGTATCATCGGTGCGGCGGTGTTCTTGCACACAAAACCCATCGCGCCATAATTGATCGCCTTGCTTATGATGTTGCTGTTTTCTTCGCCGGATACCACGACGACCGGGATATGCGGGTAGCGTTGATGGAAATGCTTGATAGAGGAAGGCCCCTTGCTGCCGGGCATATTCAAATCCAGCAACGCCAGATCCAGCTCCGGGTGCAGCTTGGCTAATTCCATGCCATCGTGCAAGTTGTCAGCCTCCAATATCTCGACTTCTTCAGACAGCTGTTTCAGCACATAGCGCATTCCGTCGCGGAATAACGCGTGATCATCTATCAGTAGAATTTTCATGGACGCCCTCTCTGGACTTTTAGTGTCCGCACAATGTGTGTGGCGCAAAGCGCCGCTCCCAATGACAAAACCTGACCATATTTTTGCGCCATCATACCCCAGTCAGCAACAGGCGAATATCCTCTGCCAGCCAATCGGCGCGTTGTGCATGGGGTGCGCGCAACCGCACTTTACCGTTCGGGTCGATCAGGAAGGCGCCCGTCGTGTGATCCATGTTGTAGCCGGAGGTGGTCGGCCGCTTCTGGTATCCCACATAAAATGACTTGGCAGCCTGCGCCGTGGCCTGCTCATCGCCGTACAAGGCAAGGAATGACGGATGAAAGGAGGGGACAAACTTGGCCAGCATCTCCGGCTTGTCGCGCTCCGGGTCGACCGTAATGAATAACACCTGCACTTTCCCGGCATCATTTCCGAGCAGTTTCATCACCTGCGCCAAATCGGCCAGCGTGGTGGGGCAGACATCCGGACAGTGGGTGTAGCCAAAGAACAGCACGACCGCCTTGCCGCGAAAATCCGCCAAGGCGCGCGGCTTGCCGTTGTGATCGATCAGATGAAAATCCGCCCGTGTAAATATCGGCGTGACGTCGTTGGCGTGGAACGGCGAAGGCAGCCTGGGTTTTTCGCAGCCCGCCAGCAATACTGCCAACAACAAAACCAATAAATTACGCAGCCACATGGCAACTTCCTTCCCACCCGTTGAAGAAAAACACATAGCCAACCTTGATCAGGCCATACATGCCGAACCCTGCCACCAGCAGCCCCGCCGCCAGACGCACGCGCGGCGATCGCGCCAAGCTTCGGATGTTATCCCAGAACAGGCCGATTGCCAGCAGATTCGGCAAGGTTCCCAGGCCGAATGCCAGCATGATCAGCGCCCCGCTCTGCGCATGGCCGCTGGCCAGCGCCGTCACCAACACGCTATACACCAGGCCGCACGGCAGCCAACCCCATAACACGCCCAGCAACAACGCGCGTAGCGGCGTGTCAACCGGGAGCAAGCCGCGCGTCAGCGGTTGAATATGCCGCCACAGCGTGCCGCCGAATTGCTCGATGTGGCGCACAATACCCCAGACCCCGGCAAGATACAGCCCCAGCGCGATCAGCATCAAGCTGGATACGGCAAACAGCAAATGCTGTACCGGTATCTGATCGCGCAGCAGCATCCCCGCCTGGCCCAGCGTGCCCGCCAATGCCCCTGCCACCGTATAACTTGCCAGCCGCCCAGCGTTGTAGGCGAGATGAAACGGCCAGCGCCTGCCTGTTTTTGGTAGCTGCGCGGTCAGTGCGCCGACGATACTGCCGCACATGCCAAGGCAGTGCACGCCGCCGAGCAGCCCGACGAAGAACATCGCAATGATGCTGAAGTCTGTCATAAAAGCTTTGCCCACAAATTACGCTGATTATATGGGTTCAAAATCAGCAACCACTTCAATCTGCGTTAATCTGGGCAATCTGCGGATCAGCTGTTTTTTCTTCCAGCAGCTTCAAATCCAACCGCCCCGCGATTTCGCATGCATCCGGCTGTGCCTGATACGGAATTACACCAAGCAACGGCGCCGCGATGCGCTGCTGCAATGCGGCAATATTTTCGTCAAGCATCGCCATCCGCTCATCCACGATGTTCGCCACCCATCCTGCCAGTGTCAGACCGCGTGCAGCGATCGCCTCCACTGTCAGCAGGGCATGGTTCAAGCAACCCAGCCGCATACCGACCACCAGAATAACCGGCAATTCCAGTTGTGCCACCAGATCCGCACTGTCCTGATGTGTATTCAGCGGCACCAGGAAGCCGCCCGCGCCTTCCACGATCACCACGTCGGCTTGCCGCACCAATTCGGAGAACGATGTCGCGATACGCTCCAGGTTGACGCTGACCCCGGCAAACTGCGCGGCCAGATGCGGCGCGACAGCAGGCGAAAAACAATACGGATTGACCTGCCCCTTGCTGGCCAGCACATTGCTGGCAGCAAGCAACTGTTTGACGTCTTCATGCTGTTCATTGTCATCGCAGCCGGCCGCCACCGGTTTCATGCCGACCACGCGCTTGCCCTGCGCGGCAAAAGCATGCAGCAACGCACAGCTGATCAGCGTTTTGCCGACCCCGGTATCCGTGCCTGTGACAAAGTAACTCATTTCAGTTTGAATGAAGTCTGGACGATGGCCGCGCCATCCATCGTGGTGCGCAGCTGCGGCTTCCAGGCATGGCCGTACACCACTTCATAGGTGGCCGGCAATTTGCCGTCGCGGCGCAACTGCTCGTAATTTTCCACTAGGCGCGCCCAGGCATTCTTGCCCATCAGCCCGCGACCACGCCCGGCGGTAGCGTTATGCGCGCCGATACGCTTCAGGTCGTACAACACGCCGCGCACATCGTCATAGGTCAACGTCAGATATTCCATATCCATCACCGGCTCGGCAAAACCGGCATGGATCAGCATATCGCCGATGTCATGCATATCGGCAAAACGGTTCAGGTGATTGTGGCTATCCACGCCGTGGAACGCCAGCCTTAACTCCTTGAGGGTGTCCGGCCCGAGGGTGCTGAACATCAACAAGCCATCGTTTTTCAACACACGATGCAACCCGGCAAATGCCGTCGGCAAATCGTTGCACCACTGCAACGCCAGATTAGACCATATCATTTCCACGCTGTTCGCCGCCAACGGCAACGCTTCGATATCGCCACACACCTGCAATTGTCGCGCGCCGCCGAATAATTTGCGCCACCAGCCGGAATGCCCGCGCGCGTTTTGCAGCATGCCGATCGCGATATCCAGTGCGACCAACTGCGCCGCCGGATATTTTGCGGCCAACTGGCGCATACCCCAGCCGGGGCCACAGCCTGCATCGAGGATACGCGAGGGCTGCAACTTGATGTATTCAAGCCGCCCCAGCATGCGTGTACACACCTCGCGCTGCAATACCGCCGCCGCATCATAGCCTGCCGCCGCACGATTGAAGGAGCGGCGCATCTGCTTTTTATCTATGACAAACTCATTCATGCAAAAAATTTACCGCGTGTTTTATGAACTCATCCGGGTGCGACAGAAATGGCGTATGCGCCGCACCCGCTATCAGCGCCAGTTTCGCGTTGGGCATCTGTGCCGCAATGTATTGCGCAGCCTGCGGCGGCGTCAGCGTATCACGTTCACCGGCGACCACCAGTGCAGGTTGCCGGATGCCCGGCAGTGCGCTGCGCAGATCGCAGTCACGCAAGATTTCCAGCCCGCCCTGCAACGCCGCCATATCCGGCTCGCCACGGCTGAACAGCGCAGCGCGCAACCCTGCCAGCAATTCGTGCTCGTTCTCGCAGCCGCGTACCTGCAACGCAAGGAAGCGGCGCAACGTCTGTGCGTAATCCTGCTGCAACGCGGTAGCGAATTGCGCCAGCGTTTCCGCCGCCATCGCACAATTCCAATCCGGGCGGCGCACGAAGCACGGTGTGCTGTTTACCAGAATCAGGCGCTGCACCTTCTCCGGCTCGCGCATCGCCCAGCGCAACGCAACCTGCCCGCCCAGCGACCAGCCGCAGACGGTCAACGGCTCACTGAATTGCGCGGACAGTTGGTCGATGATGTAATCCAAGGAGAAGGGGGAAGGGGGAAGGGGGAAGGGGAAAACCTCCGCGCTGCCTTCTCCCTTCTCCCTTCTCCCTTCTCCCTTCTCTGTCTTGCTAAACCCGTGTCCAGGCAAATCCACCGCCATCACGCGAAATTGACTGGCAAGTTGTTCAGGTACGCCACCCCACATGCCGCCATGCATACCCCAGCCGTGGATCAGCAGCAGCGGCGCGCCATTGCCTTGGGTTTCAATGTGCAAGTTCATGGAGCGCCTGTATCAATCGTCCGACATCTTCATCACTATGCGCGGCAGACAGGGTGATGCGCAGCCGCGCCGTCCCTTGCGGCACGGTGGGCGGGCGGATCGCCGCGACCCAGATGCCGCGTTCGCGCAACGCGTCGCTCAGTTCCAGCGCCGCCCGATTGTCGCCGATCAATAGCGGCTGGATTGCGGTATCCGATGGCATCAATTGCCAGGGCAGGCCTTGCAACCCGTCACGCAACTGCGCGATGAGCCGCTGCAGGTGTGCGCGCAACTCATCGCCTTGCGCAATCAGCTTCAGGCTCTCCAGCAATGCGCCGGACAAAGCGGGCGGTGCGGCGGTGGTATAGACATAGCTGTGCGCGTGATTGATCAGCGTATCGATGACTGCCGGCTCTGCCGCGACGAAGGCGCCGGATACGCCGGCAGCCTTGCCCAGCGTAGCCATGTAGATGATGCGCGACGAAGCGAGGCCGAAATGCGCCAGCGAACCGCGCCCCTGCTCTCCCAGCACGCCGAAACCATGCGCATCATCGACATACAGCCAGGCATCATGCCGTTCGCACAGCGCCAACAATTCCGGCAACGGTGCGCTGTCGCCATCCATGCTGAACACCGCGTCGCTAATGATCAGCTTGCGCCCGCTTCCAGACTGCCCGAGCAATTGCGCGAGCTGCGCGATATCACCGTGACGATAGCGTTTGATGGTGGCACGCGACAGCAGCATCGCGTCGTTGAGCGAGGCGTGGTTGAGCTTGTCGGCAAACACCGTATCGCCCTTGCCGGCCAGCGCCTGCACCGCGCCGAGATTCGCCATGTAGCCTGTCGAAAACAACAGTGCGGCAGGTTTATCGACGAATGCTGCAAGCGCATTTTCCAGTTGCTGGTGCGCCGCAAAGTGCCCGCTTACCAGATGCGCCGCGCCCGCGCCGACGCCGTACTGCGCGGCGCCCTGTTGCAATGCGGCGATGAGCCGGGGGTGATTGGCCAGGCCGAGATAATCGTTGCTGCAGAAAGCCAGATACGCTTTGTCGTCCACAACGATATGCGGCGCTTGCGGCGATTCCAGCACATGACGGCGGCGCAGCAGCCTCTGCGCGGCACGTGCTTCAAGGTCTTTTTCCAGATCAGAGAAAGGCATTGGCTTTCGTAGGTTGGGTTGAGCGTAGCGATACCCAACGGAATGAATACAGTGAATGATGGGCATCGCTACGCTCAACCCATCCTACGTTTGTTGTTGCGGTTAATGTTTTTCTGTCAGTGGATACATGCCGAGCTTGCCCATCAGCGCGCGATCCTTTTCCACATCGGGGTTGCCGGTAGTCAGCAATTGCTCGCCGTAGAAGATCGAGTTCGCACCGGCGAGAAAACACAGCGCCTGCACCGCATCGCTCATCTGTTGCCGCCCGGCGGAAAGCCGTACCAGCGCCTCGGGCATCGTGATGCGCGCCACCGCGATCGTGCGCACAAAATCCAGCGGGTCGATGTCTTCGGTTTGCGCCAGCGGTGTGCCCTCGACCTTGACCAGATTGTTGATCGGCACGCTTTCCGGGTATGGATCCATGTTGGCCAGTTGTGCGATCAAACCGGCGCGCTGCGTCAGGCTTTCGCCCATGCCGACGATACCGCCGCTGCAAACGCTCATCCCCGCCTTGCGCACCCGTTCCAGCGTATCCAGACGGTCCTGGTAATCGCGCGTGCTGATGATGTTGCCGTAAAATTCCGGTGCGGTATCCAGATTATGGTTGTAGTAATCCAGCCCGGCAGCGCGCAATTGCTCGGTTTGCTCGTCGTTCAGCATGCCCAGCGTCGCGCAGGTTTCCATGCCCAGATCGCGCACCGCCTTGACCATTTCAACGACACTCGCCATATCCTCTTCCGTCGGTTCGCGCCAGGCCGCGCCCATGCAGAAACGCCCGGCGCCCTTTTGCTGCGCGGCACGTGCGGCTTCCACGACCGCCTCCACCTCGAGCATCTTGCGGTCTTCCACACCGGAGGAATTGAATGCCGATTGCGGACAATAGCCGCAGTCCTCGGTACAGCCGCCGGTCTTGATCGACAACAGCGTGGAAAGCTGCACCGCGTTCGGGTCAAAGTATTCGCGGTGCAACTGCTGCGCCCGGTAAAGCAGGTCGGAAAACGGCAGTTTGAACAGGGCTTCCACCTCGTCTACGCTCCAGCGTTGCGTGGCTGGCTGCTTGGCGGGGCGAATAAATTCTATGGTCTGGGTGCTCATGACAGTTTCATTCTAATTTACGTTATAAACAATGGCGATATGGTAGGGTGCGTTTTACGCACCAGACGGCAATGGTGCGTAAAACGCACCCTACGTGTGGTTCGGGTTAAATGACAACGGCGCATCATCGTTGAAAGGGCATGGATTTGTCAATTTTGCGCAGCAATATTTTGAACATCGGTTCAAAAATTAAGCAATTATTGCCTGCGCAACCCTGTGTGCTGTGCGGCAGCATGAGCGATGATGGGCTATGGTGCGCGGCTTGCGACGATGCGCTACCCTACCTCGATGCGTCACATTGTCCGATCTGCGCCTTGCCGGTACCCGGTGGCGCAACCTGCGGGCAATGCTTGCAACATCCTCCCGTATTCAACCGGGCCACGGCTGTATTCGGCTACACTTTCCCGCTGGACAAGCTGATGCAGGCGATGAAATATCGCGAACAAATCGCCCTGGCACATGCCTTTGCGGGAAAACTGGCGCAGCGCATCGATAAAACCGATTTGCCGGACTGCATCATCCCGATGCCGTTGCATCCCGCCAAATTGCGCGAGCGCGGCTTTAACCAGTCGCTGTTGCTTGCCGGCGGAGTGGCGCGTGAACTGAATGTCAGGCTGCTCCGTAATGCATGCCAGCGTGTGCGCGACACTCCGCCGCAATCGGCATTGCCGTGGAAGGAGCGCAAGAAAAACGTGCGCGGCGCATTTCGCTGCGACACCGACCTGACCGGCAAGCGTGTTGCGCTGGTGGATGATGTGATGACCACCGGAGCCAGCCTGGATGCGCTCGCCGAAGCGGTGCAGCAAATGGGCGCAAGCGAAATCAGCGTCTGGGTTGTCGCAAGAACCTTGCCGCACAAAGAGACAATTCCGTAGATGACCGAAACCGCCAGCCTTTCCTCGCTTTTCATCAGCAGTTTTCTTGCCGCCACGCTGCTGCCGGGCGGCTCGGAAGCGGTGCTGTTCGGCGTGCTCAAGGCCTATCCCGAGACACTGTGGCTTGCGCTCGCCGTCGCCACACTCGGCAACACGCTGGGCGGCATGGTCAGTTTCGGCATGGGTTGGCTGCTGCCGCAGACCCAGCAGCTCAAGCATGTGGAACATTTGCGCCGCTACGGCACGCCCGCCTTGCTGCTCGCCTGGGTTCCGCTGCTGGGCGATGCGCTCTGCCTCGCCGCCGGCTGGCTGCGCCTCAACGGGTGGCAGGCCGCGCTGTTCATGGCGCTGGGAAAATTTGCGCGCTATTGGGTGATCGCAGCGGCTGCCGTCTGAAGGAGAAAGATAATGACTATCCAAACCATGGGCAAGAAGGCGCTGCACCTCGTGATTTATGGCCGCGTGCAGGGTGTGTTCTTCCGCGATTCGATGCGCCGTGAAGCGCAAAGGCTGGGAGTGGCGGGCTGGGTGCGCAACCGCAGCGACGGTGCGGTGGAAGCGGCAGTGCATGGTGCAGCCGCCGATATCGATGCCATCGTGCGCTGGGCGCACCGGGGTCCGTCATCTGCCCAAGTAGAGCGCGTCGAGATTGAGCCGGATAAGGGCAGTTACGCCAGCTTTGAAATTATCAGGTAAACAAAAATTTTGTCGCAGACACAGCGCCGGATCGCGTCACGGCCAGCAGACCACCGGCCTTGCAACCCTATACCAAAAAACAAGAAGCCCCCAGCGGAAAAATCAGACCGGCAATGATCTTTTCGCACAGGGGCCAACCAATTCCAACAGGGTCCTTTAAATCTGAAAACCAGACAAGAAGAATCTTTTACTTGCAAGCTCCTACATCTTTGCCGGCAGGAATATCGCACTTCTTGGAAATGCAAATGGCATCCCGTTTGCAGGCGGCGCCAGCAGGCTGTGGCGGTTTACACACATGCGGGTTCAACGCCAGAATGCAAAGGTTGCCATCCTTGCAATCCTTGTCGGCCTGGCATTCATCCTTTGGCGCATCTGCCGCAAAAGATACTGAAGCCAATGATAGCGATACGACCGTTGCCACCGATAACAAAAGTTTCTTGAACATATCATCTCCCTGATTATTGATCATAAAAACACCGCTGGGCCTTGCGGCCCGCACAAATAATGCGCTTCGGGTAAGCGACCGTCAAGCAATCGAGCACTGCCAGAGCAGGGCTTGCAATGATTGGCGCGCAAAAGTAGCAAGGCATACCCGATTTAATGCCTGAACGTGTAACATTGCGGATCATTCTTAACCTTGCAGCGGAGGTAATTCATGCGTGTCGCAATCATCGGTTCCGGCCCCGCCGGTTTCTACGCTGCGGAGGCGCTGCTCAGGCGCACCGACGCGGTCGTTCATGTCGACATGTTCGATCGTCTGCCCACACCGTACGGGCTGGTGCGGGGCGGCGTCGCGCCCGATCATCAGAGCATCAAGGCCGTCACGCGCGTTTATGAAAAGACGGCCGCACGGCCTACCTTCAGGTTTATGGGCAATGTGTGCCTCGGGCGTGACGTGACGGTGGAAGAGTTGCGCCGGCACTATCACCAGATTGTTTACGCAATAGGCAACGAAGACGACCGCCGTCTCGGCATTCCCGGCGAAGGCATGCCGCGCTGCACGCCGGCAACGGTGTTCATCGGTTGGTACAACGGGCACCCCGACTATCGCGATGCCAAAATCGATTTGTCGGTATCGCGTGTCGCGGTGGTGGGCAACGGCAACGTCGCCATCGACGCCGCGCGGATACTGCTGCGCACACCCGCCGAACTGGAAAAAACCGATGTTGCCGCGCATGCGCTGGAGGTTTTGCGCCACAGCCAGGTGCGCGAGGTGTTTATTCTCGGGCGGCGCGGGCCGGAACAGGCCGCATTTACACCAGTTGAGCTGAAAGAATTCGGCGATATGGAAGACGTCGACCCGATCGTCGCCCCGGAAGAGCTTGCCGGTTGCGTCATTCCGGAAGAGGGCAGTTCGCAGCAGGAGAAAAACCTGAGAGTTCTCCAGTCCTATGCCACACGCCAGACTGGCGCGAAAGCGAAAAAACTTTACCTGCGCTTCCTCGTTTCGCCGACTGAAATAATCGCCGGCGCCGACGGCAAAGTCGCCGGCCTCGCGCTCGAGAAAAACCGCCTCGAAGTTCGGCAGGATGGCAGCGTCAGCGCACGCGGCACCGGCAAGATCGAAATCCTCGATGTCGGGATGGTGCTACCGGCAATTGGCTTTGCCGCCAAACGGATTGCCGGCGTTCCTTACGACGAAAAGGCGAAGATCATTGCCAACGAAGACGGCCGGGTCGTCGATCCCGCCAGCCGCGCCGTGATTGCCAACGAATACGTCGTCGGTTGGGCGCGCACCGGGCCGCAAGGACTGATCGGATCACACAAGGGCGCTTCCGCACATGTGGTCGAACACATGATCGCCGACGGCGCCGGCCTTGAGGCTCGCGAACTTCCAGACCGCGAGGACATCGACGCGCTGTTGCGCCAGCGCAAGGTGCAGATTGTCTCTTTCAGCGACTGGAAGCGGCTCGATGACGTGGAGGTGGCACGCGGTGAGTTGCGTGGCGCTCCACGCGACAAGGTGGTCGATGTGGAAGCGATGCTTGCGCTATTGGCGCAGCACTGACCTGCACAATATCTGCAAGCAGTTGGCAGGTAGACTGTAGCCGTAACAATGGCATTCGGGCGTGGAAAACGGAATTTGCGTAACGATTTCCGTCAGTCTTTTGCCTTACCCATCCTTTTCAAGACGAGTTTGAGCGGCGAATCCTCCAGTTGCCTGCTGAATTCATCCAGCGTTTTTCGGGCAGTTTCGCCGAGTTTGCGCGGTGTCGGGCCGGGCCGTTTGCCGCTAAATGAAACTTGCACCTTGACGCGGATTCCGCTAACCTCACACCCCCGGTTTTGTAGCAAGGCAGTAAGTTCCGGCGCAAGCTGGCGTAATTTTGCCGCCATTGTAGCGTTGCCGACGGCGATGCTGAGCACACCGGATTGCAGGTTCAACACTTGACTGGATTGCGCAAAAAAAGCAGGTACAACGCAATTAAAATGGCGCTGCATATCCGACAGGACCTGCGTCTTGTTCAGCAATTGGCAGAATTCCGGATTGCTGTCCAGCAATGATTTGAACTGTTGCGCCACAATTTCACGACTATATTAAGGAGGGGGAGGCATGAATGTTATTCTAGTTTCCAACCGCTTGGCAAAAACTCGCAGCTTTACACTGAACATCTGGCAGCTTATGTTGCTGTCGCTGTTGCTGTTCGGGATGATGTGGAGCGCGGCATTTGCCGTGCAATACGCGTTGGTGCGCTTTGCCCCGGAAAGCCTGAATGACGGAATACGCACCCTGCTTTCCAAGGTGCGCAGCGATGAACAGCAAAAGCAGCAGACCTATCTGCACAGCAGCCTGGATGCGATGGCAACCCGGGTCGGGCAGATGCAGGCGCAAATGCAACGCCTGGACGCACTCGGCGCACGCCTAGCCAAGCTGACCGGCATGAAACCCGAAGAGTTTCAGTTTGACCAGCCGCCGGCGCGTGGCGGCCCGCTGGTGGCTGCGCCGGCACAGGAAATGTCAGTTCCCGGCCTGACGCAGCAATTGGACCTATTGACACGCCTGGTCAACGATCGCAGCGACAAGCTGATGGCTTTGGAAACTATGCTGTTGCAGAACCAGTTAAGCAGCAAATTGTTGCCTTCTACCTCACCGATCAGGGAAGGCTGGTATTCCTCGAACTTCGGCTGGCGCATCGACCCTTTCACCGGCGACAACGCGATGCATGAAGGCGTCGACTATATGGCGCCCGAGGGAACGCCCGTTCATGCGTCGGCGGGCGGCGTCGTGGCTTACGCGGATATCCATCCGCAGTATGGTAAAATGATCGAAATTGATCACGGTAATGACATCGTCACGCGTTACGCGCATGCCTCGCGATTGCTGGTAAAGGTCGGACAAGTGGTGCGGTGCGGCGACAAGATTGCCGAAGTGGGTAACACCGGCCGCTCCACTGGCAGCCATTTGCATTTTGAGGTGCGCTACAGGGGGATGGCTCAAAACCCGGTGCGTTTCTTGCAAAAAACCGCAGGCTGATTCCGCCGGTTGTTGGTTCAGTTAACAGATACTTTGCAAGGGTGAGGTGATAAATCGCCTCACCCTTTGTCCATTAGCCGGAATGTTTCATGACTTTCCATTTGTATGAAGCGCTCCGGCCATATATTCGAGAATTCTATTATTTTGTGATTTGGTAAAACATGATTTCCAAAGTGCTCAAAAGTATCTTCGGTAGCCGCAATGACCGCCTGCTCAAACAATATCGCACCATTGTCCAGACCATCAACAAACTGGAGGCCGATACCGCCAAACTGAGCGACGATGAATTGCGCGGGAAAACCGGCAGTTTCAGGCAACGTTTTGCGCAAGGCGAATCGCTGGATGCGCTGTTGCCGGAGACCTTTGCGGTGGTGCGCGAGGCGAGTTCGCGCGTGCTGGGGATGCGCCATTTTGACGTGCAACTGATCGGCGGAATGGTGCTGCATTACGGCAAGATCGCCGAAATGCGCACCGGCGAAGGCAAGACCCTGATGGCCACTTTGCCCGCCTATCTGAATGCAATTTCCGGCAAGGGCGTGCATGTCGTTACGGTCAACGATTATCTGGCGGAACGCGATGCGGAATGGATGGGCAGGCTATACCGCTTCCTCGGACTATCGGTGGGCGTGATCCTGTCACAGATGCCGCATGACCAGAAGCAGGCCGCCTACGCTGCCGACATCACCTACGGCACCAACAACGAATTCGGCTTTGATTATCTGCGCGATAACATGGCGACGCAACGCGAGGAACGCTACCAGCGCCCACTCAACTACGCAATCGTCGACGAGGTGGATTCGATCCTGATCGACGAGGCGCGCACACCGCTGATTATTTCCGGCCAGGCCGAAGACAACGTCGACATCTATGTGCGCATCAACCAACTTGCGCCGAAATTACAGCGTCAGGCCGAGGAAGACGGGCCGGGCGATTTCAGTGTGGACGAGAAAAACCACCAGATATTGCTCACCGAATCCGGCCACGAACGCGCGGAAAACATTCTTACACAGGCAGGTTTGCTGCCTGCCGGCGGCAGTCTGTATGACCCGGCCAACATCACGCTGATCCATCATCTGTATGCGGCATTGCGCGCGCACAACCTGTTTTTCCGCGACCAGCAATACGTGGTGCAGAACGGAGAAGTCGTCATTGTCGATGAATTTACCGGCCGCCTGATGTCTGGACGGCGCTGGTCCGACGGCCTGCATCAGGCGGTGGAAGCGAAGGAAGGCGTGGCTATCCAGAAAGAGAACCAGACACTGGCTTCGATCACGTTCCAGAATTATTTCCGTTTGTACCAGAAGCTGGCCGGCATGACCGGCACGGCAGATACCGAGGCATACGAATTCCAGCAAATCTACAACCTGGAAACGGTGATTATTCCGCCGCATCGCCCGACCATCCGCAAGGACATGATGGACAAGGTGTACCTCACCACCAAGGAAAAATACCAGGCGGTGATCGAAGACATCAGGGATTGCCATATGCGCGGCCAGCCGGTGCTGGTGGGCACCACCTCGATCGAAAATTCCGAATTGCTGGCGCATCTGCTGGAAAAGGACAAGCTGCCGCACCAGGTGCTGAACGCCAAACAACACGAGCGCGAGGCGCAGATCATCGCGCAAGCCGGACGCCCCGGCATGGTCACTATCGCCACCAACATGGCGGGACGCGGCACCGACATCGTGCTCGGCGGCAATGCTGAAAAGCAGATCGAGCACATTCGTGCCGACGCCAGCCTGGACGAGAAAACCAAAGAGCAGCGTATCGCGCAACTGAAGTCCGAGTGGCAGCAGTTGCATGAACAGGTGCTGGCCAGCGGCGGCCTGCACATCATCGGCACCGAACGCCATGAATCGCGCCGTGTGGACAACCAGTTGCGCGGCCGCTCCGGCCGCCAGGGCGACCCCGGTTCGAGCCGCTTTTTCCTGTCGCTGGAAGATCCGCTGCTGCGCATCTTCGCTTCCGACCGCGTGACCGCGATCATGAACCGGTTCAAGCTGCCGGAAGGCGAAGCGATCGAGCATAGCTGGGTGACGCGTGCGATCGAAAATGCACAGCGCAAAGTGGAGGCACGCAACTTCGACATACGCAAGCAGATACTGGAATACGATGATGTCGCCAACGACCAGCGCAAGGTGATCTACCAGCAGCGCAGCGAACTGCTGGAAAGCTCGGATATTTCCGAAACCATCGGAGCCATGCGCGAGGGCGTGCTCGAAGATGCCGTCAACCAGTACATTCCGCCGCACAGCATGGAAGAACAGTGGGATGTGCCGGGCCTGGAAAAACTGTTGGCTGCCGAATACCGCCTGGAGTTGCCGCTGGTGCAATGGCTCGAAACGGACAAGCAATTAAACGAATCCGGGCTGCGGGCGCGTATCGCCGAACATGCGCGGCAACAATATCAGGCCAAAGTCGAGACGGTAGGCGACGAATCGATGCACCATTACGAGCGTGCGATCATGCTGCAAAGCCTGGATGTGCATTGGCGCGAACATCTTGCCGCGCTGGATCATCTGCGCCAGGGCATCCATTTGCGCGGCTATGCGCAGAAGAACCCCAAGCAGGAATACAAGAGCGAGGCCTTCGAGTTGTTTTCGCTGATGCTGGATGCGATCAAACGCGAAGTGACGCAGGTGCTGATGACGGTGCAGGTGCGCAGCGAAGCGGACATCGAGTCGGTGGAAGCCGCGCCGGCGCCGGAAAATGTGCAGTATCACCATGCCGATTATGACGAAGCCTTGGCGCAGCCAACGGACGCGGCCGAAGGGGAACACAAACCGTTCTTGCGTGAAGGCAGCAAGGTGGGGCGCAACGATCCCTGTCCCTGCGGATCGGGCAAAAAATACAAACAATGCCACGGGAAATTGTAAAACCTGATCGGGCGAATGAAATGCCCGTGATGACGGATACACTGCATCGAAACGACAGGAATACCTCTTATGCCGGTTAATCTGACACCGCCCGTTGCGGCACAGTTGTTGCCCGTTGCAGGCGTTTCTCTGGGCGTCACCGAAGCGAACATCAAGCGTGAAAAACGCAAGGATCTGCTGGTGATGCAACTCTGCGCAGGCGCGCGCGTTGCCGGCGTGTTCACGAAGAACCGTTTCTGCGCCGCTCCGGTAACCGTCGCGCGCGAACACCTCGCGCAGCCGGACGGCATCCGCGCGCTGGTGGTCAACACCGGAAACGCCAACGCCGGAACCGGCGAACAGGGCTTGCAGGATGCGCGCACCACCTGCGCGGCGCTGGCCGGGCTGCTGGACTGCAAGGCGTCGCAGATTTTGCCATTTTCCACCGGCGTAATCATGGAGCCGTTGCCGGTCGGCAAAATCGCCGCCGGCCTGCCCGGATGCATCGCGAACATGCGTGCCGGCAACTGGCACGATGCCGCATACGCGATCATGACCACCGACATCGTCGCCAAGGCGATTTCCAGACAAGTCACGATAAATGGCGTGACCATCACGATCACCGGCATCGCCAAAGGTTCCGGCATGATCCATCCGAACATGGCGACGATGCTCGGCTACATCGCCACCGATGCCGCAATCGCGCAACCGCTGTTGCAGCGCATGGTCAGCGAGGCCGCCAACTGCTCGTTCAACTGCATCACTGTGGACGGCGATACTTCCACCAACGATGCGCTGATGCTGATTGCCACCGGACAAGCCACCCTACCGGAAATCCGCGAAGCCGGCAGCGCAGAATTTGCCACACTGCAAGCCGCCGTCAGCGAAGTCGCGATCTGGCTGGCGCAAGCCATCGTGCGCGACGGCGAAGGCGCGACCAAATTCATCACCGTGCGTATCGAAGGCGGCCGCGATGAAGCCGAATGCAAGCAGATCGGCTACGCGATTGCGCGTTCGCCGCTGGTCAAGACCGCGTTCTTTGCCTCCGACCCCAACCTCGGGCGCATCCTCGCCGCAATCGGTTATGCCGGCATAGACGATCTGGACGTCGCCGCACTGAAGCTGTATCTGGATGACGTGCTGGTCGCCGAGAACGGCGGGCGCGCCGCCAGCTATTGCGAGGAAGACGGGCAGCGCGTGATGCGGCAAAACGACATCACGATCCGCGTGGCGCTGGGCCGTGGCGCGGCAAATGCCACCGTATGGACATGCGATTTTTCTTACGATTACGTCAAGATCAACGCGAGCTACCGCAGCTGATTGCGTAACCAACCCAGACATTATTGAGGTCCTGCATGACAGATATAGCGCCAATACATGAAATCATCGCGGAAATCCGCGCCGGCCGCATGGTCGTGCTGGTGGACGAGGAAGACCGCGAAAACGAAGGCGACCTGGTGTTTGCCGCAGAATTCGTCACACCGGAAAAAATCAACTTTATGGCCAAGCACGGGCGCGGCCTGATCTGCCTGACGCTGACCGAGGCGCATTGCAAACAACTGCATCTGCCGCTGATGGTGCGCGACAACGGTTCGCCGCTGGGCACCAATTTCACGATGTCCATCGAGGCGGCGACCGGCGTGACCACCGGCATCTCGGCAGCCGACCGCGCGCGCACGATACAGGCTGCCGCGAACAAAAATGCGAAGCCCGGCGACATCGTGCAGCCGGGCCACATCTTCCCGTTGCGCGCGCAGAACGGCGGCGTGCTGGTGCGCGCCGGGCATACCGAAGCGGGCTGCGACCTGGCGCAACTGGCGGGGCTGACCCCGGCCTCGGTGATCTGCGAGATCCTCAAGGACGACGGCGAGATGGCACGCCTGCCGGACCTGATCGAATTCGCGAAACAGCATCAACTGAAGATCGGCACGATCGCCGACCTGATCGAGCATCGCAGCCATAACGAGAAGCTGGTCGAACGCGTGTCGCTGCGCAAGGTGCAAACCGCCTATGGCGAATTCAACCTGGCCACCTATGTTGACGAGACCACGCAGTACACCCATCTCGCCTTGGTGAAAGGCAACATCAAGCCCGAGGAAGAAACCCTGGTACGCGTGCATGAACCGCTGTCGGTGATGGATTTCCTGGAACAGGCGCACTACTCGAATTCCACCAGCGTGCATGATGCGTTGACCCGGATTGCCGCTTCGCCTGTCGGGGTGCTGGTGCTGATGCATCACGGCGAAACCCCGCAGGATTTGCTGGCGCGCGTCGAGGTCAAAACAGAAGCGCATCACGCGCAGTGGGATCCGCGCAGCTACGGCATCGGCGCGCAGATATTGCGCGACCTTAACGTCGGCAAGATGTGCCTGATGGCCACGCCGCGCAAGCTGCCGAGCATGACCGGCTTCGGGCTGGAAGTGGTGCGCTATTGCCAGGCAAAAATAACCAGCACGGAGAAGGATAAATGAAAGAGATCGAGAAGAACCTGAACGGCAAAGGCTTGCGCATCGGCATCGTGCAAAGCCGCTTCAATCAGGAAGTGTGCGAAGGCCTGCTCGGCGCCTGCCGCGCCTCGCTGGTGCAGCACGGCGTCGCCGAAGACGACATCACGCTGGCCACCGTACCGGGCGCGCTGGAGATCCCGCTGGCATTGTTGCACATGGCCGAGAGTGAAAAATTCGACGCGCTGATCGCGCTCGGGGCGGTGATACGCGGCGACACATATCATTTCGAGGTGGTATCGAACGAGTCGGCGCGCTGCGTCAATGAAGTGCAACTGGCCTGCGGCGTGCCGATCGCGAATGCGATCCTGACCACCGACAACGACGAGCAGGCGGTCGCACGTATGGATGTGAAGGGCCGCGAAGCCGGGCTGGTGGCGATCGAGATGGCCAATCTACTGCGGGACATGGCGTGAGCGCGGTAGCCGAAATCAAGAAAGCATCGAACAAGAGTCCGCGCCACCGCGCACGTGAACTGGCGTTGCAGGGCATCTACCAGTGGCGCGTGACGGCCGGCGACGAGGCGCAAATCGAGAAACAGATCCAGGCCGAAAAAAATCTCGGGCGCTACGACAAGGGGTTGTTTTCCAAACTGCTGCACGGCGCGTTGGACCGACACGCCGATCTTGAAGCGCTGCTTGCCCCGCATCTGGACAGGCCGCTGGCCGAACTCAGCCCGGTGGAGTTCGCGGTGCTGCTGCTGGGCGCATTCGAGTTGTCGCAGCACCTCGAAGTGCCCTATAAAGTGGCGATCAACGAAGCGGTCGAACTGGCCAAGACCTTCGGCGGCACCGACGGCCACAAGTATGTCAACGGCGTGCTCGACAAACTCGCGCCGCAGTTGCGCGCGGTGGAATTTTCCGCAAAATAGATTCCGTTGGTCGTAGGATGGGTTGAGCGCAGCGATACCCATCGATTTACGTTAACAGATTGATGGGTATCGCTGCGCTCAACCCATCCTACAAAACATGTCCGAATTCGACCTGATCCGCCGTTTCTTCACTCGCCCCACGCCCGGTGCGCTGCTCGGCGTCGGCGACGATGCCGCACTGTTGCGGGTAAGCGAAGGCAACGTGCTGGCGGTGTCCACCGATATGCTGGTCAGCGGCACGCATTTCTTTCCCGATGCCGACCCGTTCCTGCTCGGCCACAAGACGCTGGCGGTAAACCTGTCCGATCTGGCGGCGATGGGCGCCGCGCCGCGCTGGGCGACGCTGGCCATCGCGTTGCCCAGTGCGGACGAAGCCTGGCTGGAACGATTCAGTGCGGGTTTCTTTGCATTGGCACAGCAGCATCGCGTAGAGCTGGTCGGCGGCGACACGACACGCGGCGCGCTCAATCTGTGCGTGACGATCTTCGGCGAAGTACCGCCGCGTCTGGCGCTGCGCCGCAGCGGCGCACAAGCGGGCGACGGAATCTGGGTGTCCGGCCAACTGGGCGATGCCGCGCTGGCGCTGGCGCATCTGCAAGGACGCATCACTCTGAATGAAACTGAACTGGCCGCCTGTGCGCTGCGCCTGCACCAGCCGCAGCCACGCGTGGCGCTGGGTCTGGCGTTGCGCGGCATCGCCAGCAGCGCGATCGACATTTCCGACGGGCTGCTCGGCGATCTCGGACATATTCTCGAAGCGTCGCAGGTGGGTGCAGAGATACTGTTTGACTCGATACCAACCGGAGCGTCATTCCCGCGAAGGCGGGAATCCATTTCGATAAAACTACTGGATTCCCGCCTTCGCGGGAATGACGGTGATGAAGAGTTGCTGTTGCAACGCTGCATTCTGTCCGGCGGCGACGATTACGAGCTGTGCTTCACGGCGCCTGCCGCACGCAACGCCGAGATCGAGCGCATCGCCACGCAGCTCGGCCTGCCGCTGACCCGTATCGGAAAAATTGTTGCAGGGCGCGGCTGCATCGTGCACGATGCGCAGGGACACCCGATCCATATCGAGGCCGACGGTTATGACCACTTCCGCTGAATTGCTCGTCAAGCCGGGCTGGCGTTTCCTGTTCAGCCATCCGGCGCATCTGCTGGCGTTCGGCTTCGGCAGCGGCCTGGCGCGCAAGGCGCCGGGCACATTCGGCACGCTGGCTGCATTCCCGATCTACTGGGTTCTCGCGCCGCTCCTGTCAGACAGTTTGTTCCTGGTGCTGCTGGCCGGCTCGTTCGCCCTCGGCGTATGGGTGTGCGACATCACCGGCAAGGCGCTCGGCGTGGCCGATTACGGCGGCATCGTGTGGGACGAGATCGTAGCCTTCATGCTGGTGCTGTTCTTCACGCCGCCGGGATGGGAATGGTCGTTGCTGGCCTTCGCGCTGTTCCGTTTCTTCGATATCGTCAAACCGCCGCCGATACGCCATTTCGACCAGAACTGGCACGGCGGGCTCGGCGTGATGTTCGACGATCTGCTCGCCGCCGGTTACGCGCTGCTGTGCCTCGCGCTCATCAAGAGCCTGTTGCAGTGAAAAATATCGCCCGCCTGCTGATCTGCATCGCGCTGTTTTGTGCGGACGGAGTAGCGCAAGGCGCAGGCTCAACGCAGGAATTCAGCGCCAAGGTCATTGCCGTGCTCGACGGCGACACGGTACTGGTGCTGCGCGGCCATCACAAAATCAAGGTGCGCCTGGCCGAGATCGATGCGCCGGAAAAAGCGCAGGTTTTCGGCGAAGCCTCGAAGCGTTCGCTCTCCGGCATCGTGCTGGGCAAGCAGGTGAAGGTGGCCAGCCAGGCGGTGGACAAATACGGGCGCATCGTCGCGCATCTCAGCCTGGACGGCCTGGACGTGAATGCCGAGCAAATCCGCCGTGGCATGGCATGGGAATATTCGAGCTACCACAGCAACCAGAGGCTGGTTGCACTGGAAGCGGAAGCCAGACAGGTTCCGCGCGGCCTGTGGGCGCTCAGCGATCCGCTGCCGCCATGGGAATGGCGCAAAGCGCACCCGAATGTTGCGGGCAATCCCTCGCATGCCGCGCTGCCCGCTGGCAGCGCGGCAGTGCAAGAAAACACGCTCGGCTTTACCTGCGGCAGCAAGAAGCATTGTTCGGAAATGGCTTCTTGCGAGGAGGCGCGGCATTACCTGACGCAATGCGGCATCAAGACGCTGGATCGGAATGGCGATGGCGTGCCTTGCGAAAGCCTGTGTGCCGGCAAGAAGTAACAGAGGTTTGTTTGCCATTGCCGCTGAAGCAAGGCTGGGTGACAATGCGCTTCCCGCAACTCTTTTTCAGGAGATGGTCCATGCAAAAAATATCCACGCAAATGATCCGCACGCTGGCACTTATATTCGCAGGAGCATTGTTGGCCAGCCAGGCATTCGCCGATAAACCGTCATGGGCCGGCGGCGGCAAATCATTGAAACGCCAGCAGGAAGAGCAGCAGACACAGGATCGCGACACGGTAGCAGCGCCAGGCACACATTTTGATGACAGGCAGCGCGCCATTATCCGCGACTATTTCGAAGGCCAATCCCGCAACGGACGCTGCCCGCCCGGCCTGGCAAAAAAGAATAATGGCTGCCTGCCGCCGGGGCAGGCGAAGAAATGGGCTGTCGGTCAGCCTTTCCCGAACGACATGGCCTACCACGAGCTGCCGCAAAAAGTTTTGGAGCAATTGGGTGCGCCGCCAGCAGGGCATCGCTACGTACGCGCGGCGGCGGATATTCTGCTGATCGCGGTAGGAACCGGGATGGTCGTCGATGCGATCGAAGATCTGGGGCGCAAGTAACCCAATAGCCAGGAGACTGACATGAAAAACGTTTTAGTGCTGCTCGCCGACGGCAGCGAAGAGCTCGAGGCGGTCACGATCATCAACATCCTGCGGCGCGGCGGAATCAATGTCACCGCCGCCGGCTTGCATCGCGGCACGTTGCGCGGCAGCCGCAATATCGTGCTGACGCCGGACACCACGCTGGACGAGGCGCTGGCGCACGACTACGACATGGTGGTGCTGCCCGGCGGCCAGCCGGGCACCGAAAACCTGAAAGCGGATGCGCGCGTGCTGAAACTGCTGCAACGAATGAGCGGCGCGGGCAAACAGGTCGCGGCGATCTGCGCCGCGCCGTCGGTGCTGGCCGCCGCCGGGCTGCTCGACGGCAGGCGCGCCACCTGTTACCCGACCTGCCTCGACGAATTTCCCAAGGTCGTGCTGCAAATGGCCGATGTCGTCGAAGACGGCAACCTCGTCACCTCGCGCAGCCCCGGCACCGCAATGGATTTCGCGCTGACGCTGCTGGAGCGGCTGTCCGGCAAAGCCAAGCGCCAGGAAGTCGAAGCCGGGCTAGTTCGCTGAGTTGAGACTATTCAGCAAGCTGCCGCCCTCGATTATTGCGCTGCTGTTGCAGGCTACCGCATTCGCGCTGGCCATATTCGCTGTCCGCACAGTCGAACTGCACCCGACCCTGTTCATTTTCGCGCTGTCGTGCGGCCTGCTGGCCGCTACGTTGAGCCAGTTCGCCGGGCTGGCGCGCTGGTGGCTGGCGATCCAGTTTTTGTTCGCGCCCGCGCTGGTGGCTATGCTCGCGCTCGACATCCCGCCCGGCTTCTTCCTCGCCGCGTTCCTGATCCTGCTCGCGGTGTACTGGAGCACGTTCCGCACCCAGGTCCCGCTATATCTTTCCAGCAACAAGGTATGGTACGCGCTGGAACATTTACTCCCCTCCCCCACCGGGGGAGGGGCTGGGGGTGAGGGAGCAAACCATAAACAAGATGCCAATAACCCGGAACGCTCCCCCACACCGCACTTTACTTTCATCGATCTCGGCTCCGGGCTGGGCGGCGTGCTGACACACCTCGCCAGCGCGCGCCCGGACGGGCACTACAGCGGCGTCGAATCCGCGCCGCTGCCGTTCCTGTGGAGCTGGCTGCGCATCAAGCTGGGCGGCTACCGCAACTGCGAGCTGCACTGGGGCAGCCTGTGGGATTGTGATTTGGCGCACTACGACGTCGTGTTTGCCTACCTCTCGCCGGTGCCGATGGAACGCCTCTGGCGCAAGGCGCGCAGCGAGATGCGGCCCGGAACGCTGTTCGTCAGCAGCACCTTCCCGGTGCCTGAACAAGCACCGCATCAAACGGTGCAAGTAGATGACCTGCATCGCTCGACGCTGCTGGTTTGGCGGATGTAGGAATGGCCTGTGTTGAGCAGTTTTTGGAAAATGAAGGCAACAGACCGAAAATCGTTACTGGCCTTCGCTCTCTCACCAACAGACAAGACACGCACTTAGCCAGAAGCGAAAAAGGTAGGTAGCTTAGAGAACAGTCTCTCGCCAATGCTGGAAGCAAACCAGAGCCGAATCGTTTTTGGCAATGCGGCTTTATAAAGGCCTGCAAAGTGACGTAAACAGCAAAATCACGGCGATGTGCAAAGAAAAAACCGGCTCCGGCATAGACGCAGCCATTTGCGGGCCGAGGCTGTGGGATAATCCGAGCATGAACTCGTCACTGCTTTCCGGACTCAATCCCGAACAACGCCAAGCCGTCACCCTGCCGCACCAGTCCGCGCTGATCCTTGCCGGGGCGGGCAGCGGCAAGACGCGCGTGCTGACCACGCGCATCGCTTGGCTGATCAGCAGCGGTGCGGTCAGCCCGCACGGCATCCTGGCGGTAACGTTCACGAACAAGGCGGCGAAGGAAATGGCGACGCGGCTATCGGCGATGCTGCCGATCAACACGCGCGGCATGTGGATCGGCACGTTTCACGGGTTGTGTAACCGAATGTTGCGCGCGCATTATCGCGAGGCGAATCTGCCGCAGACTTTCCAGATACTCGATTCCGGCGACCAGTTATCCGCGATCAAGCGCCTGATGAAGGCGATGAATATCGATGATGAGAAATATCCGCCGCGCGATATGCAGAGCTTCATCAGCGGCAGCAAGGAACAGGGACTGCGCGCGCACGAGGTGGAGGCTTACGATCCCTACACGCGGCGCAAGGTCGAGGTATTTGCCGAGTACGACGCGCAATGCCAGCGCGAAGGCGTGGTGGATTTTTCCGAGTTGCTGCTGCGCTGTTACGAGCTGCTGTCGCGCAATGCGTCACTGCGCGAGCATTATCAGGAGCGCTTTAGGCATATCCTGGTGGACGAGTTCCAGGACACCAACCCGTTGCAATACAGGTGGCTGAAGCTGCTGGCAGGAGTTGGCGAAGGTCGCGCTCCCTCACCCCAACCCTCTCCCGGGGGGAGAGGGGGCGAACGTGAAAGGCCATCTTCAATCTTTGCTGTAGGCGATGACGACCAGTCGATCTATGCGTTTCGCGGCGCCACCGTCGGCAACATGCAGGAGCTGCTGCGCGATTTCCACATCGAGAGCGTGATCAAGCTGGAGCAGAATTACCGCTCGCACGGCAACATCCTCGATGCCGCCAATGCGCTGATCCAGCATAACCGCAGCCGCCTCGGCAAGAATCTGTGGACGGCGGAGAGCGGCGGCGAGCCGCTGCGCGTGTACGAGGCGGCGACCGATGTGGACGAGGCCGGGTTCATCGTCGACGAGATACGCCAGTTGCAATCCGAAGGCGTCAATCTCAGGGAAATCGCGCTGCTGTACCGCTCCAACGCGCAATCGCGGGTGCTGGAACACGCGCTGGTTTCCGCCGGGCTATCGTACCGCGTATATGGCGGGCTGCGCTTTTTCGAGCGGCAGGAGATCAAGCATGCGCTGGCCTACTTGCGCCTGATGCAGAACACCGATGACGATAATGCGCTGCTGCGCATTATCAACTTCCCGACGCGCGGCATCGGCGCGCGCAGCATCGAGCAATTGCAGGAAGCGGCGAAAATTCACAGCACAACCTTGTGGGATGCGGCGGCTAGGGCGGGCGGCAAGGTATCGGCGTTCGTCGCATTGATCGAATCGTTGCGCAGCGCGACACGCGAATTACCGCTCCCGGAAATCATCGACCATGTGCTGGAGCACAGCGGGCTGGTCGCGCATTACCGGAATGAGACCGGCGCGAAGAAGCGCGAGTCCGAGGAGCGCCTGGAAAATTTGAACGAGTTGGTCAATGCGGCGACGCTGTTTGTGCATGAGAGCGAGGACGACAGCCTGACCGCGTTTCTGACCCATGCCTCGCTGGAAGCGGGCGAACATCAGGCGGGCGATCAGGACGATGCGCTGCATTTGATGACGGTGCATGCCGCCAAAGGGCTGGAGTTCCATACCGTGTTCATCACCGGGCTGGAAGAGGGGTTGTTTCCGCACCAGAACAGCCAGCGCGAAGACGGCGGCATCGACGAGGAGCGGCGTCTGATGTACGTGGCGATCACGCGCGCACGGCGCAGGTTGTACCTGACGTTCGCGCAGAGCCGTATGTTGCACGGGCAGGTCAGCTACGGCATCGCGTCGAGTTTCCTGCGCGAACTGCCGGATGAATTGCTGCACTGGTTGTCGCCGCGTTTTGTGGCACGCAGCAGTTTTGGCGCCTCTGCCGCGCCTGCCGCACCTTCGTTTGGCGACGGTGCGCCACCCATACACAGTTCGCCCTGGCGCATCGGCCAGCGCGTGTTCCACCAGAAATTCGGCGATGGCGTGATCACCGGCGTCGAGGGCAGCGGCGCGGACGCGCGCGTGCAGGTCAATTTCAAACATGCCGGCAGCAAATGGCTGGCGCTGGAATATGCCAAGCTCACCGCAACCTGATGTTGCATTATGCCTTTGCTATCCCCTCACTGGGCGGGCGGAATTTCTCCAGGGAACGGGAAGATGTTGCGGTAGCTGACATAGAGCGAAGTGAAGCCGAGCGGCAGCAATACGATCAGCCCGATACCGAACGGCAGGATACCGAGCGCCAGCGCGGCTACTTGCATGATAAGGCTGTACACGGTGTACGGGATGATATTGCGCAGCGAGCCGGACAGGCTGGCGCGCAGCGCGGCGAACGGCGGCATATCGCTGAAAAACACCAGCATCGGCGCGTATTGCAACGCCAGCATCAGCATAAACATCAGCGAAAAGCCTGCCATCAGGCTGAGCGCCACGCCCGACCCGGCAGTCCACATCGCATCCATCAACATCTGCGGGTCGTTGGTAGACTGGAAGCTTTCCAGCAACTTGGTGAGTGCCTCACCGCCGATGAAAATCATCACCATCGAGGTGATCAGCATTCCCAGTATCGTAAAGCCGCCTAACGAAACCAGGCGCGCCGCATGTTTTTCGAAACCGGCGAAAAGCTGCTGCAATTCGATTTCCTCGTTTTCTTCCAGTGCACGGCAGATGCGCATGTAGCCGGCCAGCAGCACTGGTAGCAGCAGCAGGGCGATCAGCGGACCGAACATGGGAATATAGAGCAGGGCAAGCATCACCAGTGCGCCGGCCAGCGCCAGTGAGATGGCAAGCAGCGGGTTGTGCATGATGAGCTGATAGCCGTGCTTTACCCATATCCAGCCGCGTAGCGCGCCCAGCTTGCGTATTTCGATGCCGTTTTCGCTCATAGCCAAATGGATTTCTCTGTGGCGATATGATTTTTCAAAATACGCTCGAAATGGCGCGGGTCATGCGCGTTGACCAGCTCACCGTCGCGCGGCAGATGTTTGTCGAACAGGCGCGACAGCCAGAAGCGCAGCGCGGCGGCACGCAACATCAGCGGCCATGCTTCGCGTTCGCTTTCCAGCAGCGGGCGTGCCGTATGGTAGGCGCGCAGGAAGGTTTGCGCACGGTCAGTGTCGAGCGCGCCGTCTGCATTCATGCACCAGTCATTGACGGTGATTGCGACGTCGTACAGCAGCGCGTCGCTGCACGCAAAATAGAAATCGATCAGGCCGCCGACACGATCTTCTTCGAGCAGCACGTTGTCGCGAAACAGGTCGGCGTGGATCACGCCTTGCGGCAACCGCGCCCAGTTCTGCTGCTGATGCAGCGCCACTTCACTATCCAGCAATGCCGCCTGTGCGGCGTCCAGAAACATGCGCACCTGCGGCGCGGTTGCCGCGCGCCATGCCGCGCCGCGTGGGTTGGGCATGACCTGCGAAAAACCCTGGCCGGCGGTGTGCATCTGCCCGAGCATTGCACCGACGGCAGCGCACTGCGCGCTGTTTGGTGTAACGATGGATTTGCCGCTCAAGCGGCTGACGATGCAGGCGGGCTTGCCGTTGAGTGCGCCCAAAAATTGATTGCGCCGGTTGGCCACCGGGCGCGGGCAGGGAATGCCGTGGCTGGCCAGATGCGCCATCAGGTTCAGATAGAACGGCAGCTCGTCGGCGGTGAGTTTCTCAAACAGCGTGAGCACAAAGCGGCCGCTATCGGTCGTGGCAAAGTAATTGGTGTTCTCGATGCCGGAGGCGATCGGCTGCAACTCAAGCAACCGGCCAAGCGAATAATCGCTCAGCCATGCGGTCAGCTCATCCTCGGAAACACTGGTAAAAACGGCCATTATCCTAGAAACCTCAGTTGGACGGGGTGGAGTGTGCGGTTATGGGGGCGTAGGGCAAGGCGCAACGACGCGGAATGGTCGTTCCATTCCAAGGAGTTGCAACGCTGCCATGCGCCGCCAGAACCGTGCAATCCGCCCCGTAGCGCGTTCATCTGGTCGATGAATCGGCGATACAACACAAAAACCATTTTAGCCATTGCCTTATGCGTTCCAATGAGCGGTCAACTGAGGTTTCTAGGATTATTCAGAAGCGGCGGATGATCCAGCGCGGCGGGCGTATCCCGGAATCCAGGCTTTCCTGGCGCGCGAACTTCCCGTCGCCCTGATCGTCGACCAGATAGTAAGGTACGCCGTTCTTTGGCGTGATCTTGATCATGTACAGCTTGCCGCCGGCGCGGTATTCTTCGACGGTCTGTTCGGTCTGCTTGATGATGGTTACTTCCGGCTCGTTGCTGGATGCGGCATCGGGCGCGGCATCAAACGGTGGCGGCGGTGGCAGCGGTTCGAGATTGGCCGGGACGGGCTGGCCAGCAAAGGCGGGCAGGCAAAGGCCGCCGAGCAGCAAAGAGAGAGTGAGTCGCATCGCAATGTTACCGGTGAATTGGACGCGGGTATTTTAGCCGATGTGCAGCGGTATCGGGTGAATTGCTCAGTTGCGGCAGCGCCTTGGTTAGTTGTGTCGTACTGTTTCATGGCGGGTTACGCCGATTTGAATTAGAATTTCCGCCTTATTTTCGGCATCAACCGGTAGCTACTCGAATGAACGAATTAACCCATTTTTCCGATGCGGGCAGGGCGCGCATCGTGGATGTCTCGGCAAAAGCACATACCCAGCGTGTCGCGGTTGCCAGCGGGATCCTGCGCATGCAGCCGGCGACGCTGGAGCGTATCCGTTCGGGGCGCATCGCCAAGGGCGATGTGCTGACAGTAGCCGATGTCGGCGCGGTGATGGCGGCAAAGCGCACGCCCGATATCATTCCGATGTGCCATTCGATCGCGCTGACCGGTGTGGAGGTGGTGTTCAGCGAGATTACCGATCCCGACGAAAGCGGTTGCGTCGGTATCAAGGCGGTCACCACGGCGAGCTGCGTCGGACAGACCGGCGTCGAGATGGAAGCGTTATGCGCTGCCAATGTGGCACTGCTGACAATCTATGACATGTGCAAGGCAATCGACCGGGGCATGCGCATCGAGTGTGTGCAGCTTGAGGAAAAGCACGGCGGCAAGAGCGGAACTTGGCTCCGAGAGGATATGGGGCGGCGTGGAGAGATAAAATGATCAGGGTGCTATTTTTTGGCCCAGTGGCAGAGCGCATCGGCAGCAACACATTGCAAGCCGAATATCGGCCCGGCCTAAGGTTGCAGGATGTGCGCGACGAACTGGCGGCCCAATATCCGCAGGCATTCGAGATCGTTTGCTTCGCCGCGGTCAACGGCGAGCATGTGCGCGACATGTCGCTGCCGCTCGCAGACAACAGCGAAGTGGCATTCATGGCCAGATTTTCCGGAGGTTAGGATGAAGCCGGCCGTCAGAATCCAGCAGGAAGATTTTTCCCAGGACGAAGAAATCAAAGCGCTGCAGACCAGCTCAAAGCGCATGGGCGGCATCGCCACGTTTCTCGGCTGCGCGCGCGACTTCTCGGAAGGCCGCGAGGTCTCGGAGATCAGCTTCGATGCCTATGGCAGCATGGCGCTGTCGGAGCTGAAAAAATTGCGTGACGATGCGATCGAAAAATACGGCCTGCTGGATGCGCGTATCGTGCACCGTATCGGTACGGTCAAGGGTGGCGAAAATATCGTGTTCATCGCGGCGGGAGCGGAACATCGCGTCGCCGCGCTGGAAGCCTGTCGCTGGATGATCGATGAACTGAAACAGCGTGTGCCGATCTGGAAAAAAGAGGTCACGCCGCAGGGCGACTCCTGGGTGACGCCGCATCCATAAACACCGTCTTCCCGCGCAGGCGGGAATCCGGCTGATTGAATTATCCCTGCCAAGCAGGACAACATACGGGGTTTTCATAATGTCGAATGTATTTACCGTCGTCGGTCATTCCGGCTCCGGCAAGACCACGCTGGTCGAAAAGCTGCTGTGCGAATTGAGCGGCAGGGGGCTGCGTGTCGCAACGATCAAACATGCGCATCACAAGGTGGTGCTGGATACGCCGGGCAAGGACAGCTACCGCTACAAACAGGCCGGTGCATTGATGAGCATGCTGGTCACGTCGAACGAACTGCAACTGGTCGCAGATGCCGTCGACCGGCGTGAGCCGGAGCAATTGGCGCAACGCTTCCTCGGCGAGGCCGACCTGGTGCTGGCGGAAGGTTTTTCACACTGCGCCGGCGCAAAGATCGAAGTGCTGCGCCGCGAGTGCGCCAAGCCGCCGCGCTGCACGATTGAGGACGGGTTGATCGCCATCGTCACCGACATGGACGAGGTATACCCGCAACTGCCGCATTTCGGGCTGGAAGATATCACGGCGATTGCGCAATTTATTCTGGATCGCGTGCCATGTTCCAACCCAATTTCGAAGGTCAAACAAGGCGGCGACGAGTGAGCGACGCAGACAGCACTCATGTGCGGCCAGGAGTAAGTGAGGAAGCCAACGCAGTTTCACCGATGAAATGGGGTTGGAACAAATGATTACGGATTGCACCGCGATTGTGATGGCGGGCGGCGATTCGCAACGCATGGGGCGCGACAAGGCGAACGTGATGCTGGGTGATAAGACGCTGTTGCAGTCGGTCATTGCAACGATGCGGCAATTATTCCCGCAGGTGATCGTCAGCGTGCGCCAGCCGCGCGCCGGAATCGACCTGCCGCAAGTCTGCGACGAACAACCCGATGGCGGCCCGCTGGCCGGACTGGTCGCCAGCCTGAGACAGATCACCACGCCGTGGGCATTCATGATGGCCTGCGACATGCCGTTCGTGGTGCCGGAAGTGGTCGAGCTGCTTGCCGGGTATCGTTTACGGCATCAGGCGGTGGTGCCGGTCGTGCATGGCCATCCGCAGCCGCTGGCGGCGTTCTATGCGGCCAGTTGTCTTGTGCCGCTGCACGCCAGTTTGGCGGCGCAGCAAAAGAGTTTGCGCGGCGCATTGCAGCAGCTGGAGGTGCGTTATGTGGATGAAGCCGAGATGCTGGCTGTCGATCCGCAGTTGCGCAGTTTTTTCGATCTGGATACGCCGCAGGATGTCGAGGCGGCAAGGAATGGAGTGAAGTGATGGAGCATTTGTCGGTCAGCGAGGCGCAGCGCACCGTTATCGAATCGGTTGCGGCATCCGGCACAGAGCAAGTGAAGCTCGAACAAGCGCTGGGGCGCGTGCTGGCTGAGGAGGTGCGCGCCAACCGCGACCAGCCGCCATATGACATTTCGGCGATGGACGGCTACGCGTTGCGCAGCGTGGACTTGACCGCCGTTCCCGCGATGCTGGAAATCATCGAGGACATCAAGGCAGGCGACATGCCGGGCAAGACGCTGGCATCCGGACAGTGCGCGCGCATCATGACCGGCGCGCCGATGCCGCAGGGCGCGGATGCGGTGATCCGGGTCGAGGATACGCAGACAATAGATAGTGGCTTCCCCCACCCCAACCCTCCCCCGGAGGGAGAGGGGGCAAACGCCTCGCTGCGCAAGAATTTGTTCGACCGTGTGCAGATCAATCTGGCAGTCAAGCCGGGCAACGACATCCGCCGGCTCGGCGAGAACATGCGCAACGGCGAAGTGGTGCTGGCACCCGGCACCCCGATCACGCCCGGTGTGATCGGGGTACTGGCGACGGTGAAACGCGCGCAGGTGCAGGTGTACCGGCGGCCGCGCGTCGCGATCCTGTCCACTGGCAACGAGCTGGAAGGGCTCGACGAACCGGTCGATCCGAACAAGATACCCAACTCCAACAGCTACGCGCTGATGGCGCAGGTGCAGGCGCTCGGCATCGAGCCGGTGCTGCTCGGCATCGCGCGCGACGACCCCGACGAACTGGTGCGCTACCTGAAGCGCGGGCTGGAATACGACGTGCTGCTGGTCTCCGGCGGCACTTCGGTCGGCGTGCACGATTATGTGCGCCCGACCATCGAGGCGCTGGGCGCGCAGATGCTGTTCTGGCGCGTCGCGATGAAGCCGGGGCATCCGGTCGCGTTCGGCAAGGTCGGCGAAAAAATTATCTTTGGTTTACCCGGAAACCCTGTATCGAGTATGGTGTGTTTTGAAGAATTTGTTGTTCCCGCACTGCGCCGCATGATGGGACACGCGCGCACCCACCGCCGCACGATCGAGGCGCGGCTGACGCATAACGTCAAGCACCAACCGGGACGCACCGAATTCATCCGCGTGCTGCTGGCGCAGGAAGAAGGCGGCTATGCGGCCACCTCCACAGGCGCGCAGGGCAGCGGCATGCTGCTGTCGATGGCCAGGGCGGACGGGTTGGCAGTGTTGCCGGCCGAGCGCAACGGACTGGCGGCGGGCAGCATCGTGACGGTGCAGTTGCTTGACGGCACCACGTTTCAGGATGATGCAGGCTTCAAGGAGTAACTATGGGCGTTGCTAAAATTGGAATTCTTACCATCTCCGACCGCGCCAGCCGTGGCGAATACGAGGACAAGGGCGGCCCGGCGATCCACGCGTGGTTCACGCGCGTGCTGACCTCGCCGTGGCAGGTGGTCGCGAAGGTGATTCCCGACGAGCAGCCGCAGATCGAGGCCGCACTACGAGAGTTGAGCGACGTCGAGAATTGCTGCCTGATCGTCACCACCGGCGGCACCGGCCCGGCGTTGCGCGACGTCACGCCGGAAGCCACCGAGGCGGTATGCGAGAAGATGATGCCGGGCTTCGGCGAACTGATGCGCGCTGCGTCGCTGAAGTTCGTGCCCACCGCAATCTTGTCGCGGCAGACCGCCGGGATCCGCGGCAAGAGCCTGATCGTCAACCTGCCCGGTAAGCCTTCCGCGATCGACGACTGCCTGAACGCCGTGTTTCCGGCGATCCCGTACTGCATCGACCTGATCGAGGGCGCATACCTGGAATCCGATCCCAAACAATGCAAGGCATTTCGTCCGGCGCATGCGAAGCCGAGATAGATGCGGTTTTTGAACCAGACTAACAGGAATGCTGCAAGAGAATGAGCGTGAAGCCTAGACTGCGTATCCTGTTGGGCGCCGACATCGCAATCGGCCCTGGCAAGGCAGACCTTCTGGAAGCCATCAGACGCACCGGCTCTATCTCTGCTGCTGCGCGCGAGATCGACATGTCGTACCGTCGCGCTTGGATGCTTGTGGATACCATGAATCGCAGCTTTCGTGCGCCGCTGGTAGAAGCAGTCAAGGGCGGAGCGGGAGGCGGTGGGGCGCGCGTTACGGATCTGGGGTTGGATGTTCTGGCACGATATCGGGAGATGGAGCTCAAGGCAGCGGCAAGCGTATCCAGCGAGATGCGTGAATTTACCCGCCTGCTAGCGAAGCGGACTGATTAATCCAAAGGTTTTTGGGTCGAGGGTATGGCGCGATTGTTATTCGTTATATTCGCTGGTATATTTCGCATATCGTTATATTTGATGGTATATATCGAAAGGGAGGTTGTAATGAAATTGCTGTTCCGGTTGTTCTCCTTCATCTTGCTTGTTGGTTTGTTCTCACGACCTGTTTTGGCAGAGACGCTCACGATCGCCGCCGCTGCCGACCTCAAGTTTGCGCTGGACGAGATCGTCGTGCTGTTCAGCAAGACGCATCCGTCCGGCCAGGTAGAAACCATTTACGGCTCGTCCGGAAAATTCCAGACGCAAATCCGCCAAGGTGCGCCATTCGATCTGTATTTTTCCGCCGATATCGCTTACCCGCGCGCGCTCAAGGAAGAAGGCTTCGCAGCATCCGAAGTGCAGCCCTATGCGGTGGGGCGTATCGTGTTGTGGAGCCCGTCGCGCGATGCCGTGAAGATGACGCTCGCCGATCTCGCCGACTCTTCTATTCAGAAAATTGCGATTGCCAACCCGAAGCACGCGCCTTACGGCAAGCGCGCCGAAGAAGCGCTGAAGGCGGCAGGCGTATGGTGGAAGGTGGAAGCCAAGCTGATCTATGGCGAGAACGTCGCGCAGGCGGCGCAGTTCGTGCAGACTGGCAACGCGCAGGTTGGCATCGTCGCGCTGTCGCTGGCGCTCAGCCCGGAGCTGGCGAAGCAGGGCAGCTATGCGCTGATCCCCGACAAATTGCACCAGCCACTGGAGCAGGGTTTCATTATCACCCGGCGCGCCGCTGCGAATCCGCTAGCGCAGGAATTTGCTAGTTTCATTGCAGGCAAGGAGGCGCGTACGGTGATGGCGCGTTACGGGTTTGTGTTGCCGGGTGAAGTAAAATAGCGCGATGGAATCCGCTTTTTCAACTGCCGATCTGTCCGCGATCTGGCTTACTTTCAAGCTGGCCGCAGTGGTGACCGCCATCCTGCTGCTGGTCGGCACGCCGATCGCATGGTGGCTGGCGCGCACCCGTTCTTGGTGGAAGGGGCCGGTCGGCGCGGTGGTCGCGCTGCCGATCGTGCTGCCGCCGACCGTGATCGGTTTTTACCTGCTGGTGGCGATGGGGCCATCCGGGTCAATCGGCCATTTTACGCAGGCATTGGGGATCGGCCTGCTGCCGTTCACGTTCGCCGGGCTGGTGATCGCCTCGGTGCTTTATTCACTGCCGTTCGTCGTGCAGCCGCTGCAAAACGCCTTCGAGGCAATTCCCGAACGGGCGCTGGAAACCGCCGCGACGTTGCGCGCATCGGCGCTGGATACTTTTTTCAGCGTGGCGCTGCCGTTGGCCAAGCCCGGTTTTCTGACCGCGTCGGTGCTCGGTTTCGCGCATACCGTCGGCGAATTCGGCGTCGTGCTGATGATCGGCGGCAACATTCCGGACAAGACGCGCGTCGTGTCGGTGCAGATTTACGACCATGTCGAGGCGATGGAATATGCCTCGGCGCACTGGCTGTCGGCGGGGATGGTGGTGTTCGCCTTTGTCGTGCTGCTGGCGCTGTACACGCTCAATCCGACAGGTAAGCGTAAATGATCCAGGCGCGCTTCGATCTCTCCTATCCCGGTTTTGAACTGCACGCGGAGTTTCAGGTATTCGCGCATGGCGTCATCGGGCTGTTCGGGCCGTCCGGCTCGGGCAAGACGACGTTGCTGCGCTGCATCGCTGGGCTGGAGCGGCGTGTTGACGGGATGCTACAGGTGAAGGACGAGGTGTGGCAGGACGGTGCAAACCGCCTGCCGGTGCATCGGCGCCCGCTGAGCTATGTATTCCAGGAGGCCAGCCTGTTTCCCCATCTGTCGGTGCGGCAGAATCTGGAATACGGCCTGAAGCGCATCCCGCCCGAACAGCGCAGGGTGCAATTGGAACAGGCGATTGAATGGCTCGGCCTGAACAAGTTGATCGGGCGTGCCAGCCCGGCAGGACTGTCCGGCGGTGAGCGGCAGCGTGTCGCGATCGCGCGCGCGCTGCTGACCAGCCCGCGCCTGCTGCTGATGGACGAGCCGCTGTCGGCGCTGGATGCCGCGAGCAAGCGGGAAATTCTGCCGTACCTGGAGCGGCTGCACGGTGAGCTGGATATCCCGGTGATTTATGTCAGCCACGCACTGGATGAAGTGGCGCGGCTGGCCGACCAGCTGGTGCTGATGGAGCAGGGACGCGTCATCGCCAGCGGTGCGCTCAACGAAATGCTCGGGCGGCTGGATTTGCCAACCGCGCATCTGGATGAGGCGGGGTCGGTGATCGAAGCCCGCGTCGGTGCACATGACGAGGAATATCATCTGACCCGGCTGGATTTTTCCGGCGGCAGCCTGTGGGCGAGCAAGGTGGAACGCGCCATCGGCAGCGTCGTGCGCGCCCGCGTGCTGGCACGCGATGTGAGCATCGCGACGGCCATGCCGCACTGTTCCAGCATCAGCAACATTCTGGAGGCGCGCATCGACGGCATTCAGGATGAGGGGCCGGATCGCGTGAGTTTGCGCCTGGCTGTCGGTGTCAGGCAGATGCTGTTGGCGCGCATCACCCGCCGTTCGCGCGACCAGCTTGGGCTGGCGCCGGGCATGGCGGTGTTCGCGCAGGTGAAGAGTGTTGCGTTGATGGTTTGAACAAGCTACTTTGCGGTATGATTGGCGTCTGTATGGCCTTCTTTCCGGGGGTAGATAATTTTCGATATTTTGCGCCGATCGATCAGAGGGTTATCGGCACTGAACATTCACAGATTGTGAGGAGGGCAACATGGGTTCATTTAGCATCTGGCACTGGTTGATTGTATTGTTGGTCGTCATACTGATTTTCGGCACCAAAAAACTGAAAAACATCGGCAGCGATCTGGGTGGTGCGGTAAAAGGCTTCAAGGAAGGCATGCGCACCGATGAGGAACCGGCCAAGCAGTTGAACGAGGGCGGTCAAACCATCGAAGGCGAAGTAAAGAGCAAGACCCACGGCAGCGTGTGATGTTTGATTTCAGCTTCTCTGAATTGGTGGTGGTGATGCTGGTGGCGCTGATAGTCATCGGGCCGGAGCGCCTGCCGAAGGTGGCGCGTACCGCCGGACACTTGTGGGGGCGTGGGCAACGCTACGTCAACAAGATGAAGAGCGATATCGCGCGTGAGATGGAACTGGAAGAGCTTAAACAGTTGCAGAAAAAAATGCAGGCCGAGGCGGATAACCTGCAACATTCGGTGCGGCAGGTTGCAGCAGACGTGGATGGAGAGGTCGCGAAAATCAACCGCGATCTGGAACAGACTGCGGAACAGGTGCAGACGCAGAAAAATGTTTAACCGAATCGCGCCGGAGTCAATTCAATGAGCCGTTTGCTGATGCTGGTCGCAATTGCGGCGCTGATTTATCTGCTGATCAAATCCTGGCGCAAGAATGTCGCGCGGCAAGACCAGGCTCCTGTCGAGGATATGGTGCGTTGTGCGCAGTGCGGTGTGCATTTGCCGAAAGGTGAAAGCATCCAGTCTCAGGATAAGGCTTTTTGCAGTGCGCGGCATCGGGATGCCTATCTGGATAACATCCACAAGTGAGTACGCGCCAAGTTCATCTTGCGCGTGATGACGCTGACACAACCTGTCCTGTTACCTCACCTTCTATCAACCCGAAATGCGCTGCCCGAAAGCTGTTACTCGCCAAGTGGCGCAACCGGCACATTGCGCTCCGATCGTTCAATAATGAAACCGAGTCCGAACAGAGTTAATTTGCTCAGATTCAAAGTCCTTCGTTCAGGCTCATTTCTGGATTGAGCAATACTCGCCGCTTCGGTGGGGTTTGCCGGTTTACGCACTCGCTACTCCCGATGGTACGGATGATTGTGCATCAGGCTATGTGCCCGGTATAACTGTTCGGCGAGCAGCACGCGCACCATGGCATGGGGCAAGGTGAGCGCAGACAGCGCAAGCAGGTGCTGCGCCGTCTGCCTGACCGATTCATGCAAACCGTCTGCGCCGCCTATGATAAACGCCATATCACATCCTTCACGCATCCAGCCCTGCATCTGCGCCGCAAGCTGTTTGGTAGTCGGTTGTGCGCCGCGCTCATCCAGCGCAATGCGCAAACAACCTTGCGGCAGTACGGCAAAAATACGCTGCGCCTCTGCTTCCATGATCTGCGCCGTGGTTTTGCCTGTGGTGCGCGGCTCCGGCTTTACTTCCAGAAGTTCAATTTTCGCCTCGCGCGGCATGCGCTTGGCGTATTCATTGAAGCCCGTTGTGATCCAGTCCGGCATCTTGTGCCCCACCGAAACGATGATGAGCTTCATTCGGTCTGCCGCCCCTAACCTGGCGCTTTGGCTAATTTTGGGCGCAACGATTGCGCCTTGTTCCACAATTCCTCGAGGTTGTAGTATTCGCGCACAGCAGGCTGCATGATATGTACCAGCACCTCACCGAGGTCTACCAGTATCCACTCGCCACTGTCCTCACCCTCGCGCCCGTACACCTCTTCACCGCGCTCCTTCAGCTTGACTACCACGTTATCGGCAATGGCTTTAGTCTGGCGCGTCGATTTGGCGCTGGCAATCACCATACGATCGAACATCGGACTAAGTTTGCTGGTGTCGATCACGGTGATGTTGCCGGCTTTGATGTCTTCAAGCGCAGCGACAACGGCTTTGGTTTTTTCTTCAGTAGTTAGCATGTGTGTACAAGTGATGTTGATGAATGTAGTCCGCTACTGCATTGGGCAGCAGGTAGCGTATGGTCCGGTGTTGCGCCACACGGCGGCGGATATCGGTGGCAGAAATTTCCAGTTTGGGAATAGGCAATTCGACAATACCGCCAGATGGCTGCTGCGACAGTGCATCCGCTGTGCACAGGCGCCGCTGATAATGGTCGCGCAATTGCCCGGGGGCATCGTGAATGCGTTCCTCCAGCGTAAAACCGGGGCGATAGCCTACCACGATATGCGCCAACTCAAACAATTGCTCCCATTCATGCCAGGTATGCAATTGCAGGAATGCATCGCCACCCATCAGCAGGCACAGCGGCTGCACCGCACCCAGCTCGGCACGCAGCTCGCGCAGGGTGTCCACCGTATAACAAGGTGTGGCACGCCTGACTTCGCGCTCATCGAGCACAAAAGCGGGTTGATCGGCGATCGCCAGCTGCACCATCGCACTACGATGTGTCGCGGATACTTGCGGTGCGGCGCGGTGCGGCGGCGTGCCGGTGGGAATAAAACGGATTTGTCGAAGATTTGCCAGTTCCCGCATTTCCTCGGCAAGACGTAAATGCCCGTAATGAATCGGGTCAAATGTTCCACCAATGATGCCGATCGGTTGATTATTCACAGGTTATACCGCAAGGCGGCGGATGTCTGCCAGCGTTTGCGCCAAGTAAACGATGAAGCGCGCTGCGGACGCGCCGTCGATTACGCGGTGGTCATAGGACAGCGACAGCGGCAGCATCAGGCGCGGCACGAATTCGCCGTCTTGCCATACCGGTTTCATGCATGATCTGGATATACCCAGAATCGCCACTTCCGGCGCATTGATGATTGGCGTAAACGCCGTACCGCCGATGCCGCCGAGGCTGGATATCGTGAAGCAGCCGCCCAGCATTTCGGTTGCCGCCAGTTTCTTGTCGCGCGCCTTTGCGCTGACCTCACCAAGTTCTTTGGCCAGTTGCACGATGCCTTTCCGATCCACATCGCGCAGCACCGGCACCACCAAGCCATCCGGCGTATCTACCGCCACGCCGATATGAAAATATTTTTTCAGTATCAAATTCTCGCCGCTCACATCCAATGAGGCGTTAAATTCCGGGTATTTCTGCAACGCTGTGGCTGCCGCCTTGAGCAGGAACGCCAACAGTGTGATTTTGACGCCCGCGCTGAGATATTCCTCACCCAATTGTTTGCGGAAAGCTTCCATTTCACTGATGTCGGCTTCGTCGAATTGCGTGACATGAGGAATGCTCACCCAGTTGCGATGCAGATTCGCACCGGAGATTTTCTGGATACGCGGCAACGGCCTGGTTTCAATGGCGCCAAACTGCACAAAATCTATCGCTGGCATTTCCGCTACCCGCAGGCCGCTACCGCCCGCTACGCCGCGCGGCTGCGCCAGCGCTGCTTTGACGAAATTCTGCACATCGTCTTTGGTGACGCGCCCCTTCTCGCCGCTGCCTTTGACTTGCGCCAGGTCTACGCCGAGCTCGCGTGCAAAACGGCGGATCGCGGGACTGGCGTGAACTGGAATCCCCCCCGCCCCCCCTTTTTCAAAGGGGGGCGCGGTTGTCTCAGACGCTTGAGCTGTCGAAACAGAAAGCGGTATTGTCGAAGCAGCAATAGCCCCCCCCTTTGAAAAAGGGGGGGCGGGGGGGATTTGCGCTGCCGCATCGCTGCTCTCCAGCAACAAAATCACCGAGCCTTGCGACACCTTGTCACCAACCTTGACCTTCATTTCCTTGATCACGCCCGCATAGGGCGACGGCACGTCCATCGCCGCCTTGTCGGTTTCCAGCGTCAGCAGATTGTCTTCCGCGCTGATCGTGTCGCCGGCCTTCACCATCACTTCGATGACGCTCACGTCTTTGAAGTTGCCGATATCCGGCACCGCTATTTGTCTGATGGCCATGTGTATCTCCCTTAAACCGTCGTCGGGTTGGGTTTATCGGGATTAATCTGGTACAACTTGATCGCCTTGCTGACCTCGCTGTGCTTGATCGTGCCTTCATCGGCCAGCGCCTTCAGCGTTGCTATGACGACGTAGTAGCGATCCACCTCGAAGAACCGGCGCAGCTTCGCGCGCGTATCGGAGCGTCCGAAACCGTCCGTGCCGAGCACCTTGTATGGCTTGGGCACAAAACCGCAGATCTGGTCAGCATAGCTCTTCATGTAATCGGTGACCGCGATGACCGGGCCGTCGCGTTTGGCGAGGCATTGTTCGACATGGCTGACGCGCGGCTTGGCTCCGGGATGCAGCATGTTCCAGCGCTCGCAATCCAGCCCGTCACGGCGCAACTCGTTGAAACTGGTGACGCTCCAGATGTCCGATGCAACACCGAAATCCTTCTCCAGCAATTCCGCCGCCGCAATCGCCTCGCGCAATATCGTCCCGCTGCCGAGCAATTGCACAGTAGTTTTTTTCTGTCCTCTGTCCTCTGTCTTCTGTCCTCTGAACAAGTACATCCCCTTGACGATGTCCGCCTCCGCGCCCTTGGGCATCGCGGGGTGCGCGTAATTTTCATTCATCACCGTGATGTAATAAAACACGTTTTCCTGATTCACATACATGCGGCGCATACCGTCGTGGATGATGACCGCCAGCTCGTAAGCGAAGGCCGGATCATAGGATACGCAATTCGGAATCATCGCGGCCTGCAAGTGGCTGTGGCCGTCCTGATGTTGCAGGCCTTCACCGTTCAGCGTGGTGCGGCCGGCGGTGCCGCCTAGCATGAAACCGCGCGCCAGCATGTCGCCCGCCGCCCAAGCCAGGTCGCCGATGCGCTGGAAGCCGAACATCGAGTAGTAAATATAGAACGGGATTGTCGCTACACCGTGGTTTGCGTAGGCCGTTGCGGCGGCAATCCACGAGGACATCGCGCCCGCTTCGTTGATACCTTCCTGCAATATCTGGCCGTGCTTGTCCTCCTTGTAGAACAACAACTGGTCGGCATCCTGCGGGGTATAAAGCTGCCCGACTTGCGAAAAAATGCCGATCTGGCGGAACAACCCGTCCATGCCGAAAGTGCGCGATTCATCCGGCACAATCGGCACGATCCGTTTGCCGATGTGTTGATCCTTGACCAGAATGCCGAGCAAGCGCACGAATGCCATCGTAGTGGATATCTCGCGACCCTCCGTGCCCTTCAGCAGCGTATCGAATGCATCCAAGCCCGGCACCGGCAGCGCCTGCTTGGCCGGTTTGCGCGCCAGCACCGAACCCATGGCCTTGACGCGTTCTTTGAGATATTTCATTTCCAGGCTGTCTTCGGACGGGCGGTAGAAATTCAGGCTCTCCACCTGCGCGTCGGTCAGCGGAATATTGAAACGGTCACGGAATTTGCGCAACGAATCGATATCCATTTTTTTCTGCTGATGGGTCGGGTTCTGCGCTTCGCCGGATGCACCCATGCCATAGCCCTTTACGGTCTTGGCAAGAATCACGGTCGGCTGGCCGGTATGTTTAACGGCTTCCGCATAGGCCGCGAATACCTTGTACGGATCATGTCCGCCGCGGTTCAGCCGCCAGAGTTCGTCGTCGGACATATCGGCGACCATTTCCAGCAATTCCGGGTATTTGCCGAAGAAATGCTCGCGCACATACGCGCCGTCCCTCGCCTTGTAGGTCTGGTATTCGCCGTCCACCACCTCCTGCATACGCTGTTGCAGCAGGCCATTTTTATCCTTGGCGAACAACCGATCCCAATGCCTGCCCCATACCACCTTGATGACATTCCAGCCCGCGCCGCGGAATACACCTTCCAGCTCCTGAATGATCTTGCCGTTGCCGCGCACCGGGCCGTCGAGCCGTTGCAGATTGCAGTTGACCACAAAGATCAGGTTGTCGAGATTCTCCCGCCCCGCCAGCGAAATCGCGCCCAGCGATTCCGGCTCGTCGGTTTCGCCGTCGCCGAGAAATGCCCATACCTTGCGCCCGGCGGTTTTCACGATCTCACGATGCTCCAGATAGCGCATGAAACGTGCCTGGTAAATCGCCATCAACGGCCCCAACCCCATCGATACCGTAGAAAATTGCCAGAAATCCGGCATCAGCCACGGATGCGGGTAAGAAGACAGGCCGGCGCCATCCACTTCCTGGCGGAATTTGTACATTTGCTCTTCACTGAGCCCGCCTTCGAGAAAAGCGCGCGCATACATGCCGGGCGAAGAATGACCCTGGAAATACACCAGATCGCCGCCGTGATCATCTGTCATGCCATGGAAAAAATGATTGAACGCTACATCGTATAAAGTCGCCGCCGAAGCAAAGGTGGCAATGTGCCCGCCCAGCCCCAGAGAATCGCGGTTGGCATTCAACACCAGCGCCATCGCGTTCCAGCGCGTCACGGCACGAATGCGATGCTCCAGCTCATGGTTGCCGGCGGAGCGCTGCTCCTTCTCGAGGGGGATGGTATTGCAATAGGGCGTAGTCGCGCTGAACGGCACCGCCGCGCCGCAACTGCGCGCCTTGTCGATCAGCCGCTCCAGCAAAAAATGAGCGCGTTCCGCGCCTTCTTTGTCCAGCACCGATTCAATCGCATCCAGCCACTCTCGGGTTTCCTGCGGATCGGAATCGGGCGGGTCGCAATCAGGTAATGAAGCCATCTCTCCCTCCATCCATTGCCGTGGTGTCATTCTTGCGCCGAACAAACAATTGTTTCTTGCTCGGTCACTATCCAATCGACTTTGATATCGGTCGCTTCCTGCGGGATATGTTCAACAATTTGCAGCGCAAACGCTGCGGCAAACAGCACAGGGCGGCGTACGCCGCCCTTTATACCACCCGGACGAGACAATAATTTGTCGTAAAATCCGCCACCGTAGCCCAGCCGACTGCCATCACGGGCAAATGCCACACCCGGCAGGAGGATAAATTCTACCTCATTCAGGGTGCTTACCCGTTCACAGCGTTCAACGATAGGCTCGCGTATTCCCCACAGACCTTGTGCCAATTGGTTATCCGGGTCGTCCACGCGGTATAAATCGAGGTGGTTGGTGTGATGATTTACCTTGGGCAAAACGAGCCGTTTACCCTCCGCCAATACATGAGCGATCCACATCTCGCTGGCGAACTCCGCGCCGAAATTCATGTAGCCCAGCACGGTGCCGGCCTGCCGGTATTCGGCAAGTTGCACCAAACGCTCAGTAATTGCCGTGCTATAGGCTGCCCGCACCTCGGGTAAAAGCTGTTCCCGCAGCGAACAGATGGTTTTTCTGATGCCTGACTTGGTTGGATTCATCCCGTATCCGGTATTTGCGCAATTTCGCGTGGCGTTACTATCGCCTCAAGGCATGATTTCCACATATTCGTAAACCTCGCAATCACGCAAGGTCTTGCGCACATCCAAGGGGGCTTTTGCATACCAGGCCTGCGGGTTGTGGCGGTCTATTTCCCTGCCCAAAAATCTCACCAGCTCGCAAATCGGCTCGACAACTTTAGTGCGATAGTTGCTGTCGTTTTTCACGTACGCCAGATAAAGATTCTTCAGGCAATTGCCCCTGCACCATGGCTGCGCTTCACATGTATCACACGGCATATTGGGATGCGGCTGCAATGGGCTGGGCTTGAGCCAATTTTCGATCAGGTTGCCTTGCAGCATTTCCGGCACATACATCATGTCCGGGCAGGGATAAATCTTGCCGTCCGGCATCACGTTGAGAATATGGGTGGATACGCGGCATTGGGTTTTCCCATGATATAGCTCGGTTGCCCGGGTCGGCAGCACCTTGTTGCGCACGACCCCCATGATCGGGATGATGGGATATAACTCTTTGCTGGAAAAAAATTTGTCCACCAACTGTGTGATCACCGCTTTTTTCTTCTCCATTGCGGCGGGCGTATAAGTGCCTTCCCCGGCAACAAACTGGAAATATACGTAATCGAATGTGTCTGCCAGCTCATCCAGTTCTTCAAACGAAGTACTCTCGCTGCTCCAGGTCACGCGCGCCGTGAAAGAGCCTTTCATCCGGTCGCGCACCGCCTGGGTATTCTTGACCACCTGCCGATATACACCGCGCCCACGAAAACCATCGGTGATTTCCTCGCCGCCATCTATCGAAAGCAGGATATTGGAAAGGTTTGCTAAAACACTATCTGGCAGGCCATCCAACAATGTGCCGTTAGTCTGAAGCTGGAAGCGGAAAGTCGGATAGCGCTCCATGACTTCTTTTATGAAATCAAGGTTTAAGGTCGGTTCACCACCATAAAAAGTGACATAAACCTCATGGGAGGCGAGATGCTTCTTGATGAAAGCATCCAGAACATCGATCGTATAAGAGACCTTGCCTTGTGAACCGACCATATCGCCTACGCCAAGCGAGCAATAAGTGCATTTCAGGTTGCACGTCAAAGTGGTAAGCAGTTGCAGCTCCACGCGATCCCCTACAATAGGGGAAATTTCTGAGGCCGCTCCGGTGATTTCTTCGGAACGTTGAGGAAAAAATGTCATTGGAATGGACATGGTTAAATCTGGTTTCTGGTTTGAATGTTATATCTGTGGCGGGGAAGTGCGGCAACAGCTTCCCGCCAATTGGAAGACAACGACTCTCGTAAAAGAAGTGTATCTGGGTGTGTATGATTTACACATCCAGATTTTTTACTCCCAAAGCATTTTTCTCGATGAACGCCCGGCGCGGCTCGACCTCGTCGCCCATCAAAGTAGTGAAAATTTCATCGGCTGAAATGGCATCCTCGATACACACCTTGAGCAGAATACGATTCTTCACATCCATCGTGGTTTCCCACAACTGTTCCGGATTCATCTCGCCCAACCCTTTATAACGCTGAATGTTCACGCCGCGCTTAGCCTCTTCCAGCAGCCATTCAATGGCTTGTTTGAAGCTGGCCACAGTGCGTTTTTGTTCGCCCCGCGCAATGTATGCGCCGGGCTTGATCAGGCCGTTCAAAATTTCCGCTGCCTGGCGGATTTGCACGTAATCGTTGCCCCGCAAAAAGGCTCTATCCATATAGCTGATGGAGTAATTGCCATGATAGAGCTTTTCCAAACGCAACTGATGTTCGCCAACATCGTCTGTTTCCACCACGACTTTGATGCTGCCTCCGCAGGCTCCCTCCAGCAGCTTTGCACTATTCTGCGCCTGTTTGCTATCGTCCAGAGACAATGCCGGCAACACGAGCAGCGCATGGCTGGCCTCAGGCGCGGTAAAGCGAGACAGCCGGTCGATTACGGCCTCTGCCAGGAAATACTGCTTGGCGATTTGCTCCAGCGCATCCGCTTGAATAGGCGGCGCATCAGCGGCGGGGAACAGCATGGCATTGCTCAATGCAGATTTGAGCATGTAAACCTTCATCTCCTGGTCGTCCTTGAGATAGCGCTCTTCCTTGCCTTGCTTGATTTTGTACAACGGCGGCTGCGCGATGTAAACGTGGCCGCGCTCAACCAGCTCGGGCATTTGCCGATAGAAGAAAGTGAGCAACAGAGTGCGGATATGCGAGCCATCCACATCTGCGTCGGTCATGATGATAATGCGGTGATAGCGGAGTTTGTCGGCATTGTATTCTTCCTTGCCGATACCGGTGCCGAGCACAGTGATCAGCGTAGCGATTTCCTGCGAGGCGATCAGTTTCTCAAAACGGGCCTTTTCCACATTCAGGATTTTACCTTTGAGCGGCAGGATCGCCTGAAACTTGCGATCACGGCCCTGCTTGGCTGAACCACCCGCAGAATCTCCCTCGACCAGGTATAGCTCAGACAGCGCCGGGTCTTTCTCCTGGCAATCCGCCAGTTTGCCGGGCAACCCCATCCCGTCCAGCACACCTTTGCGTCGCGTCAGTTCGCGCGCCTTGCGCGCCGCTTCGCGGGCACGGGCAGCGTCAATAATTTTATTGACGATAGTTTTTGCATCACTGGGTTTCTCCAGCAAAAAAGCGCTCATTTGCTGGCTGATCAGATCTTCAATCACCGGACGCACCTCGGATGAAACCAGCTTATCCTTGGTCTGCGATGAGAATTTTGGATCCGGTAATTTCACCGACAACACGGCGGTAAGGCCTTCGCGCATATCATCACCGGTCGTGTCCACCTTGGCTTTTTTCGCCAGTTGCTCGGTTTCAATATACTGGTTCAATGTGCGCGTCATGGCTGCACGCAATGCAGTCAAGTGGGTGCCCCCATCGCGCTGCGGGATATTATTAGTAAAACATTGCACGGTTTCCTGGTATGAATCGTTCCATTGCATCGCAATTTCAGCGGTAATGCCATCCTTTTCGCCGATTGCATAAAATACCGAGGGATGTAACGGTGACTTGTTGCGATTCATGTACTCGACAAAACCCTTGATACCACCACTGAACGCAAAATTTTCTTCCTTGCCGTTACGGTGATCAATTAGTGCAATTTTTACACCATTATTCAGGAAAGATAATTCGCGCAGTCTTTTTGCAAGAATATCGAAATGGTATTCAACCAAACCAAAAGTTTCCTTGGCCGCCAGAAAATGGACTATTGTGCCTTTTTTGCCGGATGGGCCGATTTCTCTGAGGGGCGCGACGGGCTCGCCGTGGCGAAATTCCATGAAATATTCTTTGCCGTCACGGTAAATGGTTAGTTTTAACCATTCGGATAACGCATTTACCACCGAAACGCCAACACCATGCAATCCGCCGGATACTTTATAGGAATTGCTGTCGAATTTTCCGCCAGCATGCAGAACCGTCATGATGACTTCAGCGGCAGAACGATTTTCTTCTTTATGAATATCTGTTGGAATGCCTCGCCCGTTATCGCTAATACTGACTGAATTATCTGCGTGAATAATGACATTAATCTCGTTGCAGTGTCCAGCCAACGCCTCATCTACCGCGTTATCCACCGCCTCGAATACCATATGATGCAAACCAGTTCCATCATTGGTATCCCCTATATACATACCAGGGCGCTTACGGACAGCTTCCAACCCCTTTAAAACTTTAATGCTGCTAGAGGTATATTCACTCATTTGGTTTCTTTCATTGTATTGGTTGTTTCACGTGGAACATTAAAACACCCGAACGCTGCTGTTTCGAACACAGCAATATCGATGAGGCATCTATTTCTCAAATCGTGAATTTATCCTGAAACGGCAGCTGACTGCCGTTTTAAATGGCTTGCAACTTGTTGTTAAATACGCATGGGCATAACAACATAACGAAATTCCTGATTATCTGGTGTTGTCATCAAAATACTGCTGTTGGGATCGCCAAAAGAAAAGGTGGCTGTGCTACTGCTAATATTGTTTAATCCATCCATCAAGTAATTGACATTAAAACCAACGTCCAGTGCTTCGCCATGATAATCGGTTTCTATTTCTTCCTGTGCTTCTTCTTGTTCGCTGTTGTTGCTGATAATACTAAGGTTTTTTTCAGTCAATATAAAACGAACGCCTCTGAATTTCTCATTGGACAAAATTGCTGCCCGTTGCAAGGCTTGTTGTACCTGCACTCGTTCCATACTGAGATGATTGCTGTATTTTGGTATGACGCGCTCATAGTCCGGAAATTTCCCATCAATTACTTTTGTAATTAACGTAATGCCTGAAAAAGAAACTTTTACCTGTTGCTGCGAAAATTCAAATTCTACGATTTCTTCGTTATCAGCCAACAGCCTAGATAATTCTACTACTGCTTTGCGTGGCAAAATAATCTCTTGTTTTTCAAAATCTCCATTAATTATTCCAGCGTTATATGCCAATCTATGCCCATCAGTGGCTACTGCTTTAAGTTTATTGCCTTCAACAATCAATAAAACTCCGTTTAAATAATATCGTACATCCTGTTGTGCCATCGCATATTGGACAGAAGACAATAAGCTTTTTAACTCTTTTTGCGGCAATGTAATTGTTTTTGAATTTTCTAACTGGTTGTTCAGTTTTGGGAAATCTTGTGCCGGTAAGGTTTGCAAGCTAAAACGACTCTTATTGGATTTAATTTGTGCTTTATTTTCTTTTATATCAATAGTGACTTTACTGGAATCTGGAAGAACACGTAAAATTTCCTGTAATTTTTTTCCGTTAACAGTAATAGCTTTATTTTGCTCGTTTTTATCACTGGTATTGGTAATTGTAGTAATTTGAATTTCTAGGTCAGTTGCCGTAAAGCGAATTCTTCCATTTTGATTTTCAATCAAAATATTAGACAAGATTGGCAACGTTTGCTTTCTTTCTACAATACCAACTACAACTTGTAATGGTTTGAGTATTGTTTCTTTATCTATTTCATCAATAAACATAATATAAATCCTTAACAATAACTAGTAAGCTGACCGGTATCCTGTTGATAACTGAAAAAACTTTTTTTATACAAAAAGATACTTAATGTTGAATTATAAAAGATAACTGTTGATAAATAGTATTCATATTGTGGATAAATTTATATTTCTCATGGGAACCCAATTTACCCACATTTCATACACATTAAATTTACTGATTTATCCCCGTAATATTTGAAGCAATATTTTATGATCAGAGTTTATTACGGTATCAGAAGCTTTAAGATTTTCAATTGTTTTACAAGCATGTATTACAGTTGAATGATCTTTTCCACCGAAGGCTTTGCCAATTTCAGGTAAGCTCATTGAAGTTAATTCACGAGCAAGAGACATGGCAATTTGCCGCGGCCGGGTAAGGTTGCGAGTTCTTTTTTTGGAGAGCAGATCAACTAATTTGATATGGTAGTATTCAGCCACTGTTTTTTGTATGTTTTCAATGGAAATTTGCCTGTTTTGCGCAATTAAAATATCTTTCAATGCTTCTTTGGCAGTTTCAATGGAAATAGCACGACAATGAAATTTTGCATATGCCTCGACACGTTTTAAAGCGCCTTCCAATTCCCTGATATTGGAATTTACGTGTTTTGCAACAAAAAAAGCAACAGATTCGTCAAGTGAATAACCACCCAGAGTGGCTTTTTTCAGCAGGATAGCAACCCGCATTTCCAGCTCTGGCGGTTCTATCGCAACGGTTAATCCCCAACCAAAACGAGAAACCAGGCGATTATCAAGCCCTGCAATTTCCTTTGGAAAAGTATCGCTAGTCATAATGACTTGTTTATGTGAATCAATCAGTGTATTGAATGCGTAAAAAAATTCTTCCTGAGTTTTATTTTTGCCGGCAAAAAATTGAATATCGTCAATCAGTAAAATATCCAGGGAGTGGTAATACTGCTTGAACTCCTCGAATTTATTGGATTGGTACGCACGCACAACATCCGAAACATATCGTTCGGCATGCATATAGCAGATTTTCATCTGCGGATTGTTGATCTTGATTTGATTACCTATAGCTTGAATCAGGTGCGTTTTACCCAAGCCGACTCCGCCATATATGAATAGGGGGTTATAAGATGTGCCCGGTAATTCGGCAACTTGAGTTGCGGCTGCAAAAGCCAATTGATTGGCTTTACCTATGACAAAATTATCAAAAGTCAAATTAGAGTTAAGTTTCCCATAGCTGCGGAATGATGTTTCAATTTTAGGTTTGTTTTCTGGGGCAGAGGTTGTTTTCTTATCAGGCAAGCCTTCTTGCGGTTTGTTGGATATTTCGGATTCAAGGACTCGAAATTCAAACTGGGGAATTTTGGAATATACCAAACTTGCTTGCCGGGTAATTTCGGGCAAGAACCGTTCTTGAACAAGTTTCAGGGTAAAGCTATTTGGCGCAGTCAAAACCAGAAACTCCCCTTCGCTTTTTAAGAGCAAAGGTTTTATCCATGAACTATATTGTTGAGGCGGCAAGCTCTTTTTGAAAGAGTTGAGGCATGAATCCCAAAAAGAAAGGTCCCGCATATCTGTTATAGAAATAAATATTTTGGCTGCAGTAGTAATGTGGTCCATTCTACAGTGCAAACTTATCCACAGGCAAGAAAGTAAATTAAGCTTGACACTTGCGCTTTAACGCTTTGTAATAGCATGTTTTACGATTTACCAAGGAAAAAACATGAAACGCACATACCAACCATCCGTAACCAAAAGAAAACGTACCCATGGCTTTTTGGTGCGCATGAAAACGCGCGGAGGGCGCGCTGTTATTAACGCGCGCCGCGCTAAAGGCCGTGCAAAACTCGCTGTATAGTAGCAAATCCGCCGAATTTACTGCTAAATACAGGTTGTTGCTTGAGGATGGCTTTGACCATGTTGTTAAAGCCAAAAGTGTTTCTGGCAGGTGTTTTAAGATTTTCTTCGGGCGCAATGACAAGAAAAATGCCAGGCTCGGAATAATTGCAAGTAAAAAAGCACTTTCCAGAGCGGTTGACAGAAATTGCGTTAAAAGAGTGGTGCGTGAAGTTTTTCGCCAACACTGTGTTAAGGACCGCAGCCTGGACGTGGTGGTGGTGGTGAGGCACGCTTATTTGCAGCAACCCACGGCGCAACGCGGCGATCTTGAAAAGTTGTTTAGCAGGGTAGACAATCAATGCGCAGAATCATGATTAAGCTGATACATGGCTATCAATACTTGATTAGTCCGCTTAGCCCACCAACATGCAGGTTTACTCCCACTTGTTCCCATTATGCCTGTGATGCCTTGGCGAAACATGGCGTGGCAAAGGGGGTGTGGCTTGGCACTAAGCGATTGTTGCGCTGCAATCCATGGAACCCCGGCGGGTACGACCCAATACCTTAATATCAGGCTGATCTATGGACCTTCAAAGACTTTTCTTATTCTTGATTTTTGCCTTTTCGCTGGCGCTGGTATGGGATGGATGGCAGCGCTATCAGCACCCTGAACAGTATATCCAACAAAATGTTGTTGCAAATGAAGGATTGCCAAAACCACAGGCAGCTACTTCTGCGGTCATCGAAAAGGTGGCTGTTAACCAGCCGTTACCTGCACAAGCGGCGGGGAAAATAATACAAGTCAAAACCAATTTTCTGGAAGCAGAAATCAATACGGTTGGGGGAGATATCCAGCGGTTGGCTTTGCTGCAGCATCCAGATGGGCAAGATAAAAATAAACCTTTTGTGTTGTTTCAAAAAGGGGCCGGTACACATAATTACATAGCGCAGAGCGGTTTGTTGGGCGAAGGGCTGCCCAATCACAATAGCCTGTTTGTTGCCGAGCGGGATGTATATAGTTTGGCTGATAAGGCTGATCGTGTTCAGGTGCGATTGGCAGCGACCAGTTTGAGCGGGGTCAAGATAGCCAAGGTGCTTACTTTTCAGAAAGACAGTTACCTGGTCGATGTGGCGTATGAGATTGATAACGGAGGTAATACGCCATTAAATGCTTCGGCATATTTCCAGTTGCTGCGTGATAGCGCGCCCCCAGAAGGGGCGTCTAAGTTGGTGCCTACATACACCGGACCTGCGGTTTATACGGAAAAGGAAAAATTCCAGAAAGTGGAATTTTCTACTATAGATAAGGGTAAGGTGGAATACCCCAAAGATTCTGATAATGGTTGGATTGGCATGTTGCAGCATTATTTTGTTGCGGCATGGCTACCGAAAGACAAGGCAAACCGTGAATTTTTTACCCGTAAGCTGGACGGCGGACTATATTCAGCGGGGGTGGTGTTGCCTGTGCCGGCGATTGCTCCTGGTCAAAAGGCGGTTATCAGTGTGCCGCTTTATGCGGGGCCCGCTCAGTCGAGCCTGGATAAAATCGCTCCCGGGCTTGGGTTGACGGTTGATTATGGCTGGTTAACTGTCATTGCTACGCCAATTTTTTGGTTAATGGCATTGTTGCAAAGCTTTGTGCACAACTGGGGCGTTGCTATCATTTTGTTAACGGTACTGATTAAACTCGCGTTTTTCCCATTATCTGCAGCGAGTTATCGTTCCATGGCCAAGATGCGCGTTGTTGCTCCAAAACTGGAAAAGATCAAGCAGCAATATGCCGATGATCGTGAGCAATTGAATAAAGCCATGATGGAGTTGTATAAAACCGAAAAAATCAATCCATTGGGCGGTTGTTTGCCGGTGGTGATTCAAATTCCGGTATTTATTGCGCTGTACTGGTCGATCCTGGCGAGTGTCGAGATGCGCTACGCGCCATTTTTTGGCTGGATAACCGATTTGTCGGCAGCCGATCCTTATTATGTTCTGCCCATAATAATGGGTGCGAGCATGATTATTCAGATGCGCCTCAATCCGACGCCACCGGACCCCATGCAGGCCAAGGTGATGCAAATCATGCCGATTGTTTTCAGTATTATTTTCTTCTTTTTCCCGGCAGGGTTGGTGCTGTACTCCATCGTGAACAATATTCTTTCCATCGCGCAGCAATGGTACATTACCAAGGCCGCCGAGGATGAGAGCAAAGGCATTGCCGCCAAACGCTGAAACCATTGCCGCCATTGCCACCGCTCAAGGGCGCGGCGGTATCGGGGTGGTGCGGATATCCGGGCAAAATATTACAGCATTGGCTGTCGCCGTCCTGGGCCGGTTGCCTATGGCGCGCCATGCTGCTTACAGCAATTTCCTGGATAAAAATGGCGACCCTATGGATCAGGGTATCGCTTTGTATTTTCCTGCGCCACATTCCTACACCGGAGAAGATGTGCTCGAGCTGCAAGGGCATGGCGGCTCGGCGGTGCTGCAAATGGTGTTGCAGCGCTGTCTTGACTTGGGCGCACGGTTGGCGCAACCGGGTGAATTTACGTGCCGGGCCTTTTTGAATAACAAGCTGGATCTGGCGCAAGCAGAAAGCGTTGTCGACCTGATCGATGCCAATACCAGCGAGGCGGCGCGCAGTGCGCTACGTTCCTTGCGCGGGGAGTTTTCCGCCGCCATTCATGTGCTGGTTGACGAATTGATCCAGCTGCGCATGCTGGTCGAGGCAATGCTGGACTTCCCGGAAGAGGAGGTGGACGCGATCAACTTCGAGCGGCGCAATACCGCACTAAGCTGTATTCGATCCAGATTACAACACACACTGGACACTGCAAAGCAGGGTAGCCTGTTACGCGAAGGCGTGCATGTGGCTATTGCCGGGCAGCCAAATGTCGGCAAATCCAGCCTGTTGAACTGTTTGTCCGGGGAAGAGGTGGCGCTTGTCAGTGATATTCCCGGTACGACGCGCGACGTTATTCGCCAGATTATTCAAATTCGCGGCGTGCCCTTGCATATCATGGACACTGCCGGCCTGCGTGAATCACAGGATGCGGTAGAAAATATGGGTATTGAACGAGCCCGCCAGACCCTGGGCAAGGCTGACCTGATTTTGCTGTTGCTGGATGCCAGCAAGGGCATGACACCGCAGGATGAGATGATTCTCGAAGAGCTGCCCGTTGATACGCCACGACTGCTGGTATATAACAAGGCCGATTTGCTGGGCGGCAATATGCCGGCTGTGCCGGCGGGCGTGTTTGTATCGGCCAGGAGCGGCACCGGAATTGAAGAGTTGCGTAGCAAGCTGCTGGAGGCGATAGGCTGGCGAGATCAGGAAGGGGGCGCTTTTATGGCCCGTGAGCGGCACCTGCGCGCCTTGGCGCAGGCGCAAGTGCATCTGGCGCAGGCGGAGGTGGTGTTGTCCCGCGCCGAGCTGTTCGCTGAGGAGTTGCGCTTGGCGCAACGGGCCCTGAACGAGATTACCGGAGAGTTTACTCCGGACGATTTGCTGGGCGAAATTTTCGGCAGGTTCTGTATCGGAAAATAGCCGGGCCATGTTTCACGTGAAACAATGCGTTTGGGATTTCCCTGCGTGCTGTTGTATGATGCGCGTCCTTTGCAAAATGGCGGCAGCATGACATTTCCTGATGTTTTTGATGTGATTGTGGTGGGCGGAGGGCACGCCGGCACCGAGGCGGCCTTGGCCAGCGCGCGCGCCGGCTGTAATACTCTGCTGCTAAATCACAATATCGAAACGCTGGGGCAGATGTCCTGCAACCCGTCGATAGGCGGGATCGGCAAGGGTCATCTGGTGAAAGAGGTGGATGCGCTTGGCGGCGCAATGGCGGCGGCCACCGATGAGGGCGGTATCCAGTTTCGTGTCTTGAATTCCAGCAAAGGCCCGGCAGTGCGCGCCACGCGCGCGCAGGCCGACCGAATGTTGTACAAGCAGGCAATACGTTCGCGTCTGGAAAGCCAGGCCAATCTATGGCTGTTTCAGCAAGCGGTAGATGATTTGCTGATCGAGCAAGGCCGTGCGTGCGGAGTGGTTACGCAGCTGGGGCTGCATTTTCAGGCAAAAACGGTGGTGCTGACAGCTGGCACGTTTTTGTCCGGGTTGATTCATGTCGGGCAGGTAAATTATCCGGCAGGCAGGGCGGGCGACCCGCCTTCTGTCCGGCTGGCGCACCGGCTGCGCGAGTTGAATCTCCCGGCGGGCAGGTTGAAAACCGGTACCCCGCCGCGCATTGATGGGCGAACCATCGATTATTCTGTGATGCAGGAACAGTGGGGTGACGACCCTGTACCGGTATTTTCGTTTATGGGTAATGCTGCCCAACATCCGCGGCAATTGCCATGCTGGATTACGGAAACCAATCAGCACACACACGATATCATTCGTGGAGGGCTGGACCGATCGCCGCTGTTTACCGGGGTGATCGAAGGGGTTGGACCGCGTTACTGCCCATCCATCGAAGACAAAATCACACGTTTTGCCGACAAGCGTTCGCACCAGATTTTTCTTGAGCCGGAAGGTTTGACGACGCATGAGGTATATCCCAACGGAATTTCCACCAGTTTGCCGTTCGATGTGCAGTTGAATTTGGTGCGCTCCATCAAGGGGCTGGAAAGCGCGCATATCCTGCGTCCCGGTTATGCCATTGAATATGACTATTTCGATCCGCGCGATCTGAAAAGCTCGCTGGAGACCAAAGCGATACAGGGTTTGTTTTTTGCCGGGCAGATCAACGGCACAACCGGTTATGAAGAGGCCGCCGCGCAAGGTTTATTGGCCGGGCTCAATGCCGCACTGCAAGTGCGCGGACGTGATGCCTGGTGCCCGCGCCGTGACGAGGCGTATCTGGGTGTGATGGTGGATGACCTGATCACTTCCGGGGCAACGGAACCTTATCGCATGTTCACCAGCCGGGCAGAGTACCGTTTGCAGTTGCGTGAAGACAATGCCGATTTGCGCCTGACGGAGATCGGTCGCAGGCTCGGTATCGTGGATGATGCACGCTGGCAGATGTTTGATAAAAAACGCGAGGCCATTGCACGCGAGCAGGAACGCTTGCGCAGCACGTGGGTAAATCCGCGCAACCTGCCGGAGCAGGACGCGGTGCGCGTATTGGGCAAACCGATTGAACGCGAGTATTCGCTGCATGAATTGCTGCGCCGCCCGGATGTAAATTACGGCAGCCTGTTGACTTTGCCCGGTGCGGGCGAGGGCGTGGCCGATGAAAAAGTTGCCGAACAGGTGGAGATACAGGCGAAATATCACGGCTATATTGAGCGGCAACGCGAAGAAATCGAGCGCAACGAGCAGTATGAAATACTGGGGTTGCCGGATAATCTGGATTATCGTGAAGTGCGAGGATTGTCCATAGAGGTGCAGCAAAAGCTTAACCGGCACAAGCCGGAAACCATAGGCCAGGCCGCGCGCATATCGGGCATTACGCCAGCAGCGATTTCTTTGTTGCTGGTGCATCTCAAGCGCGGTTTTCAAGATGGCAGGCAAACACAAAAATGCGCATAAGCCAGGCAGCAGAGCTGCAGAGCGGCATCGCACAAATGGGGATAACGCTGGGTGCCGATGTGCAGGACAAATTGCTGGATTATCTGGCATTGCTGCATAAATGGAACAAGGTCTATAACTTGACCGCAATTCGCAATCCGCAACAGATGGTGAGCCATCACTTGCTCGACAGCCTTGCAGTGCTGCCATATTTGTGGGCGGGGCGATGGTTGGATGCAGGCTGTGGAGCGGGTTTGCCGGGCATGGTGCTGGCGATTGCGCGGCCGGATTGGCAGTTCACGTTGTTGGATAGCAACAGCAAAAAAACCAGCTTTGTACAGCAGGCGATAATCGAGTTGGGGCTGCAAAATGCAAGCATTCACTGCGCGCGTATAGAAGATTGGCAGCCTGCAGAGCTGTTCGATGGGATCATTTCGCGGGCCTTTACGGAATTGAGCGGGTTTTTTTGTGTTACTCGCCACCTGATGGCGCCGCACGGGCATTGGGCGGCAATGAAGGGTGCGCCGGAGCAGGAGTTGGTTGATGTGCCGGCCGATTACTATATTGAGCGCATCATTCCGTTACGGGTGCCGGGGTTGCATGCGGCACGAAGCCTGGTAATTGCAACACGCAAGGGGAGCGAAGCAAGATGACGAGGATATTGGCTGTAACCAACCAGAAGGGCGGCGTGGGAAAAACCACAACCACGGTGAATTTGGCTGCCAGCCTGGCAGCAACCAGGCAGCGTGTGTTGCTGATTGACCTTGATCCGCAAGGCAACGCTACGATGGGTAGCGGTATCGACAAACGCGACTTGCAGGCCAGCGTTTACGATGTTTTGCTGGGTAGTAAAACAGTCGCTGAGGCACGGGTGCGCTCGGAGGCTGGAAAATATGATCTGTTGGCCGCTAATCGCGATTTGGCCGGAGCGGAAGTCGAACTGGTTGATTTGGCGCATCGGGAAACGCGGTTGCGCGATGCGTTGCGGCAAGTTGCAGCGGAGTACGACTTTGTGCTGATCGATTGTCCGCCCGCCTTGAATTTGCTGACATTGAATGGCTTGTGCGCGGCCAGGTCGGTGATGATTCCGATGCAATGCGAATACTATGCGCTGGAAGGGTTGAGCGATCTGGTGAACACCATCCGCAAAGTACGCGCCAGCCTGAATCCTGATCTGGAAATCGAAGGGTTGCTGCGCACGATGTTTGATCCGCGCAATAGCCTGGCGCAACAGGTTTCAGACCAATTGCTGGAGCATTTTGGCAACAAAGTGTACCGCACCGTGATTCCGCGTAACGTGCGCTTGGCGGAAGCGCCCAGCTATGGAGTGCCGGTGCTGTACCACGACAAATTGTCCAAAGGAACGCAGGCCTATCTGGCGCTGGCCGGAGAATTGTTAAACAACGCGGCACAAACTGCCGCAACGGCATAAGGAAGCAATCATGGCAACAAAAATACACAAGGGTTTGGGGCGTGGTCTGGACGCATTGTTGTCAGGCGGAAAAAACGAAAAAGATGAGGTGATGCGTGATTTGAACGTGGCGTTGCTCAAGCCGGGCAAATATCAGCCGCGTTCGCACATGGATCAGGCTTCGCTGAATGATTTGGCGGCATCAATCAAGGCGCAGGGAGTAATGCAGCCGATTTTGGTGCGCCAGCTTGCAGATAATAGTTATGAAATTATTGCCGGTGAACGGCGTTGGCGTGCCGCGCAATTGGCGGGATTAACCCATGTGCCGGTGCTGGTGCGCAGCGTCACGGACAATGCGGCATTGGCGATGGCGCTGATTGAAAACATACAGCGTGAGAACCTGAATCCGCTGGAGGAGGCGATAGGCCTCCAGCGTTTGATCGATGAATTCAAAATGACCCACCAAGTCGCTGCGGAAGCGGTAGGGCGTTCTCGTAGCGCCGCCAGCAACCTGTTGAGGCTGCTCAAGTTGCCGCAGGCGGTACAGGACATGCTGATGGAAAACAGGCTGGATATGGGGCATGCGCGTGCCTTGTTGTCCTTGGAGAATGCCCAGCAGGTGCTGCTCGCCAATAAAATCGTGCTGGACGGATTGTCGGTGCGCGAAGCGGAAAGGCTCGTGCAGAAGCAAACCGGCGAACCAGAACGAATCAAGCATAAAAAAACACACAAACCCAGCCGTGATACGCAGCGATTGCAGGAAGAAATGAGTGCCGTTCTCGGAACGCGCGTGGAAATCAAGCCAGGCAATAAAGGCGCGGGGAAGCTGATTATTGAATACATGAACCATGACCAGCTGGATGAGTTCCTGAACAAGCTTAAAAAGGCGAAATAGTGAGCAAGGTTGCCGACGATGAGTCGCAACGAAGTTTGACATTGGCGGAAAACACCGCTATTATTTCAAAGCTTTTCGTTGCCGAAGCCAAGGAAAAAAGAATAGCGCGTCAAGTGGTCTGGCTGCAAATCGTGGCGGTACTGGCTGCTGGGGGCTTCACTTATGGCATGGAGGGTGCGCTGCAATTAACGGCAGCGGTATTGAGTGGGGGGGGTATATCCGTTCTCAATGGTGCAATGCTGGCTTGGCGAATGTCCAGAGCGGCGTTGCATTCTGCGCAAGACACGCACATTCAATTGCGGCTTATGTATTTTTACGCTGCCGAAAGATTTCTGATTGTTGTTGTGCTCCTTGGTTTATGTCTGGCACTACTAAGATTATCGCCACCTGCGGTATTAGGTGGTTTTGTGATGGGTCAAGCGGTGCTGTTAATAGCCCGATTCAAGCGGTGCTGTTAATAGCCCGATTATTTATCAGTAATTCAAAGACGTGAGATAGTGACTAAAAATGTCTAGCGAAGCACACACATCAGCAGAATATATCAAGCACCATTTGCAGAATCTGACTTATGGTCATTTGCCGGATGGCACCTGGGGTATTGCACATAGCGCCGAGGAAGCCAAGGCAATGGGCTTCTGGGCGCTCAATCTTGACACCTTTATCATGTCCCTGTTGCTGGGCGCCGCGTTCATGTTCATGTTCCGCAGTGTTGCAAAGAGCGTGGTCAGCGGAACCCCGGGCGGCATGCAGAATTTTTGCGAGTGGGCGCTGGAATTTATCGATACCAGCGTGCGCGGCTCATTTTCCGGCAAGAATCCGATGGTTGGCCCGCTGGCGTTGACTATCTTCTTTTGGGTTTTCTCGATGAACCTGATGGATCTGTTGCCCATCGATTATGTTCCGTTGTTGATGAAGGCTTTAGGTGTCCCGTTCTTCAAGGTGGTTCCTTCGACCGACCCGAATGCCACCTTCGGCATGGCAATCGGCGTATTTGTGCTGGTGGTTTATTACAGCATCAAGATGAAGGGTCTGGGCGGTTTTGTGGGTGAGCTGACGCTGCAACCGTTTGGTAAGTGGGGCATGCCGGTCAACCTGTTGCTGGAAGGCGTCAACCTGATCGCCAAGCCGATTTCCCTTGCGCTGCGTTTGTTCGGCAACATGTATGCCGGCGAAATGATTTTCATTCTTATTGCATTGATGGGTGGCGCATGGGCAGGCATGTCGGTGGGTAACGCCACGCTGTATGGATCGCAAATCCTGTTGTCATTGGGCTGGGCGATTTTCCATATTCTGATTGTCACCTTGCAGGCATTTATTTTCATGACGCTGACCGTGGTGTATCTGGACATGGCGCATCAGGAACATCACTAAAAATAATATCGATTTCATTAACTTTACTTTTATTAACCAGGAGAAATAAAAAATGGAAATGGCAAATGGACTGCTGTATATCGCTGGAGCACTGATGATGGGTCTGGGCGCGCTTGGCGCGGCTGTCGGTATCGGTATTCTGGGCGGGCGCTTTCTGGAAGGTGCTGCACGTCAACCTGAACTTATCCCGATGCTGCGCACACAGTTCTTCGTGGTGATGGGCTTGGTCGATGCGGTGCCGATGATTGCCGTAGGTATCGCGATGTATGTTCTGTTTGCGGTGGCACATTAATTTTTCATTAAGCGACAACGCATAACTCAGGAAAGGTAGCTTGCATGAATATCAATGCAACTCTTCTCGCCCAGACGATCATGTTCGCACTGTTTGTGTGGTTCTGCATGAAGTTTGTCTGGACACCCATCATGGCGGCGCTGGATCAACGCAAGAAGCAAATTGCCGATGGATTGGCGGATGCGGAACGTGCAAAGCATGATTTGGAGATGGCAGCCAAACGCTCGGCAGAGATTTTGCGTGAAGCAAAAGAAAAAGCCGGCGAAATTGTGACTAACGGTGAAAAGCGCGCCGGTGAGATCATCGAGGCTGCCAAGGTGCAGGCCAAGGTGGAAGGCGACCGCATCATTGCCGGAGCCAAGGCTGAAATTGATCAGGAAGTGTTTCGCGCCAAGGAGCAATTGCGCACGCAAGTGTCGGCAATCGCGCTTGCCGGTGCAGGTAAAATCCTCGGTCGTGAAATTGACGCCAAGGCGCATAACGACCTGCTCGATAAACTCGTTGCGGAAATCTAAAAGCCATGTCCGAAGCCATTACCATTGCTCGTCCGTATGCCCAGGCAGCTTTTGAAGAAGCGCAGAAACTGGCGGATTTGAAAGGCTGGTCGGAGGTGCTGGTATCTCTTGCCGAGGCGGTCAATCATCCGGAGGTTCGTGCCGTGGTCAGCAGCCCAAGGGTTGCCAAGGCGCAGCTCGAAAGTCTGATGGACGGTTTGCTGGGCGGGCAAGCAACGGTGCAGCAACGTAATTTTGCCAGGGTGCTGGTAGACAATCAGCGCCTGCTGATGCTTCCTGAAATTGCCGCAATCTATGAAGCGCTGCGTGCGGAGGCTGAAAGAACCGTAAACGTGGTGGTGGATTCTGCATTCGAGCTATCCGTTGCGCAACAGGAAAAAATTGTCAGTTCGCTGAAAGCGCGTTTGGGGCGCGAAATCAAACTGGTTTGTAAAATCAATAAAGAATTGCTGGGCGGAGTGGTCATTCGTGCCGGAGACAAGGTGATCGATGGTTCTGCGCGCACCCGTCTCGGCGAAATGGCAAACGCTCTGGCCTGATAATGGATTTATCAAGATAAGGAAATTCCGATGAAGCTCAACCCTTCTGAAATAAGCAATTTGATTCGTAACCGCATCGATAACTTTGAGGCGCTGACGCAAGCGCGCACCGAAGGCACCGTGGTCAGCGTGACAGACGGTATCGTTCGCGTGCACGGTTTGTCTGACGTGATGCAAGGTGAAATGCTGGAATTCCCCGGCAACACATTCGGCTTGGCGCTGAACCTCGAGCGTGACTCGGTCGGCGCGGTGGTGCTCGGTGAGTATGAGCATATTACCGAAGGCGACACGGTCAAGTGTACCGGGCGTATTCTGGAAGTGCCGGTCGGCCCGGAATTGTGCGGTCGCGTAGTTAATGCATTGGGCCAGCCGATCGACGGCAAGGGGCCAATCAATGCCAAGATGACCGACAAGATCGAAAAAGTCGCACCGGGCGTGATTGCGCGTAAGTCCGTTGACCAGCCAGTGCAAACTGGTCTGAAGTCGATCGACTCGATGGTTCCGATTGGCCGCGGCCAGCGTGAGCTGATCATCGGCGACCGCCAGACCGGCAAGACGGCCGTTGCGGTGGATGCGATCATCAACCAGAAGGGTCAGAATATGACCTGCGTGTACGTGGCAGTTGGGCAAAAGGCCTCGACCATCGCCAACGTAGTGCGCAAACTGGAAGAGCATGGCGCGCTGGGCTATACGATCGTGGTTGCCGCGACCGCTTCCGATTCTGCCGCAATGCAGTTTCTGGCGCCTTATGCCGGTTGCACGATGGGCGAATACTTCCGCGATCGCGGCCAGGATGCCTTGATTGTTTACGACGATTTGACCAAGCAGGCCTGGGCTTATCGTCAGATTTCCCTGTTGCTGCGCCGTCCGCCGGGCCGTGAAGCCTATCCGGGCGACGTGTTCTATCTGCACTCGCGTTTGCTGGAGCGCGCAGCGCGCGTGAATGCCGAATACGTGGAAGCGTTCACCAAGGGTGAGGTCAAAGGAAAGACGGGTTCGCTGACCGCATTGCCGATCATTGAAACGCAAGCCGGTGACGTGTCCGCGTTCGTGCCGACCAACGTGATTTCGATTACCGATGGCCAGATATTTCTGGAAACGGACTTGTTCAATGCCGGTATCCGCCCCGCGATCAACGCCGGTGTTTCGGTGTCTCGCGTGGGTGGTGCGGCACAGACCAAAGTCATCAAGAAGCTGGGTGGCGGTGTGCGTCTGGCATTGGCGCAGTATCGTGAATTGGCGGCGTTTGCGCAGTTTGCTTCCGATCTGGATGAGGCTACCCGCAAGCAGTTGGAACGCGGCCGCCTGGTAACCGAACTGATGAAGCAGTTGCAATACTGTCCGCTGTCTGTTGCCGAAATGGCCGTCACGCTGCTCTCCGTCAATAAAGGCTATTTTGACGATGTGCCCGTACCCAAGGCGCTGGCATTTGAATCGGCGTTGCATGCTTACCTGAAATCCAATAACAAGAGCTTGATGGACGCGATTGAATCCACCAAGGAATTGAGTGCGGATAATGAAAAACTGATGGCCGCAGCAATCGAGAAATTCAAGACGACGGCTGTTTATTAAGGCGGGGTGAGAGATGGCTGGCAGTAAAGAGATCCGCGCGAAAATCAAGAGTGTAGAAAATACACGCAAGATCACGCGCGCCATGGAAATGGTTGCCGCAGCCAAGATGCGCAAAGCGCAGGAACGTATGCGCGCAGCCCGCCCCTACGCTGAAAAAATCCGTAATGTTGCAGCGCATTTGTCACGCGCCAATCCGGAGTATAAGCATCCGTTTCTGGTGAAGCGCGGAGCGGTTAAAAATGTCGGCTTGATTGTGGTTACTTCAGATAAAGGCTTGTGTGGTGGGCTGAATACCAACATTCTGCGTCTTGCCACGAGCCATATGAAAACCTGGGAAGGCGAAGGCAAGGGTATCCTGGTTTGTCCGATAGGCAACAAGGGTTTGGGTTTTATGACGCGCATCGGCGCCAAGGTAAAATCCAACATGACCGGTTTGGGCGACACGCCGCATATCGAGAAGTTGATCGGTGCAGTGAAGGTGATGCTGGATGCTTATGTGGCAGGAGAAATCGATGCCATACATCTGAGCTACAACCATTTCGTCAACACCATGAAGCAGGAGCCGCGCGTCGAGCAATTGCTGCCGCTCACCAGCAATCAGGTTGGGACTGCGGAGGGTAGCTGGGACTATATCTACGAGCCGGATGCCAAAGAGGTCATTAACGAGCTGTTGGTGCGTTATATCGAGTCCCTGGTTTATCAGGCGGTCGTGGAAAACGTGGCGTCCGAACAAAGTGCGCGTATGGTGGCGATGAAGGCCGCATCCGATAATGCCAAGAGCGTGATTGGCGAGCTCAAGCTGGTTTACAACAAGGCGCGTCAAGCTGCCATCACCCGCGAAATTTCAGAAATCGTCGGCGGTGCGGCAGCGGTTGGCTGATGGCGCGGCTGCATAAGATTGGGCGAGACTAATGTGAGCATGGCGAACGTTATGGCGAGACCAAATCTTAAAGATGCGGCAGCGGTTGGCTGATTGAAACCAGATGCGAATTAAAAATTAACTTAGACGGGGAATCTTAAAAATGAGTCAAGGAAAGATTGTTCAGTGTATCGGTGCGGTGGTCGACATCGAATTTCCGCGTGATCAAATGCCCAAGGTATATGAAGCGTTGCAACTGGCAGACGTGGGCTCTTCAACTGCCGAAGCCGGTTTGACCTTTGAAGTGGAGCAGCAGCTTGGCGACGGCGTAGTGCGTACCATCGCGATGGGTTCCTCGGACGGTTTGCGTCGTGGCATGCTCGTGAACGCCAGTGGCGCCGGGATCAAAGTGCCGGTCGGCAGCGGTACGCTGGGACGTATTATGGATGTATTGGGCCGTCCGATCGATGATGCTGGCGATATCCCGTGTGAAGAGCGTCGTGAAATTCACCAGCCAGCACCGAAATTTGATGAATTGTCTCCCTCGGTAGACCTGCTGGAAACCGGCATCAAGGTGATTGACCTGGTTTGCCCGTTTGCCAAGGGTGGTAAGGTCGGCCTGTTCGGCGGCGCCGGTGTGGGCAAGACCGTGAACATGATGGAGCTGATCAACAACATCGCCAAGCAGCACAGCGGCTTGTCGGTGTTTGCCGGTGTCGGCGAGCGTACCCGTGAAGGTAACGACTTCTACCACGAAATGAAGGACTCCAACGTTCTGGACAAGGTGTCGATGGTGTTCGGCCAGATGAACGAACCGCCGGGCAACCGCCTGCGCGTCGCGCTGACCGGCTTGACGATGGCCGAGAAGTTCCGCGACGAAGGCCGTGATATTTTGTTCTTCGTCGATAACATCTACCGCTATACGTTGGCCGGTACCGAGGTGTCTGCGCTGCTGGGCCGTATGCCTTCAGCCGTGGGTTATCAGCCGACACTGGCCGAAGAAATGGGCCGTCTGCAAGAGCGCATCACTTCCACCAAGGTGGGTTCGATCACGTCGATTCAGGCCGTATATGTGCCTGCCGACGACTTGACTGACCCGTCTCCGGCAACTACCTTCTTGCACTTGGATTCCACCGTGGTGCTGTCGCGCGACATCGCTTCGCTGGGTATTTACCCTGCGGTTGATCCGCTGGATTCCACATCGCGCCAGCTTGACCCGCTGGTGGTAGGCGAAGAGCATTACACCGTGGCACGCGGTGTGCAGCAGACCCTGCAACGCTACAAGGAATTGCGCGACATTATCGCGATTCTGGGTATGGATGAACTGGCGCCAGAGGACAAGCTGGCCGTAGCGCGCGCGCGCAAGATTCAACGCTTCCTGTCGCAGCCGTTCCACGTGGCCGAAGTGTTCACCGGCAGCCCGGGCAAATATGTCACGCTGAAAGATACCATCAAGGGATTCAAGGGTATTGTCAACGGCGATTACGACCACTTGCCAGAACAGGCGTTCTATATGGTGGGCGGCATCGAAGAAGCTGTTGAAAAAGCCAAGACGCTCTAATCGAAGGGAAATCTGATGGCTATGACCGTACATGTCGACGTAGTTAGCGCGGAAGAATCCATTTTTTCCGGGCTGGCTGAAGTGGTCGTGGTTCCCGGTGAAATGGGTGAGCTGGGTATTTATCCGCGCCATACTGCACTGATGACGCGCATCAAACCTGGCTCGGTCAGGATCAAGTGCCCGGATCAGGAACGCGAAGAGCTCATCTACGTTTCGGGCGGTATGCTGGAGGTGCAACCCAGCATTGTCACTATCTTGGCCGACACCGCGATACGCGGCGGCGACCTTGATGAGGCCCGTGCGTTGGAAGCAAAGCATGCAGCGGAAGAAGCGATGAAAAATCGCACCTCCGATATCGATTACGCGCAAGCACAGGCCGAGTTGCTGGAGGCGATTGCCCAGTTGCGTGCAATCCAGCACTTGCGCAAACAAGCGGGGCATTAAATTCAAGCGGCAGCAAACACAAAAAAGCAGCTTTGGCTGCTTTTTTGTTTCATGCGCAAGCAAAAAGATTTTTATGTTGCTTCGGCTGGCTTGTGCAACAGAGCATAAAAAAATCCATCATGTTGCTCATTGGGCAGCAATTGCCCTGAGCTGTCATCCGGCAGGCTTATAGGCAAGCGCTGTGCATCCGGCCGCTGCGCCAGGAATGCCGCAATCACTTGTTCATTTTCCTGGCGGAAGACCGAACAGGTGGCATAGAGCAATTTACCGTCTTGCGCCAGCAACGGCCATAACGCCAGCAAGATGGCAAGTTGTTGCGCGGCAAAACCCACGATATCGGCGCTGCGGCGCAACCATTTGATATCAGGGTGGCGGCGCACCACGCCGGAGGCCGAGCATGGCACATCGGCGAGGATGCGTTCGAACAACCGGCCATCCCACCATGCACCTGGTTGTGCGGCATCACCGGCTATCAATTTTGCCGTTAAACCCAAGCGCTGCAAATTTTCGTTGACGCGCTGCAAGCGCTGTTCATCTTTGTCTACAGCGACCATTTCGACTGTGGCGCGCTCCAAGATATGCGCGGTCTTGCCGCCCGGCGCGGCACAGGCATCCAGCACGCGCATGCCATCATGCAGGTCCAGCAAGTGCGCTGCATATTGCGCACCGGCATCCTGTACAGAAACCATGCCATCAAAGAAGCCAGGCAGCCGGTCTACCGGCACCGGCTTGTCTAATTGCAGCGCACCCGGCTCGATCAGGCGGGCAGCCAAATTTTGGAGTTCGCCCTCCTGTTGAGATAGCAGTGCCAGATAACCTGCTGCAGTGCCACGCCGCTGATTGATGCGCAATATCATCGGCGGGCGTTGATTGCCTGCTTCCAGTATGGCAGTGCTGCGCTCGCCATACTGAGCTTGCAGCTTATCGATCCACCATTGCGGATGATTGTATTGCCCCTCTGCATGATGCGCTGCCTGCTTGAGTAAGCCGGCCTGTTTGCGCAGAAAATTACGCAAGCTGGCGTTTACTAACCCGCTCGCGCGTGGATTCAACATTTGTGCGGCGCGCACTGCATGATCGACTATCGCATGTTGCGCCGCTTTGCTGTATTGCAATTGGTACAGCGCAACCAGCAGCAAATAGCGCAGCCGTTCATCTGTCAGTGGTTTATGCAGCAGCAGGCCTAATATTGCGTTTAATTGTCCATAAAACCGCAATGTGCCATAGCTCAAGTCCTGAAGAGCGGCACGTTGCGCTGGTGTCCAGGCCGATTTCCGGCGCAACGATTCGTCCAGCGCCTGATTCAGGTTGCGCCCATTCGTCAGCACTTGCTGAACGACGTTGGAGGCGGCAAGCTGGATATGTTGCAAGTCAGCGTTCACTAATAATTGGATTTGAAAACATATCACCAGCCTTGGCAGGTATCGATTGCAGAAACTGTGCAACGGGTTGTGCCTTGCCGCCGGAGCGTTGCAGTACCTCCAGGCGCAACGCATCTTTGCCACAAGCGACTATGATGCCTTGCTTGTCTACAGCCATCACCCTGCCGGGTTCGCCTTGTATATCGGCGCATAGACTGGCCTGCCATATTTTTATTGTGGCACCGTTGAAATGAGTATGGCATACCGGAAAAGGGTTGTAGGCGCGCACCGCACGTTCGATTTGCTGAGCGTCTTGCCGCCAGTCGATTTGCGCTTCACTTTTGAGCAGTTTGGGGGCGTAACTTGCCAAATTATTGTCTTGCTTGATCGGCACCAAATGCCCTTCCTGTAGCAGGCGCAATGCTTCGAGGATGCTCGCCGCTCCAATTGCAGCCAGCTTGTCCTGCAGGGTTTGTGCGGTGTCGCTCTTCTCAATCGGGCAAGTGTGCCGCAGCAACATATCGCCGGTATCCAGGCCTTCATCCATTTGCATGATCGTGACACCTGTTTCATGATCGCCGGCCAGAATCGCGCGTTGTATCGGTGCAGCTCCGCGCCAGCGCGGCAACAGTGAGGCATGGATGTTCAGGCAACCATGGCGCGGCAATTGTAGCACCGGTTTCGGCAGTATCAATCCGTAAGCGGCCACGATCATCACGTCGGCTTGCAGAACAGCTATCGAATGCCGGGCTTCTTCTGTTTTCAAAGTGGCGGGCTGTAGAACCGGCAGGCCGTGCTGTAGGGCTAGCTGTTTCACCGGGCTGGCGGTGAGTTGCATTCCGCGCCCGGAAGGGCGATCAGGCTGAGTAAGCACCGCAACGACCTGATGTTCACTAAGCAATGCAGCCAAGGCGCTGGCGGCGAACTGCGGTGTTCCGGCAAAGATTATTTTCATAATGGATTTGATCTAACAAAGCGTTGCACAACTCGGCGAAACGGCAGTTATGTGGCGGCTCAAAGTGTCTCGCGCAAGCGTTTTTTCAGTTTGGCGCGGATGCGCGTTTGTTTGAGTTGTGACAGGTATTCGACAAACACTTTGCCACGCAGGTGATCCATCTCATGCTGAATGCAGACTGCCAGGAAGCCATCGGCCTCAAGTGTGAATGATTCACCGTTTTCATTAAGGGCGCGCACGGTCACTTTTTCCGCACGGCGTACATTTTCATAAATACCGGGCACCGACAGACACCCCTCCTCGCATTCTTCCTCACCGCTGCTGGCGATGATCTCCGGGTTGATGAACAGCATCAATTGATCGTGTGTATCGGATACATCCACCACTATAATTTGCATATGGACATCCACTTGCGTGGCTGCCAAGCCCACCCCGGGGGCGGCATACATTGTTTCAGCCATGTCGCGCGCCAGTTTGCGGATTGCCGGATTGATGTGTTCGACTTTAGCGGCAACTTTGTGCAGGCGTTCATCGGGGTACTGCAGAATCTTCAGGAGGGCCATCGCTTTCCTTAAATGCTTGCTAATTTGGGCGGCTGGATGCAGAATTTGGCTGGCCGCGGCTGTATTGCGCGCTCCTTACATCATCCTGCCGGAGTTTTCGATGCGCAAGATTATATCGCTGATTTGCCTTTTATTGCCCGCCCTAGCTTTTGCCGCGCAACCTGAAACCGTTCCAGAGCTTCGCAAAGATGCGCCCGATCTGCATATTGTCACCAAAGGAGACACGCTGTGGAGCATCTCAGGCAAATTTTTCAAAGATCCATGGAGATGGCCGTATATCTGGGGTGCAAACAAGGACATCATCAAAGACCCGCACTGGATTTATCCCGGTGATGTAATTGTTCTGAATCGCGCCAATAACACGTTGCGGATTGGCCAGGCCGGTACGAATGGATTGGTCAAACTCTCGCCGAAGATCCGCGAGAGTTACAGCGAGCGCGATGCGATACCCAGCATTCCTGCCAGCGCCATTGCGCCGTTCCTGAGCCAGCCACTGATCATTCAAGAGGGTGAACTGAAAGAGGCGCCGACGTTAGTTGGCGCGCGTGCCGGACGCGTGACGCTTGGTTCGGGTGATGTGGGTTTTGCAAAAGGCTTGCCTGCTGACAAGGGGGCCAAGTGGCAGATTTATCGTCCCGGCAAAACTTTGCTTGATCCGGATACCAATGAAGTATTGGGGATTGAAGCTATCTACCTGGGCAATGTTGAAGTAACAGATTTTGCCGATGTCAGCACTGTATTGATCACAAAGGCGGTGCAGGAAATTGACAAGGGCGACCGTCTGGTTATGCACTCCGGTGAAGTCTTCAGCACTTATCTGCCGCGCGCACCTGCAGGTGACGTTCTGGCGCGTATCATTTCCATTTATGGAGGAGTCTCTCAGGGCGGGCAGAACACTCTTGTCACCTTGAACAAGGGCAAGCGCGATGGTCTGGAAAGCGGCCATGTGCTGGCTTTGTACCGCAAGGGTGAAACGGTCAAAAACAATGATGAAAAGACCTTGCTGCCGGATGAGCGTTATGGTTTGCTGTTCGTGTTTCGTGTATTCGACAAGGTGTCATACGCGCTGGTAATGCAGACCAAATTGCCGGTGGAATTGCTGGATCAGGCAAAAACCCCCTGAGTATGACTGTTGAAACTACTGGCCATCCATGCGGGCTGCCGGCTGAAAGATGTTTGACTGCGTATCCGAAACAAACTAACGGCTGCGATAATGTTTCACTCAAGGCATGGCTGGCGCTCAGCTTGATGCGTGGTCTGGGTGGTGAAGGAGCGCGCTGCCTGCTGAAGGAATTCGGTTCGCCAGAGGCGATTTTCGATGCGCCTGTTAGCTCGCTCAAATCCGTCGTCAAAGCGGAAGTCGCAAGCGAAATCGGCAAAGGCATTGACGATGATGCGCTTGCCGCTACGCTGGCCTGGCTCGAAGATGGCAATAACCGCATCATCACTCTCGCCGACCGTGCCTATCCGCAAGCGCTGCTGAACATTTCCGATCCGCCGTTATTATTGTATGTGAAAGGGCGGCTTGATCTGTTGAACCAACCTGCGCTGGCGGTGGTCGGCAGCCGCAATGCCACACCCCAAGGCATCAATAATGCCGAGGCATTTGCCAAATCGTTGAGCAATGCGGGACTGTGCATTATCAGCGGCATGGCGCATGGCGTCGACGCTGCCGCGCATCGCGGTGCATTGCACGGGCAGGGTGGCAGTATCGGGGTGGTCGGTACCGGGCTGGACAAAGTCTATCCGGCGGCTAACCGCGACCTTGCGCATGCGCTGGCCCATCAGGGTGCGCTAATCTCGGAATTTCCTCTCGGCACACCGCCGCTGGCCGCCAATTTTCCACGCCGCAACCGCATCATCAGCGGCATGAGTACGGGATGCCTGGTGGTGGAAGCATCGTTGCAAAGCGGCTCGTTGATTACCGCGCGGCTGGCGTTGGAACAGAATCGCGATGTATTTGCGATACCCGGCTCGATTCATGCGCCGCAAAGCAAAGGTTGCCATGCGCTGCTTAAACAAGGCGCAAAACTTGTCGAGACTGCGCAGGATATTCTTGAGGAATTGGGCGAACTGCCTGTCGCATACGCGCATAACCCAGTGGCACAAGGCGCAGATTCGGCTTTATTGGAGCAGATGGGCTTTGATCCGGTTGACCTGGAAACGCTCGGCGGACGTTGCGGCTTGACGGTAAGCCAGCTATCCGCCATGCTGTTGGAACTTGAGCTGGAGGGACGCATCAGCGCGTTGCCCGGCGGTTTGTATCAACGAATCCACTAATAACGCACATCATGTTCGAAATTCTAATGTACTTGTTTGAAAGCTATTTTGACGCAGGCAGTTATCCGGAGCCAGACAAATTGTCGCGCAAGCTTTCCGCCGCCGGATTTGAAGGCGAGGAGATCGACGAAGCATTGACCTGGCTGTCCGCGCTGCAACAACAGAGCCCTGACAGCTATCCGGCCAGCCTTGAGCATGCCGGATTGCGCCATTTTGCCGAGCTGGAGCTGCATCGTATCAGTTATGAAGCGCGCCAATTCCTGATGTTTTCCGAGCGACAGCACATGATTTCCGCTGTTGAGCGCGAGATGATTATTGATCGTGCCGTCGCGTTGCAACAGGAAAATTTAGGTCTGGACAAGCTTAAGCTGATTATGTTGATGGTCTTGTGGAACCGCCATCAGGATATTGATCCGTTGCTGGTCGAAGAGCTGCTCACGCCGCTGTATTCCACACAATTACACTAAGTCCCAATTGCACGCATGGCAACCAATCTTCTGATCGTCGAGTCTCCGGCCAAGGCCAAGACGCTTAAAAAATATCTGGGCAAGGATTTTGAAGTGCTCGCCTCGTATGGGCATGTGCGTGACTTGATCCCCAAGAACGGCGCAGTCGATACCGCGAATAATTTTGCGATGCAATATGAAACTATTGCGCGTAACAGCAAACATATGGGCGAAATAGCCAAGGCGGCCACGCTCGCTGACAATATCCTGCTGGCGCCTGACCCGGATCGCGAGGGAGAGGCGATTGCCTGGCATATTTCTGAGTTGCTGAAGGTCAAGCGTGGCCTGAAAAATAAGAATATGCAACGCGTGGTGTTCTATGAGATCACCCAGTCCGCGGTGCGCGAAGCGGTCGCTCACCCGCGTGAAATCTCAATGCCGTTAGTCAATGCGCAGCAGGCACGGCGCGCGCTGGATTATCTGGTCGGTTTTAATTTGTCGCCGCTGCTGTGGCGCAAGATTCGTCCCGGTTTGTCGGCAGGCCGCGTGCAAAGCCCGGCCTTGCGTTTGATCGTTGAGCGCGAACTGGAGATTGAGGCATTCAAGAGCCAGGAATACTGGACAGTGCATCTGGACAGCCACAAGGATCACCAGCCGTTCACCGCCAAGCTGTTCCAGTATCAGGGCAAGAAACTGGAGCAGCTCAGTATCGGCAGCCAGGCAGAATATGAGGCGATTTTCGCCAAGCTCAACGATGCCAAGTTACCACCCAAGGTGGCGCGCGTCGAGAAAAAAGCCAAGCAACGCTATGCGGCCGCGCCGTTCACCACCTCCACGCTGCAACAGGAAGCGGTGCGCAAGCTGGGCATGTCCGCCGAACGCACGATGCGCACCGCACAATCGCTGTACGAGGGCGTGGATATCGGCGGTCAGACGGTCGGTTTGATTTCCTACATGCGTACCGACTCGGTATCATTGGCCAAAGAAGCGGTGCAAGAGATCCGCGACTACATCAGAAGCAATTTCTCCAGCGAATATTTGCCAAGCACCCAGCCGGCCTACAAGAGCAAGACCAAGAACGCGCAGGAATCGCATGAGGCGATACGCCCGACCTCGATCGAGCGCGCCCCGGACAGCATTCGCAGCCATTTGACCGCCGATCAGGCGCGCCTCTATGAAATGATATGGAAGCGCACGCTTGCGTGCCAGATGGCTCCGGCGCGGTTCGATACGGTGAGCCTGGATATCCGTTTGGGCGGTGACACCACATTGTTTCGTGCATCCGGGCAGGTATTGGTATTTCCCGGTTTCATCGGCGTGTATATGGAAGATGTGGACGATGCCGCCGAAGAAGAGGGCGGCAAGTTGCCGCCGCTGGCGGAGGGAGATGTGCTGCCGCTGGACAAACTGTACGGCGAACAACACTTCACCCAGCCGCCGCCGCGCTACTCCGAGGCCAGCTTGGTCAAATCGCTGGAGGAATACGGCATCGGTAGGCCATCCACTTACGCGACGATCATTTCCACGCTGCAAGCCAGAGAATACGCCATTCTCGACAAGAAGCGCTTCGTTCCGACCGATGTCGGCCGTGTGGTCACGCGCTTTCTCACCGAGCATTTTACGCGCTATGTGGATTATGGTTTCACCGCACACCTTGAAGACGAACTTGACGAAGTATCGGAAGGCAAGCGCGACTGGATCGGTGTGATGGCGGAATTCTGGCAGGGTTTTTCGAGTCTTATCAGCGATAAGGCCAACATCGATCGCCCGGTTGAATTGCTCGACGAAGCCTGTCCGGAATGCGGTAAACCGCTGGCCAAAAAACTCAGCCGTTACGGCAGCTTTATAAGCTGTACCAACTATCCGGAATGCAAGTACAAACGCAGTCTCAGCGGCGAATCGCAAGACGACGCATCGGCGAGAGTCGAGCTGGGTATGCATCCGGGCAGCCAGCAGCCGGTATTGTTGCTGCGCGGTCCGTATGGCCATTACGTGCAACTCGGGGAAGCGGTAAAGGGCGAAAAAATCAAGCCCAAGCGTGTGTCATGGCCCAAGGAGATGCCTGTCGAGCAGGCCGACTTGGCCGGTGCGCTGAAGCTGCTTTCATTGCCGCGTGAGCTTGGTGTGCATCCTGAAACCGGCAAGAAGGTCATCGTCAATATCGGCCGCTTCGGCCCTTATATCGGGCATGACGGCAAATTTAAATCCATACCGCGCACCGACAGTATTTTCGATATCGCGCTGGAGCGCGCCGTAGAGTTGTTGGCGCAGGCACGGGAAGGCAATACCGTGCTGCGCACCTTGGGCGATCACCCAGACGACAAGGCCAGTGTGGAAGTTTGCAGCGGGCGTTACGGAAACTATGTCCGCCATGGCAAGGTCAATGCCACTCTGCCGAAAGATATTTCGCTGGAAGAGTTGACGTTGGAGCAGGCGCTGGAATTGATTGCAGCCAAAGCCGCCAAGGGTGGCGGAAAAACCAGGAAGGCGGTTGCCAAGGTGCCTAAGGCTAAAGCGACCAAAGCCAAGGCACCTAAAGCCAAGGATACCGCCAAAACGACTGTGGCAAAGAAGACATCTGTCAAGGCTGCCACGAAGGCAACGAAACCGGCAGTTAAAAAATCGTTGCCAAAGAAAAAATGACACCCTCATTTCCGGTAAATATCTGTCGTGCCAATGGCTGCGGGTCTTTGTCTGCTTGATGAAGTAGCAGGTATGCAGAACAGGTGTTCATGGCGGCTTGAATGGCGCTTCTTGCAGAATAAAGAAAGCGATGGGCCTATATGTTGCGCCCGCAAACATGATTAAACGCGCGTACCTATGACAGCTTCCCATCAATCCGTTTTTCCCGCGCTGGTGAATTTGCTTGGTGCAGTTGTCGTGCGCACCGGCCTGCTGCTGCGCGGCATATTGCTCGCCGGCCTGTTTGTGGCGGCAGTACAGGCAGAGGGTATTTCCATCAACAAGGCGGAAATGCGCCACGGTGAGGAGGGCTATCAACTCTACGCCAATTATGGGGTCAATCTGACGCTCGTGGTGCAACAGGCTTTGTCGCGCGGTGTACCGCTACATTTTGTCAGCGAATTTTCGTTGACACGCTCACGCTGGTACTGGATGGATGAGGAGGTCTTTCGCGGTGAGCAGACCGCCAAGCTTTCGTACAGCATGTTGACGCGGCAGTACCGTATCTCTCGCGGAGCGCTGTTCCAGAATTTTGCCAGCTTTGAGGATGCGTTAAACATGCTGGCGAGGCAAATTTCGCCTCCCATTTCCGCAGAGCTGTTGAAGAAAAATAGCAGCTATACGGCAGCGGTGCGTTTGAGGCTGGACACCGCACAATTGCCGAAGCTGTTGCAGGTGAATGCGCTGACCGGCAAAGATTGGACACTTAATTCCGATTGGTATTACTGGGTGGTTCATCCGGCGGATATCGTATACACCGAAAGCAGAGCGGAGTGATGGGGCGGTGAAATACCTGATTTCCATCGGCATTGTCGTGGGTGGGGCATTGCTGTACCTGTTGTCCGGGAGCAGTGGCAATTCCGATATCTTTTCCGGCGGTTATTACGGCGTGCTCGGGCTGACCGGCGTGCTTGCGCTGGGTTTGCTCGGGGTGGTCTGCTACCAGTTCTGGCGGTTACGCAATAAACTCAAAAATAAAGTCTTCGGTTCAAAACTGACTCTGCGTCTGGTGCTTTCTTTTACGCTGATTGCGGTGTTGCCGGGTATCCTGATTTACGCCGTATCGGTGCAGTTTCTGGGTAAAAGCATTGAATCATGGTTTGACGTGCGCGTCGAAAAGGCGCTTGAAGGGGGCCTTAACCTGGGCAGAAGCGGCCTGGATAACAGCCTGAAAGAGCTTGCCAAAAAGACACAATTTGCCGCGTTATTACTGGCGGAAAAACCATCCGAGCAATATCAGCGCGCCCTGAAGCAGATGGTGGATGAGAAGGTGGCGCAAAAAGCGGCTCTATTCACAGCCAAAGGAAACTTGATCGCATTTTCCTCTGGCGACAACCTGCGTTTGCTGGATATGCCTGATGGTGATGCGCTCCGGCATGTGATGGACAAGGGCGAGTATGCGGTGATCGACACCTTGCCGAAAGGTCTGACATTGCGCGCACTGGCGGCGGTAAATGGCAGCGGCCAGGCGGGTGCGCGGTACATATTGCAGTTTACCCAGCCTGTGCCGAAGCAGATCGAGGCGGATGCCGAGACTGTGCAGTCGGTGTACCGGGATTATCAGGAACTGACGTTATCGCGCCTCGGGCTGAAGCGTTTGTATGCAATCACGCTGACGCTTTCGTTGCTGGTGGTGTTGTTGACGGCGGTATCGGTGGCATTTTTCATCAGCGAGCGTTTGGGCTCATCGCTGGAGGCATTGGCGGAAGGCACGCGCGCCGTGGCGCAGGGCGATTTTACCGGGCAGCGTCCGATCCAGAGTAGCGATGAGTTGGGCGCGCTGACCGGTTTGTTCAACCAGATGACGCGCCAGTTGTTCGAGGCGAAGCATGCCAGTGAGCAACAGCAGCGCGAGGTGGAGAGCGCCAAAGTTTACCTGGAAAGCGTGTTGACCCATTTGTCTTCAGGCGTATTGGCGCTGGATGACGAAATGCGTTTGCGTTCGGTGAATACCAGCGCGGCCAATATTCTGGGGGCGCCGCTGCAAGAGATGCAACGCGTGTCGCTTGGCCAGATTGCCGAAAGGCATAGCCTGTTGAACTCGTTCTGCCACACCATCATCGAGGCTTTCGGTGAAATGGACAGCGGAGAATGGCAGCGGCAAATAGAGCGCCTGAGCAAGAATGGCGCACAGATACTGCTGATGCGCGGCACACGTTTGCCGCAAGGCGGAGAGGCGGGTTATGTGGTGGTGTTCGATGATATCAGCCATTTGCTGAGGGCAGAGCGGCAGGCGGCATGGGGCGAAGTGGCGCGCCGTCTTGCGCATGAAATCAAAAACCCGCTCACACCGATACAGCTTTCGGCGGAGCGTTTACAGCATAAACTCTGTGACAAACTCGATGAAAAGGATGCGCAACTGCTGCGGCGCGCCACGCAAACCATTGTCAGCCAGGTTGGCGCAATGAAGAACATGGTCAGCGATTTTGCCGATTATGCGCGCGGCCCTGCCTTGAAGCTGTCGCGCCTGGATATGCATAAGCTGATCAAGGAGGTGTTGGGGTTATACGAAGCGAATGCAGTGCATCTCGTGTTGAAACTGGAAGCAACGCGGAGCGAAATCAACGGGGATGCCACCCGTTTGCGGCAGGTCATCCACAATTTGTTGCAGAATGCGCAAGACGCCTTGCAGGGGGTGGTGCAGCCAAAAATAATATTAAGCACCGAAATGCATAATGGGGAAATTCATCTGCGTGTCGAGGATAACGGGGCAGGTTTTCCGGAAAGCATCCTGTCGCGCGCATTTGAGCCATATATGACAACCAAGACCAAAGGCACCGGGCTGGGGCTGGCGATAGTGAAAAAAATAGTTGAAGAGCATTGCGGGCATATCGCCCTGGAAAATAATGCAGGTAGCGGAGCACGGATCAATATTAGCTTGCCGCTTGTTGAGGAGGTGTGATGACGATCAAGCAAATTCTGGTGGTAGATGATGAGGTCGGCATTCGCGAGCTGTTGTCGGAAATCCTGTTCGATGAGGGTTATCAGGTGCATCTCGCGGAGAATGCCGAGCAGGCGCGCAACTATCGCAACGAGCACGAACCTGATCTGGTGCTGCTCGATATCTGGATGCCTGATACCGATGGCGTTACCCTGCTCAAGGAGTGGGTTGAACAGGATTTGCTGACCATGCCGGTTGTGATGATGTCCGGACACGGCACCATTGAAACGGCAGTCGAGGCGACGCGTATCGGCGCGGTGGATTTTCTGGAAAAGCCCATTGCGCTACAAAAATTGCTGGGCACCATTGCCAAGGCAATCAGGGAAGGCGCGCCTAAACCGCCGCTCCAGCATACGGAAACGAACAACCAGGAGAGCATATCGGGAAGCGGCGGGCAGGTGCAGCATATGTCGCTGCCGCTGGATTTGCCGCTACGCGAAGCACGCGAGCATTTTGACGCGTTCTATTTTGATTACCATCTGCGTAAAGAGGCGGGCAACATGACCCGGGTAGCCGAAAAAGTTGGCCTGGAGCGTACCCATCTTTATCGAAAACTCAAGCAACTGGGGGTTAAATTGGCCAAAAAGAGCGTTGAGGAAGAGGCTAATGAATCGTAATAAACATTAAGCGTGTGTTTGTCATTGTTTCTGTATTTGCGAATGGGAATAATCTTGCGGAAACGGCTGTAGGGGGTGTGGTTGCCCTAATCGGGGTGCTGCGGCATAATTACAGGTCCGGCAGAATTCATGTGATCAATCCCGCAAAGATGTTCAGGAGATAAAAGCAAATGGCAGCGACACGCAACATCACCCCCCCAAAGTTCAACGACATTACCAGCGCGATCCGTATGCTGGCAGTGGATGCCGTGCAAAAAGCGAACTCCGGCCATCCGGGCGCGCCGATGGGTATGGCCGAAATTGCCGATGTGTTGTGGAACCGCCATTTGCGCCATAACCCGGTCAACCCGAAATGGCCTGACCGCGACCGCTTCGTGCTGTCCAACGGCCACGGTTCGATGCTGATTTATGCGCTGCTGCATTTGTCCGGTTATGACTTGCCGATCGAGGAATTGAAGCGCTTCCGCCAGATGCATTCCAAGACGCCGGGGCACCCGGAATATGGCTATACGCCCGGTGTGGAAACCACCGGTGGCCCGCTCGGGCA
>JAIELH010000001.1 GCA_019753125.1 Gallionellaceae bacterium | reverse complement strand
GTGGCTGTTGTAGTTGCTGTTCCCGCCGGGCAGCAGCGGTATTGTGGGGCTATACCGGTTGGTGTTGTCGTTATAGGTGCTGTTTGCGCTGAGATTGACATTGGGCATCAGCAAGGCGCGGCCCTGCGGCAGTTTTTCCAGCCCGGCCCGCTGCGTTGCGCGCGCGGCCGCAAAAACCGGGTCATTTGCCTGCGCGACGCGGAAGGTCTCCAGCAGATCGGCGGCATGCGCCGCGCTGGCTGTGCCGAGCAATGTTGCCAGAAAAAGCAGTTTTGGTTTCATCAGCGCGCAGCCAAGTATATTAGTTGTTTCTAATATTACAGCTTGCCGCCGTGTTGTGCAATTCCGGCGGATGATTTCAGAATACGAAGCGCCTGGTTTGCTCGGCATTTCGCAGTGGCGCGACGCAAGCTTCCATGATGTTGACTGTCTCAAACGTATCCGGCGCAACACGGGTAATCAGTCTTGCCTCCATCACCGGCTCATCTCCGACAATCGCGAACAATCGTCCGCCGACATTCAGGCTATTTTGAAAGGCTGCCGGCAACACCGGCGTGGAGCCGGTCAGTACAATGACATCATAGCTCGCGCCGAAACCCCAACCGTGAGATGCATCGCCAACTTCGAGGATAATGTTGTTGCGCGGGCAGGCTTCCAGATTCTGCCTGGCTATGGCGCTCAGCTCCGGCACGATTTCGACCGAGGTGACTTGCGCTGCCAATGTGGACAGCAATGCAGTCAGGTAACCGCTGCCGGTGCCTACTTCCAGCACCTTGTCGCTGCGCTTGATATGCAGCTCCTGTATCGCACGTGCTTCCAGCTTGGGTTGCCACATGCTGGCCCCGTAGCCCAGCGGAATTTCCATGTCGACGAATGCCAGGTCTTTTTTGCCGGCCGGTACAAAATGCTCGCGGCGCACCTGTTTGAGCAACTCGAGTATCCGTCCTTCAAATACTTCGCATGGGCGAATCTGCTGCTCTATCATGTTAAAGCGCGCCTGTTCAATGTTCTGCATCTCACTCTCCTGATGTCGTCTGGTATCGCAACTTTGCGCAGTATAGCAACACCTCCCTCGCGGGCTCAACATACATGAGGCGACTTGCTTTTACGACGCCTTTCCAGTACCTTGCGCCCTTCGCTAGGGGTCTTCGCCGGTATCTGAACGGGGCGGAGTGAGAGACACCCTTTGAACCTGTACGGATAATGCCGCAAAGGGAAGCATCCACCCGATGTTTCCTGCCGCACTATTTTCCCGATAGCCTGGAGCATCACAATGAACGACATCCCCAAGTTTCTCAGCCAAGCCGCACATGTCGATGCGGCGGCGATCAAACCATTGCCGAATTCGCGCAAGATATATGTCGAAGGCAGCAGGCCCGACATCCGCGTGCCGATGCGTGAAATCTCGCAGGCCGACACGCCTGCCGGGATGGGCTTCGAAAAGAACCCGCCGATCTATGTATATGACTGCTCCGGCCCCTACACCGACCCGGCGGCGAAGATCGACATCCGCTCCGGCCTGCCGGCATTGCGCGAAGGCTGGATCGCCGAACGCGGCGACACCGAAATGCTGGACAAGCTGTCTTCCGCTTACGGGCAACAACGTCTCGATGACCCCGAGCTGGCGGAGCTGCGCTTCAATCTGAAGCGCGCGCCGCGCCGCGCCAAGCCCGGCAAGAACGTCACGCAGATGCATTATGCCCGCCAGGGCATCATTACGCCGGAGATGGAATACATCGCGATCCGCGAGAATCAGCGCCGCGAAGGGCTTTCCGAGATGATGCTGCAACAGCATCCCGGCCATAATTTCGGCGCGGCGATGCCCGGCGGGCAAGCACGCTTCCCTCACCCCAACCCTCTCCCGGGGGGAGAGGGGGCAAACGGCTCGCGACGCGAGTCTCTGTTTAACCAGATCACGCCGGAATTTGTGCGCAGCGAAATAGCCGCCGGCCGCGCGATCATCCCCGCAAACATCAACCACCCCGAAGTCGAGCCGATGATTATCGGGCGCAACTTCCTGGTCAAGATCAACGCCAACATCGGCAACTCGGCGCTGGGCTCCAGTATCCAGGAAGAGGTCGAGAAGATGACCTGGTCGATCCGCTGGGGCGGCGACACGGTGATGGATTTATCCACCGGTAAGCACATCCATGAGACGCGCGAATGGATCATCCGCAACTCGCCGGTGCCGATCGGTACCGTTCCGATCTATCAGGCGCTGGAAAAAGTGAACGGCAAGGCCGAAGACCTGACCTGGGAAATTTTCCGCGACACGCTGATCGAGCAGGCCGAACAGGGCGTGGACTACTTTACGATCCATTCCGGTGTGTTGCTGCGCTACGTGCCGCTGACCGCGAAACGCATGACCGGTATTGTGTCGCGCGGCGGCTCGATCATGGCGAAGTGGTGCCTTGCACATCACAAGGAAAATTTCCTCGCGACGCATTTCGAAGAAATCTGCGAAATCATGAAGGCCTACGACGTTGGCTTCAGCCTCGGCGACGGCCTGCGTCCCGGCTCGATCTACGACGCCAACGACGAGGCGCAGCTCGGCGAACTGAAGACGCTCGGTGAACAGACGCTGGTCGCGTGGAAGCACGACGTGCAGGTGATGATCGAAGGCCCCGGCCATGTGCCGATGCACCTGATCAAGGAGAACATGGATTTGCAGCAGAAGTGGTGCCACGAGGCGCCGTTCTACACGCTCGGCCCGCTGACGATGGACATCGCCCCCGGCTACGACCACATCACCAGCGCGATTGGCGCGGCGATGATCGGCTGGTACGGCACCGCGATGCTGTGCTACGTCACGCCGAAGGAACATCTGGGGCTGCCGAACAAGGACGATGTGAAGGAAGGCATCATCACCTACAAGATCGCCGCCCACGCCGCCGATCTTGCGAAGGGGCATCCCGGCGCGCAGATACGCGACAACGCGCTGTCCAAGGCGCGCTTCGAATTCCGCTGGGAAGACCAGTTCAACCTCGGCCTCGATCCGGACAAGGCGCGCGACTTTCACGACGAAACCCTGCCCAAGGAATCCGCCAAGGTCGCGCATTTCTGCTCGATGTGCGGCCCGAGTTTCTGCTCGATGAAAATCTCCCAGGATGTGCGCGATTTTGCCGCCGCGCAAGGCGTGGACGAACAGGAAGCGCTCACTAAAGGCATGGAACAGAAGGCGGTGGAGTTTGTGAAGCAGGGCAGCCAGTTGTACAGCAAAGCTTAACCATCAGGGCCATATTCTGAAAAACAAAGCGGGCCAATGCGGCTCGTTTTGTTTGCAAGGAATAAGGCAGCCATCCGGGCTATAATTGCCCTCCGTAAAATTCCCGCTAACCATGAAGTTTATCCTGCTGTTTTTTGCGCTGTTGTTGCCTGTGCCGGGCTTTGCGCTTCCTGTGGCAATGCCGTCCGCCCCGCTGTTGTCAGCCAGGGCCTACCTGCTGTATGACTACACCAGCAATCAGATTCTGGTGAAGCAAAATGGCGATGCGCGCATGGAGCCCGCTTCGCTGACAAAGTTGATGACCGCTTATCTGGCATTTGGCGCGATCAAGCGTGGTGAGCTGTCGTTGCAACAGGCGGTCACGGTGCCTGCCTCGGCAGTGACGGGTATCACCGGCGAATCGCGCATGTTGCTCAAGGCCGGACAAACCGTGACAGTGGGCGAGCTGTTGCATGGCCTGGTCGTGCAATCCGGCAATGACGCAGCGGCCACGTTGGCGATCAGCATCGCGGGCAGCGAGGCCGGTTTCGTTGATCTGATGAACAAGGAAGCGCAGCGAATCGGCATGAGCAATACCCATTTTGCCAATTCGACCGGCTTGTCGGATGCGCGGCATTACAGCAGCGCGGTTGATCTGGCGTTGCTGGCCGCTGCCATCGTGCGCGATTACCCGAAATATTACCCATTGTTTGCGCTGCGCGATTACACGTTTAACAACGTCACACAAGCCAATCGCAACCGCCTGTTATGGATCGACCCCTACGCGGACGGCATGAAAACCGGGCATACCGAAACAGCAGGCTTCTGTCTGGTCGGGTCTGCCAGGCGCGATGAACGCCGCCTGATTTCGGTAGTGCTCGGCGCAGATTCCGATAGCCGCCGCACCAACGAAAGCCAGAAATTGCTGAATTTCGGATTTCAGTATTTCGATGCGGTGCGCTTGTATGAAAGAAACCAGCCAGTCATCCGGGCGCGCATCTGGAAGGGCACGGAAAGCCATGTCGAACTTGGTTTCCGCCAGGATTTATTTCTGACCATACCGAAAGGGCAGTTGGCCGAGCTTAAAGCGGCGACGGAAATATCCCAGCGCATACTTGCGCCGGTCAGCAGCGGGCAGCAACTGGGCAAGCTCAAACTGACGCTGGCCGGGAAACCCTATGCGGAATTTCCGTTGGTGGCGCTAAATGGCGTATCCCAGGCCAATGTGTTTGCACGCGGATGGGATAGTATTCGCATGATTTTCCAGTAAGAATCTGCTTAAGGGCGCTTCTAAAAATTCAAAGTTCTAAGCAAGACAAGGCGTGAGCAAAAAATTGCGACGCCGCATATGTTTGATATGTAAGGAGTAATTTTTTGTGAGCAACGCCGTATTGCGACGAAATTTGGATTTTTAGAAGTGCCCTTATGACTATTTATTTGAACGGGCAATACATGCCCATCGAAGAAGCAAAGGTTTCCGTGCTGGATCGTGGCTTCATTTTCGGTGACGGCGTGTACGAAGTGATTCCGGTGTATTCGCGCAAAGCATTCCGCCTGGAAGAGCATCTGCTGCGCCTGCAACACAGCCTGGACGGCATCAGGCTCGCCAACCCGCACAGCCATGACGAGTGGGCAGGCATTATCAATGAGCTCATCGCGCGCAACAGCGGGGAAGATCAGTACCTGTACCTGCATATCACGCGCGGCGCAGCCAAGCGCGATCACGCTTTTCCCGTTCCGCCGGTCAAGCCGACGGTGTTCATCATGAGCAGCCCGCTCACCACACCATCCCCAGAGCTGTTGCAAAGCGGCATTGCCTGCATCACCGTGCCGGATAACCGCTGGTTGCGCTGCGACATCAAGGCCATCGCGCTGTTGCCCAATGTGCTGTTGCGCCAGATGGCGGTGGATGCGGGTTGTGCCGAGGCCATCCTGATCCGCGACGATGCCTTTATGACCGAAGGCGCAGCCAGCAACATTTTTGTAGTGAAGAACGGCAAATTGCTTGCGCCGCCTAAGAATAACCTCATGTTGCCCGGTATCACCTACGATGTGGTGTTGGAACTCGCCGCAGCAAACGGCATTCCGTTCGAGGTGCGCCGTGTGTTGAAGGAGGAGGTATTCTCCGCCGGCGAATTGTTGCTTACCTCTTCCACCAAAGAGGTGCTGGCGGTCACGCAACTGGATGGCAAACCGGTCGGTAGCGGCAAGCCCGGCCCGATGTTTGCCCGGTTGCACAGGCTTTATCAGGATTTCAAACGGGATGTGATGCGCGCATGAGTGAACAACCGGCCAATCAATTAACCGACAGCCTGATCGAATATCCTTGCGCATTTCCGCTCAAGATATTCGGGCAGCAGCAGGCGGGCTTCGCCCAGGCCGTGCTGGAAGTGGTCACCAAACATGATCCGGGTTTTGCCGCTGCCAGCATGGAGATGCGCGCCAGCAAGAATGCCCGCTACGTCAGCCTGACCTGCACCGTCAGCGCCACCTCGCGTGAGCAACTCGACGCGATCTATCAGGAGCTGTGCGACCACCCGATGGTGGTGATGGTGCTATGAGCTGGGAAGGGGGAAGAGGGAAGGGGGAAGGGAAAAACTGTGCGGTGTTCGCCCACCCTTCACCCTTCACCCTTCTCCCTTCTCACCCGATCATCCATTCGCTCGGCTTGGTCGAATACCAGCCAACCTGGGATGCGATGCGCCGTTTCACCGCCACGCGCATATCCGATGGGCAGATACCGGGAACGCGCGACGAAATCTGGCTGGCGCAACATCCGCCTGTTTACACGCAAGGCGTAGCGGGCAAACCGGAGCACCTGTTGCACGGCACGAACATCCCGGTGGTCAGAATCGACCGTGGCGGGCAGATCACCTATCACGGCCCCGGCCAGATCGTCGCCTATCTGCTGCTCGATCTGCGCCGCTGGAAAATCAACGTGCGCGAACTGGTGCGCCTGATGGAACGGGCCGTGATCGATTTGTTGGGCGAATATGGTGCCGTGGCTCAGGGGCGCGAGGAGGCGCCCGGTGTGTATGTGGCCGATGCGAAGATCGCGTCGCTGGGATTGAAGATCAAGCGCGGCTGCTGCTACCATGGCCTCGCATTGAATGTGGACATGGACCTGGCTCCGTTCGCCAACATCAATCCGTGCGGCTATGCCGGGCTGCGCGTCACGCAATGCCGCGAACTCGGCATCACCGCAGAAATCGGCGAGCTGCAAGCGCAACTCGCGCAGAATCTGATTCACGGGTTGCAGCGACATTTCGAGTCGGAGCAGTACGGCAAATGAAAATATCAATCACGCGCAGGGTTTGCCGTTACAAAAAACAAGTGTATGTGAAGAGAAAATGCTATGAGCATCATTGAGAAACAAACTGGTACTGCCCCAAGGCAAACCGGAAAAGAAAAAACCGCGCGCAACCCGATCAAGATCGTGCCGTTGCAGCAGCGCTTGCGCAAGCCGCAATGGATACGCGTGAAACCCGGCAGCGGCGCCGGATATAACGAGGTAAAACGCGTGTTGCGCGAACACCGGTTGCACACCGTGTGCGAGGAGGCTTCCTGCCCGAACCTCGGCGAGTGTTTCAGCAAGGGTACGGCGACGTTCATGATCCTCGGCGACATATGCACGCGCCGTTGCCCGTTCTGCGACGTCGCGCACGGCAAGCCGCAGCCGCCCGATGTGAACGAGCCGGAAAATCTGGCACGCTCGATCGGCCTGCTCAAGCTGAAATATGCGGTCATCACCAGCGTGGATCGGGATGATTTGCGCGATGGCGGCGCGGGGCATTTTGCCGATTGCCTCGCGGCGATCCGCGCCAGCGCACCTGATACGCGCGTGGAGATATTGGTGCCGGATTTTCGCGGACGGCTGGAAGTCGCGCTGGAGGCGCTTTCCGGTAGTCTGCCCGATGTGTTCAACCATAACCTAGAGACCGTGCCGCGCCTCTACGGCCTGGCGAGGCCGGGTGCGGATTATGCTCACTCATTGAAGTTGCTCGAGAATTTCAAGGTACGTTTCCCGCAAATTTCGACCAAATCCGGTTTGATGCTGGGGTTAGGCGAAACCGACGAGGAAGTGTTGCAGGTGATGCGCGATCTGCGCGCGCACGGTGTGAATATGCTGACCATCGGCCAGTATCTGCAACCTTCCACCGGACACCTCCCGGTGTTGCGTTATGCGCCACCGGAGATTTTTACGATGTTTGAACAGGCTGCCAGGGAGATGGGGTTCAGCCACGCCGCCTGCGGCCCGATGGTGAGGTCGAGCTATTTTGCTGATGAACAGGCACACCAGGCGGGGGTATGTTAATGCCGACTTTATCGCCAGGCGCTGCTAATGTCGGCCTGAAACAAACAGGTGGTTTTTATATGCGAGCAATTCTGCCGGTTCTTTTCATGATGTCAGCTATTTCCACAACTGCCTTTGCGGGTGCGCCGGGCGAGATCGAAGTCGGCGGCTATCTGCGCGAGGCAAAATTGAACGGGTTTTCCGGGAAAACAAAAAAGTTTTCCGACTACAAGGGAAAGCCGCTGATCATTAACGTTTGGGCAAGCTGGTGCGGCCCCTGCCGGGCGGAGATGGGCTCGCTGGAGCGGCTTGCGCGCCGCTATGGCGGAAAACAGTTCAATGTGATCGGGATATCGACAGACGATGACGGTAACGCGGCTGCGGCGTACATCAAGCAGTCAGGGGTTACGTTTGAGAATTATCTCGATAGCCATGTGTTCCTGGAGAACATGCTGGGAGCCAATGCGATTCCGCTGACCGTTCTGGTTGACGCGCATGGCCGTGTGCTTGCAAAGGTGCGTGGAGCGCGCGAATGGGATAATCCGGAAATCATAAGCGCGATAGGCGAGACGTTCCGTATCAAATTGCCGCGTTAGAGTGCTGTCAACGCGCCGTGCCGTAACAAACACAACCTGCCGGTTCAACACCGGATTTATTCAGGCACTTTTTTTGCCTTCATCTGACGCAGCAGATGCTCTGCGCCAAAATAAAGCGCGCCAAGCATGATCGCAACAACGAACAAGGTCTGTACGGTCGGAATGATCAGGCAAGCCAGAAAGTATTTCATTTTGCCCTCCATTATTGTTGACGATAAAAATGTTAAACACCTTGGTGTATATAACGGCAGAAGGGTTAAAAAGGTTTAGTGCAATATCAATTTTGAATTAACACGGAAGGCAGTCAAGGGTTTGGCAAATGCGGCCGGTAATCTGAAAATTTGACCATTTGTCTTGCATTCGTTGACTTTACCGGGGTGTCTCAATAATCTGCGTGTACTTGGCGAGCTTGCTGAAAGGCAAGGGCGTTAAAGTCACCGGCCTGAGAGGGGTATGGCAGCGTGGTTGCGGCATGGATGTTTTGTGCGCATAGCCGCTGGCTCTTTCGGGGCTTGAGGGTGACAAGGAGACCGATATGTCCGGCTTTGTTTCAAATGCTCATGTTATTCATGTGGATATGCTTCGTATCTGTGTGGGGCTGGTATTCATCGGTTTGACTGTGATGACGCATGCAGCGGGGGCAGCGGAAAATCTTTTTGCGCGCGATGTGGATATATTGGCGCTTCAAATGGCGCGCTCCGAAGCCGGTTGGCTTCCTTACCGGCTTGATGCAAGCGTTGCATTTGCCCGCACAGAGGATAGCCCGCCCGCCAAGTCCGTGTTTAACAATACGCCACGCTTATACCTTGTTGCCGAAACGAAATTGAGAGCTGTTTGGCCAACAAGCGCACGTTGGCAAATCACTCCAGATAATGACATACTGTCATTGACACCCGTCATGCGCTTTGAGTCGAAAAAAGATCGGATCGAGATTAAACCGCAGCAACACGCGATTTGGTTTGTATGGAGAAAAGCGCTTCCTTGAGTTGCGTGCCCAATCAGGCTTTAGAGCGGTGCGCTGCTGCCGTTTCAGTTATCGCGAACGGCGCAGGGCCGATCCGGCGTCAGGATACCGCAAGCTGCACCAATTCCCCGTCCCGGTTAAACGCAAGGAAGCTGCCGATCCGGCCGTCCATGATGGACTTGACCATTACTTTCAGCGGCTGTTCCGCTTCGTCGCTGTTTGAAGCAAGTCCGGGTTTCCCGGGCATACAAGCCACAAACACGATATCCCAGCCCGTTCCCATCTGGCGAGATTCCTCGACCAGGCCGGAAAAACTGCCACGCTCGCTTGCCAGTTTATCGACGCACATCACCGGCGTCAGGGCGCCGCCTTTTTGCGCCTTGAATTGTGCTTGCTGGTCTTTGGTGTGCCCATCCGGCAACTCGGCCTGGGTAAAGACGAATAGCAGGCGTTGCGGCTCGGCCTGTGTATTTGCGGCATTCAGTAAATCTTCATAGCTGGATATGCCCATGGCGCGATCCCTTTCGATAAAATCAAATAAATTGCGAATACTTGCCGCAAATCCCCACAGTGCTATTTTACCCGGCCAGCGAAAAATAACCATGAACTATTCAAAAGTTGGATGTATGATTACACGCTTGGAATCTTGCGCATAATCAACGGAGGCGTTTTTGGAACAAAGACATTCCGGCTATTTACCCGCGACGGCCTGGCTCGGCTACCTTTCTTTACACTGGAAGATGATTCTGGCAGCCGCGCTGGCTTCATCGCCATTCGGCGCGCTTGCCTATAGCGCGGCCACCGGGCATACATTGCCGCTCACCACGGTGTTGCTGTTTGGCAGCTTGATGTTTTATTCCTGGTATCTGCTGGTTTCGCTGTGCCTCTCTTTTGACCATCTGCTGGGCGAGTTGCACGATGCGAATGTCCGCTTGGGGAATGGTGATTTCAATGTGCGTGTGACGCCGAGGGGCGCCGACGAGGTGGCGCTGCTTGCGGGGCAATTCAACGATACGGCAAGGGAACTGGGGCGTATCGTCGAAAATACCCGCGATTCCGCTGCCGAAGTGACGCATGCGATAGTGGAGTTGCAAGGTAATGCCGCCAAGGTGGCCGACGCCGCGTTACAGCAACAGCAATCGATCTCGCAAGTGGTGGCGACGGTGGAAGAGCTGTCCGAAAGCATCGCTGTGGTGGCGGCGCAAGGCAGCGACGCCGAGCAGACCGCGCTTGCGGTCAGCGATTTGTCGGCGTCGGGGAGCCGCGCCATCGCGCAATCCTCGGATGAAATTAAATCCCTGGCAAACGCCATTAATGAGGCCGCACAATTGATGAATCAACTGGCGCAACGTTCTGCCGAAGTCGGTCAGTCCACCGGCGTGATCAGGGAAATATCCGACCAGACCAACCTGCTTGCGTTAAACGCGGCTATCGAGGCGGCGCGCGCCGGCGAACAGGGGCGCGGGTTTGCCGTGGTGGCCGATGAGGTGCGCAAACTGGCGCAACGGGCGCGCAGTTCCGCCGATGAAATCACGCATACCGTTGCAACCATCCAGCACGAAATACAGCAAGCGGTGGATCATATGGCTTCGGCGAGCGGGCAAGCGCAGGAAAGCACCTCGCATGCCGATGGCGCCACGGATGTACTGGCCAAAATTGATGCACAGGCGGGAGTCGCGTTGGGCAGCGTGCATCAGATCGCTGCCGGGGTTGGGCAGCAAAGTGCGAGCAGCAAGGAGATCGCACGGCATGTGGAGCAAATCGCCGAGAGCACCCAGCAAAACAGTTTCATCGCCAAAGAAACCGCCACCATGGCAGCGCACCTCGCTACGTTGGCAAGCGGTATGCTCGGCACTTCAGCTGGCTCCAGAAAATAACTCCGGGAATAAAGAAAGGTTTTTCATGGTTAGTTATGAATTGATATTTCTGCTGCTCCTGAATGTGGTGATTCTCGGCATCGCTTATGCCGTCAACAAACACAGTTGGCGTAAATGTCTGGCGCTCAGGCTGGAGGGTATTCGCGTCAATCGCCTGCTCAAACAGTTGCTGGTCGATTTGCAGCAGCACCGCGGCATGATGGCTATTTTTCTGGGTGGTGACAAATCATTCGCATCGCGGATCGAGCAGAAGCAAACGGCGATCGGGCAGGATATTGCCGCGCTGGATGCAGTGCATGGCCAGGAATTGATAACGAAAGAACGCTGGGAAGGCATCCGCAATGATTGGCAGGTATTGCGTATGGAAGCGCGGTCGCTGTCTGCGGAGGCCAGTTTTAATCGCCACAGTGAGCTTATCCGCGCCGTGCTGTATCTGATCGGAGATGTTGCCGAGCACAGTCAGATTGTCGGGGTGTGTGCTGCCGATTTCACTTTGGTGAATGCGCTGTGGGGCAAGCTGCCCGGTGTGGCGGAAAGCCTGGGCAAGGCGCGTGGGATAGGCTCCGGCGTGGCGTCAAAAGGCCATTGTTCCAGCGTTGCCCGCACCAAGCTCCGTTTTCTGGAGGAGCACGTCAGCAAAACAATTGCGTATGTCGATAATGAGCTGGATCATGCCGATCTGAGTCGGGCAGCGTCATTTACCCAGGCATGGCAGGAAGCGCATACGGTCGTACAGGAGTTTCTCAAGCTGCTGGACGAGAAGCTGCTTGGCGGCGAGCATCCGGCCATTAGCGCAGAGCACTATTTCAGCGCCAGCACCAAAGCCATCGATGCGGTGTTTCATGCGTTCGATCAGGCATGTAGCGCACTGGAAAACACTTGCGCCGGAATGGCTGACGGCAAGCACGCCGCCTGAATATTCGCAGATGAATTTCCAGGCTCGGGCTAACCGGCCACGATCTGCATCCCAACTCCCAGTGTCTTCCACTGCTTCACTTCCTCAAGCAATGCGGTTTCGGTCAGCGGGTTTTGCGCCAGCCAGTTCGCGTCTATCAAGAGATGGAACTTGGTGCCGCTGAAACGCCCCAGCAATGACGGCAAAGGAGTTTCGCTGCGGCTGCGATAAAACAGCACGGCGAGACGCAGGCTCATGATGAACACTTCGTCTTCCAGGATTTTTATCTGGCCTTGTATCTTGCCCAGCCTTCCGCGTTGCGCCAGTGTGAGCAGGCTCAGGCGCATTTGCTCTTTTTTTGAGAAACCCGGCATGTCGGCGTTGGCGAGGATGTAGGCGGTATGTTTGTGGTAGCCGCTGTGCGCGACGCTGATGCCGGTCTCATGCAGGCGCGCCGCCCAATCGAGCATGTGCTGTGCAGGCTCATCGAGCTCTTCGCCGAGAAATTGCCGCGCAAACAGCTGCGCCAGCATCGCGACACGATCGGCTTGTTTCGTGTCGATGTGGTAACGCTGCATGAATTGCCGCACCGTGGCATCGCGCATGTCATGGTCGTGAAAACGCCCCAGCAGGTCGTACAGCACACCTTCGCGCAGCGCGCCCAGCGTAGTGGACATCTGCGTGATTTCAAGTTCGCAGAAAGCGGCATACATGATCGCAAAACCGCCTGCCAGCACAGGGGTGCGATCCGGGCGCAAGCCCTGCAGGCCGAGCGTTTGCACATCGCCCGCCTTAAGCATATGGCTGCGCAGCATTTCGAGTCCGTCGCGCGTAATGCCGCCGTTGCTGTAACCGTTCAATTCCAGTATTTCGGCGATGGCCTTTGCCGTGCCCGATGAGCCGAATGCTTGCCGCCACTGCCCGCGATAGCTGGCGGCAATGGTTTGTAGCTCGATACGCGCGGCAAATTCGGCCTGCTTCAGGTTCTGTTTGGTGATTTTCCCGCCGTGGAAAAAGCGCAGGCTATAGCTGACGCTGCCCATGTACAGGCTTTCCAGTTTGAGCGGCGTGAGACCGTTGCCGATGATGAATTCGGTGGAGCCGCCACCGATATCCATTACCAACCGGTTGTCGGCGGATTGCGGCAAACCGTGCGCGACACCGAGATAGATCAGCCGTGCCTCTTCCATTCCGGCGATGATTTCTATCGGAAAACCCAGCACCTGTTCTGCCTGCGGAATGAAATCTGCGGTATTTTTCGCCACGCGCAACGCATTGGTGCCGACCGCGCGCACCGCTTCGCGCGGCAGATCGCGCAAACGCTCGGCAAACCGTCCCAGCGCGGCAAGCGCCCGCTGTTGAGACTCGATATCCAGATGTTTATCGGCGGTAAGCCCGGCAGCCAGGCGCACCGGTTCGCGCAATCCGTCGAGCATGTAAAGCTGGTCGCCTTCGACACGCGCGATTTGTAGCCGGAAACTGTTCGATCCGAGGTCTACGGCGGCGAGGATGGGCTGGCGTTGCATAAGTGGTGAACCAGGTTTTTGCTTGCTATTTAGGTGCAACGCGCCGATCCATTCCCCCTTCAGCTCTTATTGCTGGATTTCGCGGTCGATTTCGTCCACGGTGATATGGCGCACATCGCGCCCCTTGACCATGTAGATCACGTATTCGGCCATATTCTTGGCATGGTCGCCGATGCGCTCGATGGCTTTGGCCACGAACAGGATTTCCAGCGAGTTGGAAATCGTGCGCGGGTCTTCCATCATGAACGTGATCAGGTAGCGCATGATGGCGCGGAACTCTTCGTCCACCTGGTCATCCTGGCGCACGACCTGTGCCGCCATTGCCACATCCAGGCGCGCAAACGCATCCAGCGATTTGCGCAGCATGTCCAGAGCCAGTTCGGCGGCATGCTTGATCTCATGGTAGCGCGGCACGTGAATCGTATTTTTTTGCGACAGCAACTTGGCCATGCGCGCGATTTTTTCGGCTTCATCGCCGATGCGTTCCAGATCGGTGATCGTTTTGACCACCGCCATCACCAGGCGCAAATCGCCGGCTGCCGGCTGGCGGCGCGCGATCACCTGGCTGCAGGCCTCATCGATCTTTATTTCCATCGCATTGACGCGATGATCGTCATCGATCACCCGGGTCATCAATGCCACATCTCCGCTCAACAGCGAACTCACGGCGCTCTTGATCTGCCCCTCTACCAGACCGCCCATTTGCAACACGTTGGCACGGATCGCTTCGAGTTCGGCGTCGAACTGGCGGGAAATATGGTCACTGTTGGGCATAGCGATTCCTCTAAATTAATGGGTTTTGCAGTCTAACCGGAAAATGTGAAGATCAGATGACAGCTTCCCGGATTATTCCCCGAATTATTCACGGACAAGCTCTTGCAACGTCATCGTCTTGACGCCGTCCGCAGTACCGAGCAGCAGCACATCGGCAGCGCGGCGCGCAAACAGGCCGTTGGTGACCACTCCGGCGATATGATCCAGCGTGGATTCCAGCTCGACCGGGTTCATGATTTGCAGGCCATGCACATCGAGAATAACGTTGCCGTTGTCGGTGGTAAAGCCCTCGCGCAATTTGGGCTGGCCGCCCAGCGCAACCAGTTGCCGGGCAACCGAGCTGCGCGCCATCGGAATTACCTCGATCGGCAGCGGAAATTTGCCCAGCACATCCACCAGCTTGCTGGCGTCGCACACGCAAATAAATTTCTTGCTGGCTGCCGCGACGATTTTCTCACGTGTCAGCGCACCGCCGCCGCCCTTGATCATGTGCAGGTGGCGGGTGATTTCGTCCGCGCCGTCCACATATACCGGCAAGCTGCCGGCATCGTTCAGCGACAACACCTCGATGCCGTGGCCTTGCAAACGCTTGGCCGAAGCTTCCGAGCTGGCGACTGCGCCGCGTATCTTGTGCTTGATTTTGGCCAGCTCATCAATGAAAAAATTGGCCGTGGAACCGGTGCCGACGCCGACGATGCAATCGAATGGCACGTATTCAATTGCAGCCTTGGCTACTTCGCGTTTCAGATCGTCCTGGGTCATCATGCTGTATTTTCTTTAATTTTATCCGCACCTGTGATTATTGCAGGAATCTGGGGCTTTGTGGAAGTTGTCGGTTGGCTCACTTCAGGTGGTAACATGCCAAAAAGAATCACCGTAAACGGGAGGAATGACAATGCAGATTCGTATAGTCGCTACCACACCCTTCACCGACCAGAAACCCGGCACCTCCGGGTTGCGCAAGCGTGTGCCGACCTTCCGGCAGGTGCATTATCTGGAGAATTTCACACAAGCCATTTTTGACACGATCGCCGCGCCACCCGGCGCGACGCTGGTGCTGGGCGGCGACGGGCGCTATTACAACCGCGAGGCGATCCAGATCATCCTGAAAATGGCGGCAGCCAACGGCTTCGGCAGGGTGCTGGTGGGCAGGGGCGGCATCCTTTCCACGCCGGCGGCATCCTGTGTGATCCGCAAGTATCAGACCCACGGCGGCATCATTCTTTCCGCCAGCCACAACCCGGGCGGGCCGGACGGCGATTTCGGCATCAAGTACAACACCGCCAACGGCGGCCCGGCGCCGGAGAAGATCACCGATGCGATCTATGCGGCGAGCAAGGGCATTGCGCAATACCGTATCGGCGACGCGCCCGATGTGGAGTTCGACGCATTAGGGGACAGCAAGCTCGGCGATATGACGGTTTCGGTGATCGACCCGGTCAGCGACTATGCCGAATTGATGGAGTCGCTGTTTGACTTCGCCGCTATTCGTGCATTGCTCGTGAGCGGGTTTCGCATCAAGTTTGATGCGATGCACGCCGTCACCGGCCCGTATGCGCGCGAGATTTTCGTGAAGCGCCTGGGCGCGCCGGCAGACAGCGTGATGAATGCCGAACCATTGCCGGATTTCGGCGGCGGCCATCCTGACCCGAACCTCACTTACGCGCATGAACTGGTCGAAATTCTGTACGGCAGTAACGCGCCGGATTTCGGCGCGGCGTCGGACGGCGACGGCGACCGCAACATGGTTCTGGGCAGGCGCTTTTTCGTGACCCCCTCCGACAGCCTCGCAATTCTCGCCGCCAACGCGCACCTGGTGCCGGGCTACAAACAAGGGTTGGCGGGCATCGCACGTTCGATGCCGACCAGCGAGGCGGCAGATCGCGTGGCCAAGGCGCTCGGCATTCCCTGCTACGAGACGCCGACCGGCTGGAAGTTTTTCGGCAATCTGATGGATGCGGGCAAGGTGACGCTGTGTGGCGAAGAGAGTTTCGGCACCGGCTCGAACCATGTCCGCGAAAAAGACGGGTTATGGGCGGTGTTGTTCTGGCTCAATATCCTCGCGGCGCGCCGGCAATCTGTGGAGGTCGTCGTGCGTGAGCATTGGGCGAAGTATGGGCGCAACGTCTATTCGCGCCACGATTATGAAGGCATCCCGATCGAGGCGGCCAATGGCGTGATGAAGCTGCTGCGCGACAGCTTCGCCGAATTGCAGGGGGCGCAATTCGGGCATTTGCAGGTGAAGCTGTGCGACGATTTCGGCTATACCGATCCGGTGGACGGCAGCGTCAGCACCGGGCAAGGGGTGCGCATTATCTTTACCGACGGTTCACGCATTGTGTTCCGGCTTTCCGGCACCGGGACCGAAGGCGCGACGCTGCGCATTTATCTGGAAATCTTTGAGCCGGATGTATCCATGCACCATCTGGATGCGCAGCAGGCACTGGCGACGCTGATCAGTATCGCGCTGCGAATTTCAGAGTTGCGCAAGCGCACCGGACGCGAGGCTCCCACCGTCATCACCTGATCCAAACCGGTATAATGCTTTCATTCCAACCCGCGCCGTTCCGGCGCGGATTTATTTCAAGGAACAAGACATGGCAAACAAACAAATTATCCAGACCCCCGACGCGCCTGCCGCGATCGGCACCTATTCGCAGGCGGTGCGCGTCGATCACACGGTCTATCTGTCCGGGCAGATCGGCCTTGACCCGGATACGATGCAGATGGTGGAGGGTATCGAGGCGCAGATCCATCGCGTGTTCCAGAACCTGCGTGCAGTGTCCACCGCTGCCGACGGCAGCCTCGATGACATGGTCAAGCTGAACGTGTATCTCACCGATCTCACACATTTCGCCAAGGTCAACGAAATCATGGCGGGCTATTTCCACCAGCCTTACCCGGCGCGCGCCGCAGTGGGCGTCGCCGCATTGCCGCGCGGCGCGTTGGTGGAGATGGACGGAGTGCTGGCCATCCAGGATTAGCAGGGTACTGTGCCCCAGGCAAAGATTTCTGATGCCACGCTGGCCAAACTCGCCAAGCTCGGCATCCATCACCGCGCCGACCTGCTGCTGCACCTGCCGCTGCGCTACGAGGACGAGACGCATCTCGCGCCGATAGACACGGTGCAGCCCGGCATGACCGTGCAGGTACAGGGCGTCATCACCCACAGCGAAACAGCTTTCCGCCCGCGCCGCACGCTGGTTTGCCGCTTGCGCGACAGCGGCGGCGAACTGTATCTGCGTTTCCTGAATTTCTACCCCAGCCAGCAGAAGCAGCTTGCGGAAGGCAAGCGGATACGCGCCGTCGGCGAGGCGCGCGTTGGCTATTACGGGCTGGAGATGGTGCACCCGAAATGCACTGCGGTGCAGGAAGATACGCCGCTGCAACAAAGCCTCACGCCGGTCTACCCGACCACGGCGGGGTTGTCGCAAACCGTGTTGCGCAAGTTGATCGCCAACGCGCTGGATGCGCTGCCGTTGCCAGACACGTTGCCGGAAGCCTTGTTGCAGAGGCTGCATCTGTTGGACTTTGCCGGAAGCATCGGATCGCTGCACAACCCTGCGCCGGATGTTGCCGCCGCCAGCCTGGAAAACCGCAGCCATGCGGCCTGGCGGCGTATCAAGTTCGACGAGTTGCTGGCGCAGCAACTGTCGATGCGCGTGCATCACCGCGAGCGCAGCAAGCGTAGCGCGCCGAGCCTTGTGCCGCAGCAGCGGCTCACCGCACAACTGATAAAGAACTTGCCGTTTGCGCTGACCGGCGCGCAACAGAAAGTGCATGCCGAAATCAGCCGCGACCTTGCGCGGCCGCACCCGATGCAGCGCTTGCTGCTTGGCGATGTCGGCAGCGGCAAGACCATCGTCGCAGCATTGGCCGCATTACAGGCGATCGAGAACGGTTATCAGGCCGCATTGATGGCGCCGACCGAGATTCTTGCCGAGCAGCATTATCTGAAGCTGCGCGACTGGCTTGCGCCGCTCGGTGTCGAACCGGTGTGGCTATCTGGTAGCCTGAAGAAGAAGGAACGGCAACTCGCCGCCGGGCGTATCGCCTCGGGAGAGACGCTGCTGGCGATCGGCACGCATGCACTGTTCCAAGCGCAGATCAGCTTCCATAAGCTTGGTCTGGCGATTGTCGATGAGCAGCACAAGTTCGGCGTGCAGCAGCGGCTGGCGTTGCACAATAAAGGCAAGAATGAAGTGCCCAATCTGCCAACGAATGAGCCGCACCAGTTGATGATGAGCGCGACGCCGATCCCGCGCACGCTGGCGATGAGCTATTACGCCGATCTCGATGTGTCGGTGATCGATGAATTGCCGCCGGGGCGCACGCCGGTGATTACCAAACTGGTCAGCGATGCGCGCCGCGACGAGGTGTTCGAGCGGGTGCGCGCTGCCTGCCTTGAGGGACAGCAGGCGTATTGGGTGTGCCCGCTGATCGACGAATCTGAAGCGCTGCAATTGCAGACCGCGCTGGAGACCTTCCAACTGCTCAACGAAACTTTCCCGGATATTCGCGTCGGCTTGGCGCACGGCAAGCTGGATGCCGCCGAAAAGGCGCGCGTGATGGCGGCGTTCAAGGCGGGCGAAGTGCAATTGCTGGTCGCCACCACCGTGATCGAAGTTGGCGTGGATGTGCCGAACGCCAGCCTGATGGTGATCGACCATGCCGAGCGCATGGGGTTGGCGCAACTGCATCAACTGCGCGGGCGGGTCGGGCGCGGCGCAGAGCAGAGCCTGTGCATCCTGCTGTATCAGCAACCGCTTTCCGAGCTGGCGCGCGCGCGCCTGAAAATCATCTATGAGAGCACCGATGGCTTCGCGATCGCGCAACAGGATTTACAATTGCGCGGCCCGGGCGAGCTGCTCGGTGCGCGACAAAGCGGCGTGGCAATGTTACGCTTCGCCGATATCAGCGCGGATGAAGACCTGTTGGAACAGGCACGGCAAGCCGCCGATGAATTGCTGCACGATGCTCCCGACGCGGCGCGCGCGCATTTGCGGCGCTGGATGGCAAACAAACATGACTACCTGCATGTCTAGAGAAGTTCAGTCAGATAGATTCTGGCACGGCGCGGCATTGGGCTGCGAGGCCGGTATTGCGCCATGGCTGCGCGACCACGGCTCGCTGACGCAACGCATTCAGCAGCGTTGCAGTCACTTTGCGGTGCGCAATCTGCGCAGCGGCCTGGCGCGCATCGCCTTCGATGAATCGGCGCTGCTCGGCATCACGCCGCGCCAGTTCGCCTGGTCGCGCGAAGTGTTCCTGTATGCCGACGGCCAGCCGGTGGTGTTCGCGCACAGCGCATGCGCCCAGGTACACCTGCGCGGCGCATGGGCCGAGGTGCGCGGCCTGGGCAACAAGCCGCTCGGCGCGCTGCTGTTCTCCCATCCGCTGGTCGCGCGCCAGCCGCTGCATTATCTGGCACTGCGCGCGCATCACCCGCTGTACCAGCGCGCCACTGCGGTGCTGGGCAATGCTCCCGGCCGGCTGTGGGCGCGCCGCTCGCTGTTCTACCTGCACGGCGCGCCGTTGCTGGTGACAGAGGTGTTTTTGCCGGGAGTGTTGAAGCTGGCAACCTGAGAAACAGTATTGGATACAAAAAAAGGAATGCATATATGGCAAACAAGATACATCACCAGATTCTGATCGTCGGCGGCGGCGCCGCAGGACTCAGCGTTGCCGCCCGGTTATTGCATGAGGGCTGCAAGGATGTCGCGATCGTTGAGCCGTCCGACAAGCATTATTACCAGCCGGCCTGGACGCTGGCAGGCGCCGGCATCATCGACCGGGAACGGTCGGAGCGGCCGATGGTCGGGCTGATCCCGGCCGGGGCGACGTGGATCCGGGATGCGGTCACTGAATTCGATCCCGCCGCGAACTGCCTGAAGACTCGCGACGGCAACGAGATCGGCTACGACTATCTGGTCGTCGCGCCCGGATTGCAGATCGATTGGCACAAGATCAAGGGGCTGCCGGAAACGCTGGGCAAGAACGGGGTGTGCAGCAACTACAGCTACGACACGGTCGGCAGCACCTGGGAAAACATCAGGAACTTCAAGGGCGGCAACGCCGTGTTCAATTTTCCGCCCCCGCCGATTAAATGCGCCGGCGCGCCGCAGAAGATCATGTACCTCGCCGAAGATTATTTCCGCAAGCAGGGCATCCGGGACAAGTCAAACATCATTTACTATTGCGCCACGCCGACGATCTTCAGTGCGCCAAAATATGCCACGGCGCTCATCGAACAGGTGGTCAAGCCGAGGCACATCGAGACCCGCTTCAAGCACGACCTGGTCGAGATCCGCGCGGCTTCACGGGAGGCGATCATCCGCAATCTCGACAGCGGCGAGACGATTGTCCAACGTTACGACATGCTCCATGTGGTGCCGCCGATGAGCGCGCCGGACTTCGTCAAGCAAAGCCCGCTCGCCAATCCGGCCGGCTGGGTGGACGTGAACAAGGACACGCTGCAACACGTGCGCTACCCGAACGTATTCAGCCTCGGCGACGCCAGCAGCCTGCCCACCTCCAAGACCGCCGCAGCGGTGCGCGCTCAGAGCCCGCTGCTGGTGGCGAACCTGCTCGCGGTCATCGCGGGCCGGCAGCCGGCGGCCAGTTATGATGGCTACACTTCCTGTCCGCTGGTCACCGGGTATGGAAAATTGATCCTGGCCGAATTCGACTACGCGCTAAACCCCTGCGAAACCTTCCCGTTCGACCAGGGCAAGGAGCGCTACAGCATGTACCTGCTGAAGCGCTATGCGATGCCGCTGATTTACTGGAACGGGCTGCTCAGGGGCGGGAAGTGGCCGAGACCGAAATAGCTGACGAGCGCGGTAGCATGTAAAACTTGCCACTCCGTCATTTCCCGCGAAGACGGGAATGGTGGAGCAGGTTAAAATCGCCCCATGAACCTTACCGAACGCCTCGCGCTGTATTTTCAACTCACCCGGCTGAACCGCCCGATCGGCATCCTGCTGTTGCTGTGGCCGACGCTGTGGGGCGTATGGGTCGCGGGCAGCGGGCATCCGGCATGGCACATCGTGGTTATCTTTGTGCTCGGCACGGTGCTGATGCGCTCCGCCGGGTGCGTCATCAACGACTATGCGGACCGCCACATCGACAAGCACGTCAAGCGCACCCGCGAACGCCCGATTACCAGCGGGCGCATTGCATCCGGCGAGGCGTTGCGGCTGGCTGCGGCGCTGACGCTCGCCGCCTTGGTGCTGATCCTGCCGCTGAATAACCTGACGCTGCTGTTGTCCGTTCCGGCGGCGTTTCTCGCCGCCAGCTACCCGTTCACGAAACGCTTCTTCGCGATCCCGCAGGCCTATCTCGGCATCGCGTTCGGCTTCGGCATTCCGATGGCGTTCGCCGCGCAGCTCGACAGCGTGCCGCCGGTGGCGTGGCTGATGCTGGCTGCCAATACGTTCTGGGCGGTTGCCTACGACACCGAGTACGCGATGGTGGATCGCGATGATGATGCCCATCTGTGCATCCATTCTTCGGCGCTGTTTTTCGGCAAGCACGATGTGCTGGCGGTGATGGCCTGTTACGGCATCACGCTGGTGTTGCTGGCGTGGGCGGGACAGATGGCGGGGCTGGGGCAGTTTTACTACGCGGGGCTGGCCGTTGCGGCGGGCATCGCGCTGTATCACTACACGCTGATCAAGAACAGAAGCCGCGAGAATTGCTTCGCGGCTTTTCTGCATAACAACTGGTTTGGCGCGGCGGTATTTGCCGGAGTGTTGCTGGATTATTCGTTGCGGTGATTTGCAAAGATGCCGGCCAATAACCAGCCTTACCGTGAGAACCCGCTGCTCAGGGCGAGCTACAGCTTGCTGGCTCCGCTCTACGATTTTGTTGTGGCGCGGGCGCTGGCGAATGCGCGCGCCCAGTCGTTGCGCGCCCTGCCGTCGGATGCGCCGGGACGCGTGCTGGTAAGCGGCGCCGGCACCGGGCTGGATTTTCCGTTGCTGCCGGCCTTGCACCATTACGTCGCGCTCGACTTCAGCGCGGCGATGCTGGCATACGCCAAGCCGCGCGGCAAGGGATTACGAGTGGATATCATACTGGGCGACAGCATGGCGTTGCCGTTTGCCGACGCCTCTTTCGATCATGTCGTGCTGCATTTGATTGTCGCTATTGTGCCGCAACCGCAACGCTGCCTGGCCGAAGCGGCGCGTGTGCTCAAGCCCGGCGGCACCATTATTCTTCTCGATAAATTCCTGCGCCCGCACCAGCATGCCTGGCTGCGCCGTGCGCTCAATCCGTTGGTGCGCCGCCTTGCCACGAGGATGGATGTGGTATTCGAGGAGGTGCTGTGCGCCACACCGGAACTGGAAGTAGTCAGCAATGTACCTGCGCTGGCGGGAGGATGGTTTCGCGGGATCGTGCTGCGCAAACGCCAGGGGCCGATGTAGTGGCGATTTGAAACAGGCTGGGCAGCATGATCGCACAGTATGGTTTGACATGCGGGCCGGGGATTGGCATAATTGCGCGTTCTGTTTGGAGGGGTGGCCGAGTGGTTAAAGGCAGCAGACTGTAAATCTGCCCTCTTAGAGTACGAAGGTTCGAATCCTTCCCCCTCCACCAAATATATCAGCTGGTGTTGTGGCGACTGCTCGTGTTTTTGGACGGGCGGTTGCGTTGGTGGAGCTTTGTTGGTTGGGGGCACTGCGGGTGTAGCTCAATGGTAGAGCAGAAGTTTTCCAAACTTACGACGAGGGTTCGATCCCCTTCACCCGCTCCAGTTTGTATGTTTGCCCATGTGGCTCAGTGGTAGAGCACTCCCTTGGTAAGGGAGAGGTCGCGAGTCCGATTCTCGCCATGGGCACCAGTCAGTTTTTATTGTTAACGTTTGACATTGATAAGGAAAAATCATGGCAAAGAGTAAATTTGAACGCACCAAACCACACGTCAACGTCGGCACGATAGGCCACGTAGACCATGGCAAGACCACGCTGACCGCAGCGATCACCACCGTGCTGTCCAAAAAATTTGGCGGCGAAGCCAAGGCCTACGACCAGATTGACGCAGCGCCGGAAGAAAAGGCGCGCGGTATCACCATCAACACCGCGCACGTCGAATACGAAACCGCCACCCGCCACTACGCCCACGTAGACTGCCCGGGCCACGCCGACTACATCAAAAACATGATCACCGGCGCAGCCCAGATGGACGGCGCGATCCTGGTCTGCTCCGCAGCCGACGGCCCGATGCCGCAGACCCGTGAGCACATCCTGCTGGCCCGCCAGGTTGGCGTACCGTACATCGTCGTATTCATGAACAAATGCGACATGGTCGACGACGAAGAACTCCTCGAACTCGTCGAAATGGAACTGCGCGAACTGCTCAGCAAATACGACTTCCCCGGCGACGACATCCCCATCATCAAAGGCTCCGCACTGAAGGCGCTGCAAGGCGACCAGAGCGACCTGGGCGAACCGGCCATCTTCCGCCTGGCCGACGCGCTGGACAGCTACATCCCCGAACCGAAGCGCGCCCTGGACGGCACCTTCCTGATGCCGGTCGAAGACGTATTCTCCATCTCCGGCCGCGGCACCGTCGTGACCGGCCGTATCGAACGCGGCATCATCAAGGTCGGCGAAGAAATCGAAATCGTCGGCATCAAACCGACCCAGAAAACCACCTGTACCGGCGTCGAAATGTTCCGCAAACTGCTCGACCAGGGTCAGGCGGGCGACAACGTCGGCGTACTGCTGCGCGGCACCAAGCGCGAAGAAGTCGAACGCGGTCAAGTGCTGGCCAAACCCGGCTCGATCACCCCGCACACCAAATTCACCGCCGAAATCTACGTGCTGGGCAAAGACGAAGGCGGTCGCCACACCCCGTTCTTCCAGGGCTACCGTCCGCAATTCTACTTCCGCACCACCGACGTGACCGGCGCGGTCGAACTGCCGGCAGGCACCGAAATGGTCATGCCCGGCGACAACGTCAGCATCACCGTCAGCCTGATCAACCCGATCGCGATGGAAGAAGGCCTGCGCTTCGCGATTCGCGAAGGCGGTCGTACTGTCGGTGCGGGTGTGGTTGCAAAGATTATTGAGTAAAGAATGAGAAGGGAGAAGGGGGAAGGGAGAAGGGTGTGGTTTGGCAGTTACCCTTCCCTCTTTACTCTTCCCCCTTCCCCGATTTTAGGCCAGTAGCTCAATTGGTAGAGTATCGGTCTCCAAAACCGAGGGTTGGGGGTTCGAGACCCTCCTGGCCTGCCAAAAGTAAGTAAAAAGTTGATTGGGATAATCGCCATGGCGGATAAAATCAAGTTGCTCGTGGCATTTCTGCTGGTTGTGGCAGGCGTTGCGGGTTTCTACTATCTGCAGAATAGCGCGGCAGTGTTGAAGCTGGCTTCGGTGCTGGCAGGTTTGTTGTTGGCTTCGGGGGTGGCGTGGACCAGTGAGCCGGGCAAGCGGTTTTTTGCTTTCGGCAAGGATTCCGTCGCCGAGGCGAAGCGTGTGGTTTGGCCGACGCGCAAGGAAACGCTGCAAACCACGGGTGTGGTGATTTTGTTTGCAATCACCATGGCCTTGTTTTTGTGGGTGGTGGATGCCAGTTTGATGATGTTGGTGAATAAGCTGATGGGACGGGGTGAGTGATGGCCAAGAGTTGGTATGTTGTTCATACGTACTCGCAGTTTGAGAAAAGCGTGCAACGGGCGCTGCTTGAACGTATTCAGCGCGAGGGCATGCAGGATAAGTTTGGCCAGATTCTGGTTCCGGTCGAAGAGGTCGTGGAGCTGAAGTCTGGGCAAAAAAGCATAACGGAACGCAAGTTTTTTCCGGGTTATGTGCTGGTCGAAATGGAAATGACCGACGAGAGTTGGCACTTGGTGAAAAACACTCCCAAGGTGACCGGTTTCCTCGGTGGCTCGGCGATGAAGCCAACGCCGATCAGCGAAAAGGAAGTGCAGAACATCATGCAGCAAATGCAGGCGGGGGTCGAAAAACCCAGGCCCAAGGTGCTGTTCGAAGTGGGCGAGGCAGTGCGTGTCAAGGATGGTCCGTTTACCGACTTCAATGGTGTGGTTGAGCACGTCAATTACGACAAGAATAAAATCCGCGTGGCAGTGACCATATTTGGCCGCTCGACGCCCGTGGAGCTGGATTTCAGCCAGGTAGAAAAAGGCTGAGGAGCGAGGAATGCGGATGGGGAACGCAGTCTGCAGAAAATGCAGATGCAGTTTCCCGTTTGTCATTTCTCAATGTTGGGGAGAGACGGAAGTTTCGCTAGCACCCGTTTGATAGGAGAGAATCATGGCAAAGAAAGTCGTCGGCTATATCAAGCTGCAAGTGCCTGCCGGCAAGGCAAACCCAAGTCCGCCCATCGGCCCGGCATTGGGTCAGCGCGGTTTGAATATTATGGAATTCTGCAAGGCGTTTAACGCGCAAACCCAGGGCGTTGAGCCGGGCCTGCCGATTCCGGTGGTGATTACCGCATTTGCGGACAAGAGCTTCACCTTCATCATGAAGACGCCGCCCGCAACCATTCTGATCAAGAAGGCTGCCGGTATTCAGAAGGGCAGCAAGACGCCGCATACCGACAAGGTGGGCAAGTTGACCCGCAAGCAGGCGGAAGAAATCGCAACAACCAAGATGCCGGATTTGACTGCCGCAGATATGGATGCAGCCGTGCGCACCATCGCCGGTAGCGCGCGCAGCATGGGTATCACTGTGGAGGGCGTATAACATGTCCAAACGTTATAAAGCAATCGCGGCCAAGGTCGACCGCAACAAACTGTATCCGCTGAGCGATGCGTTGAAGCTGGTCAAGGAAAATGCCGTGGCCAAGTTCGATGAGTCTATCGACGTTGCGATAAATCTGGGTATCGATGCGCGCAAGTCGGATCAATTGGTGCGTGGCTCCGTGGTATTGCCCAAGGGCACCGGCAAAGTGGTGCGCGTAGCGGTATTTGCGCAGGGCGCGAAGGCCGAAGAGGCCAAGGCTGCTGGTGCGGATATTGTGGGTTTTGACGACTTGGCCGAATCGATCAAGGGCGGCAACCTGAATTTCGACGTGCTGATCGCCAGCCCGGATGCGATGCGCTTGGTCGGGCAATTGGGCCAGATTCTCGGGCCGCGCGGTTTGATGCCCAATCCCAAGGTTGGCACGGTATCGGCCGATGTGGCGGGCGCGGTGAAAAACGCCAAGGCTGGTCAGGTGCAGTATCGCACCGACAAGAACGGTATAGTGCAATGCACGATCGGACGCGCGTCGTTTGCGCCGGAAGCATTGCGTGAAAATCTGCTGGCGCTGGTTGAGGCGCTGAACAAGGCCAAGCCGGCCGCATCCAAAGGGATATACCTGAGGAAGATGTCGGTTTCCAGCACGATGGGCGCGGGTATTCGCATCGAGCAGGCGAGCCTGACTGCATAGTAATTTGTTGGTGAAGAATTTGTTGGCGAGGCTGTGGTCTCGCCAGCATTTGTTTTTGGACTGCTGGCGTGTATGCAGCATCCAAGACCGGTGGAGCCGCAAGGCTTAATGTTCGGCGGGTAGTCGATGGTGTGTGGAGGTTTTCTGTCCTCTGTATTCTGTCTTCCGCCCTCTGGTATCCCCCGCAGATGGTGTGCCCGCGAGCAGGAATGGTTGTTCTCCTGGCTCAAGGTCGCTGTTGTAATCGATGAAATGTACGCGAGTACATTTCGGATAATGGAGGAAGACTTGAGTCTCAATCTGCAAGAAAAACAGGCTGTGGTAGCGGAAGTTGGCGCACAAGTGGCGCAGTCGCAAACCATTGTCTTGGCAGAATACCGTGGTATCGGAGTCGCCGACATCACCAGCTTGCGCGCCAATGCACGCAAGTCCGGGGTGTATTTCCATGTGTTGAAAAACACCTTGGCACGGCGCGCGGTGCAGGGAACCCCATTTGAACCGCTGGCCGAAAAAATGGTTGGCCCTCTTGTGTATAGCATGAGTGCCGATCCGGTCGCTGCGGCGAAAGTGGTGTTTGATTTTGCCAAGAACAATAGCAAGCTGGTGATCAAGGCTGGCGCAATGAGCGGTTCCATGATGTCTGCGGAACAGGTCGGCGTGCTTGCTGCAACCCCGAGCCGCGACGAGCTGATTGCGCGCCTGATGGCAACGATGAATGCTACGACTGCGAAGTTTGTGCGTACTCTGGCTGCGATCCGCGACAGCAAAGAAACCGCAACCGCTTAATTTTTGAATTAACTGAATAGGAGAATGACATGGCTGTAACTAATGTTGACTTGATGGACGCTATTGCCGGCATGACGGTGCTGGAGTTGTCTGAACTGATCAAGCAAATGGAAGAAAAATTTGGCGTATCGGCTGCGGCCGTTGCCGTGGCAGGCCCGGCTGCTGGTGGCGGTGCTGCCGCTGCTGCCGCCGAGCAGACCGAATTCAACGTGATCCTGACTGGTGCTGGCGACAGCAAGGTGAACGTGATCAAGGTAGTGCGTGCCATTACCGGCTTGGGCTTGAAAGAAGCCAAGGACTTGGTGGACGGTGCGCCCAAGGCTGTCAAGGAAGGCGTATCCAAGGCCGATGCTGACGCAATCGCCAAGCAATTGATCGAAGCTGGCGCAACTGCTGAAATCAAGTAACGTCATGTGTTGCAGAAAGGCTGACGGCTTACCGTCAGCCTTTTGCCGCTTTAAGAAGCCGGCGGCCAGGATGTTTAAAACGCCTCCTGCCCCCTGTCTTTTTGGCTCCGGCATAACCTGATGGTTTGCCTGTTCCGAAGTGATTTTCGCAGGCATTTCGCCGCAAGGCGAAGGCCCGCAAACTTTGTTTTCCTTCAATCGTGGAGATTATTATGAGCTATTCTTTTACTGAAAAAAAACGTATCCGTAAAAGTTTTGCCAAGCGAGTCGGCGCGTTGCCGGTTCCTTTCCTGTTGTCCACTCAACTGGAATCCTTTGCAGCGTTTTTGCAGGCTTATACTCCGCCGGAACAACGCAAAAACGAGGGTTTGCAGGCTGCTTTCAACGGAATCTTCCCGATTCACAGCCATTCCAAGAATGCGCGTCTTGATTTTGTCAGCTATATGCTGGGCATGCCGCCGTTCGACGTGAAGGAATGCCAGCAGCGTGGTCTGACCTATGCCTCTCCGCTGCGCGCACGCGTGCGCCTGACCATCATGGACAAGGAGGCGTCAAAGCCTACGGTCAAGGAAGTGAAGGAGCAGGAAGTCTACATGGGTGAAATCCCGTTGATGACGCATACCGGTTCATTTGTAATCAATGGAACGGAGCGTGTCATCGTCTCGCAGTTGCATCGTTCACCCGGCGTGTTCTTCGAGCATGATCGCGGCAAGACGCATTCCTCGGGCAAGCTGTTGTTTTCCGCGCGCATCATTCCTTATCGCGGTTCCTGGCTGGATTTCGAATTTGACGCGAAGGACTATGTGTACTTCCGTATCGACCGCCGCCGCAAGATGCCGGTCACTATCCTGTTGCGCTCGCTGGGATATAACAATGAAGACATGCTCAACATGTTCTTCGAGTTTGATACGTTCCATCTGGGCAAGAAGGGTATCCAGTTTGAAGTGGTAGCCGAGCGTCTGCGCGGTGATGTGGCACGCTTTGATATTCTCGGCAAAAACGGCAAGATCATCGTGGCCAAGGACAAGCGCATCACCGTGCGCCACATCCGCGAAATGCAGGAGGCCGGGATCGATAAGCTGGCAGTCACCGATGAATTCCTGATCGGCCGCGTGATCGCGACCAATGTCGTGGATAAGGACAGCGGCGAAATCATCGCCAACGCCAACGACGAAATCACCGAAGCGCTGCTACAAAAGCTGCAGGCAGCCGGCATTGCCAAGATACGCACGCTGTATACCAATGATCTGGATCATGGCGCGTTCATCTCGCAAACGTTGCGCACCGATGAAACGGTCGACCAATGGACCGCGCGTGTGGCGATCTACCGCATGATGCGCCCCGGCGAGCCGCCTACCGAAGATGCGGTGGAAGGTTTGTTCCAAGGGTTGTTCTTCAACGAAGAGCGCTACGATCTGTCGGCTGTTGGCCGCATGAAGTTCAACCGCCGTGTCGGGCGCGAGGAGTTGACCGGCGCTTCGATTCTGTCCAACGAGGACATCGTCGAAGTCGTGAAGATACTGGTTGAGCTGCGCAATGGCCGCGGCGAGATCGACGATATCGATCACTTGGGAAATCGCCGTGTGCGTGCCGTGGGCGAATTGGCGGAAAACCAGTTCCGCGCCGGTCTGGCGCGCGTCGAACGTGCGGTCAAGGAACGCCTCGGGCAGGCCGAAACCGACAACCTGATGCCGCATGACCTGATCAACGCCAAGCCGATCTCGGCAGCGGTCAAGGAGTTCTTTGGCTCCAGCCAACTGTCGCAGTTTATGGACCAGACCAATCCGTTGTCGGAGATCACCCACAAGCGCCGCATTTCCGCGCTTGGGCCGGGTGGTCTGACGCGCGAACGCGCCGGTTTCGAGGTGCGCGACGTGCATCCGACCCACTATGGCCGTGTCTGCCCGATCGAAACTCCGGAAGGTCCGAACATCGGCCTGATCAATTCGCTGGCGCTGTACGCGCGCACCAACGAGTACGGTTTCATCGAAACGCCGTATCGCAAGGTTTCGAAGGGTAAGGTAGCGGACGATGTCGATTACTTGTCGGCGATTGAAGAAGGCAAGTTCACGATTGCTCAGGCAAATGCCGAGTTGGACAAGAAGGGCCACTTCACCAATGACATCGTATCGGCGCGCCACCACAACGAATTTGTTTTGGCAGATCCGGACAAGCTGGAGTATATGGACGTGTCGCCCTCGCAGGTGGTATCTGTCGCCGCTTCGCTGATTCCGTTCCTTGAGCATGACGATGCGAACCGTGCGTTGATGGGTGCGAACATGCAACGCCAGGCAGTGCCGTGTTTGCGTGCCGAGAAGCCGCTGGTGGGCACCGGTCTTGAGCGTACCGTGGCAGTGGACTCGGGCACCACCGTGCAGGCTTGGCGTGGCGGGCGTATCGATTACGTGGACGCAGGACGTATCGTGGTGCGCGTCAATGACGATGAAACCACCGCCGGCGAAGTTGGCGTGGACATCTACAACTTGACCAAGTACACCCGTTCCAACCAGAACACCAACATCAATCAGCGTCCTCTGGTCAAAGTCGGCGACATGATTGCGCGCGGCGATGTGGTGGCTGACGGCGCCTCCACCGACATGGGCGAGCTGGCTCTCGGGCAGAATATGCTGGTCGCGTTCATGCCGTGGAACGGCTACAACTACGAAGACTCGATTCTGATTTCGGAGCGTGTTCTGGCGCAGGATCGCTTCACTTCGATTCACATCGAAGAGTTGACCGTCGCGGCGCGCGACACCAAGTTGGGGGCGGAAGAAATTACCCGCGACATTCCCAATCTGGCCGAAGCGCAACTGGCGCGTCTGGACGAATGCGGCATCGTGCATATCGGCGCCGAAGTCGGTCCCGGTGACGTGCTGGTTGGCAAGGTAACGCCCAAGGGCGAGACTCAATTGACTCCGGAAGAAAAATTGCTGCGTGCCATCTTTGGCGAAAAAGCATCCGACGTGAAAGATACCAGCTTGCGCGTCGATGCCGGTGTTTCCGGGACGGTGATCGATGTGCAGGTGTTCACCCGCGAAGGCTTGCAGCGCGACAAGCGCGCACAACAGATCATCGACGACGAACTGTTGCGCTACAAGAAGGATCTGGCGGATCAGATGCGCATCGTGGAGGCCGACGTATTTGCGCGTCTGGAAAAGCTGCTGCAAAACAAGGTCGCCAACGGCGGACCGAAGAAACTGGCGAAGGGCACCAAGCTGAGCAAGGAATACTTGAGCAGCATCGAGCATCACCAGTGGTTCGATATTCGTGTGGCCGATGATGAAGTGGCTGCCCAGATGGAGCAGGTCAAAGATGGCTTGGCACAGAAACGTGTCGAATTTGACGCCGCATATGAATTGAAGAAGAAGAAACTGACGCAGGGTGATGAGCTGCAAGCCGGCGTACAGAAAATGGTCAAGGTATATGTCGCGGTGAAACGCCGCCTGCAACCAGGCGACAAGATGGCGGGGCGCCACGGCAACAAGGGCGTGGTGTCGCGCATCGTGCCGGTGGAAGACATGCCGTACATGGCGGATGGGACACCGGTGGATGTGGTGCTGAATCCGCTCGGCGTGCCGTCGCGTATGAACATCGGGCAGATTCTGGAAACCCATCTGGGTTGGGCGGCCAAGGGCTTGGGCAAGAAGATTGACGACATGCTGCAAAACCATGCCAAGATCGCCGAAATGCGCAAATTCCTGAACAAGATATACAACCATCAGAACGGCCAGGCTGTCGAACTGGATCAGTTCAGCGATGACGAGATCATCGAGTTGTGCCGCAACCTGACGCGTGGCGTGCCATTTGCGACGCCGGTGTTCGACGGAGCCAGCGAGGAGGAAATCAAGTACATGCTGGAGCTGGCGGATTTGCCGTTGTCCGGCCAGACCACGCTGCACGATGGTCGCACCGGCGAGGCATTCGATCGCCCGGTGACCGTCGGCTACAAGCATGTGTTGAAGTTGCACCATCTGGTCGATGACAAGATGCACGCGCGCTCCACCGGCCCATACAGCCTGGTGACGCAGCAACCGCTGGGCGGTAAGGCGCAGTTCGGCGGCCAACGTTTCGGTGAAATGGAAGTGTGGGCGCTGGAGGCTTACGGCGCCGCTTACACGTTGCAGGAAATGCTGACCGTCAAGTCGGACGATGTGGCCGGGCGCACCAAGGTTTATGAAAGCATCGTCAAGGGCGACCACAAGATTGATGCCGGCATGCCGGAATCCTTCAATGTTGTCATCAAGGAAATTCGTTCCCTGGGTATTGATATGGATTTGGTACGGAATTAATCAGATGACAGAAGATAGACGCTTCGCTGACAGAGGACAGAATGTCGTCTGCTGCGCAGTGTTCTTTCTAATAAAGCGTGGCGAAGCCACACAACATTCTGTCCTCTGCCTTCTGTCTGCTGTTTTCTGAATTAGGAGTCACACATGAAATCATTGCTGGATTTGTTCAAGCAGGTCACACAAAAAGAAGAATTTGATGCGATCAAGATCGGCCTCGCATCGCCGGAGAAAATCCGCTCCTGGTCTTATGGCGAAGTCAAGAAGCCTGAGACCATCAACTATCGTACTTTCAAGCCGGAGCGCGACGGGCTGTTCTGCGCCAAGATTTTCGGGCCGGTAAAGGATTACGAGTGCCTGTGCGGCAAGTACAAGCGCCTCAAGCATCGCGGTGTGATTTGTGAGAAATGCGGCGTCGAAGTCACCTTGTCCAAGGTGCGCCGCGAGCGCATGGGGCACATCGAATTGGCTTCGCCGGTAGCGCATATCTGGTTTTTGAAGTCGCTGCCGTCGCGCCTCGGCATGGTGCTGGATATGACGCTGCGCGATATTGAGCGCGTATTGTATTTTGAGGCCTATGTCGTTACCGAACCCGGCATGACCCCATTGAACCGCGGCCAACTGCTGTCCGAGGATGATTATCTCGCCAAGACCGAGGAATACGGCGACGAGTTCACCGCGATGATGGGTGCGGAAGGGGTTCGCGCGCTGTTGAGCGGGCTGGATGTCACCAGCGAGATCGAGACCATACGCGCCGATCTGGCTGCTACCGGTTCCGAAACCAAAATCAAGAAATATGCCAAGCGGCTGAAAGTGCTGGAGGCATTCAACGCTTCCGGAATCAAGCCGCAATGGATGGTGATGGAAGTGCTGCCGGTGCTGCCGCCGGAACTGCGTCCGCTGGTTCCGCTGGATGGCGGGCGTTTTGCCACTTCCGACCTGAACGATCTGTATCGCCGTGTAATCAACCGCAACAACCGCCTGCGCCGCCTGCTCGAATTGAAGGCGCCGGACATCATCGTGCGCAACGAGAAGCGTATGTTGCAGGAAGCGGTGGATTCCTTGCTGGATAACGGCCGCCGCGGCAAGGCGATGACCGGCGCGAACAAGCGCCAGTTAAAATCGCTGGCGGACATGATCAAGGGCAAGAGCGGCCGTTTCCGCCAGAATTTGCTGGGTAAACGCGTTGACTACTCCGGCCGTTCGGTCATCGTGGTGGGCCCGCAACTGAAGTTGCATCAATGCGGCTTACCGAAAAAGATGGCGCTGGAATTGTTCAAGCCGTTTATTTTCAGCCGCCTCGAAGCGATGGGGCTGGCGACCACGATCAAGGCCAGCAAGCGCATGGTCGAGGCCGAAGAGCCTGTCGTGTGGGACATCCTCGAAGAAGTGATCCGCGAACATCCGGTTCTGTTGAACCGCGCGCCGACGTTGCACCGCCTCGGTATTCAGGCATTTGAGCCGATCCTGATAGAAGGCAAGGCGATCCAGTTGCACCCGTTGGTGTGTTCGGCATTCAACGCCGACTTCGACGGCGACCAGATGGCCGTTCACGTGCCGTTGTCGCTGGAGGCGCAGATGGAAGCGCGCACGCTGATGCTGGCTTCCAATAACGTGCTGTCTCCAGCGAACGGCGAACCGATCATCGTTCCGTCGCAGGATATCGTGCTGGGCCTGTACTACATGACGCGCGAAAAACTGGGCGCCTTGGGCGAAGGTTCGATGTTCGCCAATATCGCCGAAGTGTCGCGCGCTTACGAGACGCGTGAAGTCGAGTTGCAAGCCAAGGTGGTGGTGCGCCTCAAAGAAACGCACCAGGATAAGCAAGGTGAGCCAGTAGAAAAAATGGTTCGCTATGAAACGACCGTGGGCCGTGCTTTGCTGTCCGAAGTGTTGCCTGCCGGCCTGCCGTTCTCGCTGATCAACAAGGCGCTCAAGAAGAAAGAAATTTCGCGTCTGATCAACGCCAGCTTCCGCCAATGCGGTTTGCGCAATACGGTGATCATGGCAGATAAATTGATGTACACCGGCTTTGCCTACGCGACCCGTGCCGGCATTTCGATTTGCGTGGACGACATGCTGATGCCCCCGCAAAAGAATGAGCTGATCGGCGCGGCAGAGAAAGAAGTGCATGAGATCCATACCCAGTACACTTCCGGCCTGGTGACGGACGGTGAGCGTTACAACAAGGTGGTGGATATCTGGGGGCGCACCGGCGATGTGGTGGCCAAGGCCATGATGGAGCAGTTGGGTAGCGAGCCGGTGGTTGATCGTGCGACCGGCAAGCCGCGTATGGAAAAGGGCAAGCCGGTAATGCAGGAGTCGTTCAATTCCATTTACATGATGGCGGATTCCGGCGCGCGCGGCTCGGCGGCGCAGATTCGCCAGTTGGCCGGGATGCGCGGCCTGATGGCCAAGCCGGATGGCTCCATCATTGAAACCCCGATCACCGCGAATTTCCGCGAGGGGTTGAACATGTTGCAGTACTTCATCTCCACCCACGGTGCACGCAAGGGGTTGGCGGATACCGCGTTGAAGACCGCGAACTCGGGCTATCTGACCCGTCGTCTGGTGGATGTCACGCAAGACCTGGTGGTGATCGAAGACGATTGCGGCACCGAGAACGGCACGGCAATGAAGGCCATCGTTGAAGGCGGCGAAGTCATCGAGGCATTGCGTGAGCGTATCCTGGGGCGCGTGGTCAGCGTCGATGTGGTTAATCCGGAAACAGCCGAAACTCTTTATGAATCGGGTGTCTTGCTGGATGAGGCGGCAGTGGAGCGTATCGAGGCGCTGGGCATTGATGAGGTGCGCGTGCGCACCCCGCTGAATTGCGAGACCCGTTTTGGTTTGTGCGCCAAGTGTTATGGCCGTGACTTGGGTCGCGGCGGCATGATCAATGTGGGCGAGGCGGTTGGCGTGATTGCCGCCCAGTCTATCGGCGAACCGGGCACACAGTTGACGATGCGCACCTTCCACATCGGTGGCGCGGCCTCGCGTACCGTCGTGGCCAGCCAGGTGGAAAGCAAGTCTAATGGCGTGCTGAAGCACAGCCCGAATATGCGTGTGGTGACAACGGTACGCGGCGAGTCTATCGTTGTGTCGCGTAGCGCGGAAGTCATCATCGCCGACGACCATGGCCGCGAGCGCGAACGCCACAAGGTGCCTTATGGCGCGATATTGGCGGTCAAACAGGGCGACGCGGTGCGCGCGGGCGTGGTTCTGGCGACTTGGGATCCGCACACTCGCCCGATTGTCACCGAATATGCCGGCAAGGTCAGCTTCCAGAACGTCGAAGAGGGTGTGACAGTTGCCAAGCAGATCGATGATGTGACCGGGTTGTCCACTTTGGTGGTCATCGATCCCAAGCAGCGTGCCAGTGCGCAAAGCAAGACGGTGTTGCGGCCGATGGTGCGCTTGATCGATGATGCCGGCCGCGAGGTCAAGCTGGCGGGAACCGACACATCGGTCAGCGTCACGCTGCAAACCGGATCCATTATCACCGTTGAAGATGGGCAGCATGTCGGGGTTGGCGATGTGCTGGCGCGCATTCCTCAGGAAAGCAGCAAGACGCGCGACATTACCGGTGGTTTGCCGCGTGTGGCCGAGCTGTTCGAAGCGCGCGTGCCGAAAGATGCCGGTATGCTGGCCGAGTGCACGGGTACGGTTTCGTTCGGCAAGGATACCAAGGGCAAGCAGCGCCTGGTGATTACCGATGTGGATGGCGTCGCCAACGAATTCCTGATTTCCAAGGAGAAGCACGTGCTGGCGCATGACGGGCAGGTGGTTAACCAGGGCGAAATGATTGTGGACGGCCCCGCCGATCCGCATGACATCCTGCGCTTGCTGGGTGTCGAGGCGCTGGCGCGTTACATTACCGATGAGGTGCAGGAAGTGTATCGTCTGCAAGGCGTAAAGATCAGCGACAAGCACATCGAAGTGATCGTGCGCCAGATGTTGCGCCGTGTGCAGATCAACGAAGTAGGCGCTACCCGTTTCATCACGGGTGAGCAGGTTGAACGCGCCGACTTGCTGGAAGAAAACGAACGTGTGATTGCCGAAGGAAAAGAGCCGGCGACATTTGACTATATGTTGCTGGGTATCACCAAGGCATCGTTGTCTACCGATTCGTTCATTTCGGCGGCATCCTTCCAGGAAACCACGCGCGTGTTGACCGAAGCGGCGATCATGGGCAAGCGGGATGATTTGCGCGGCTTGAAGGAAAACGTCATCGTGGGCCGATTGATTCCTGCCGGCACCGGATTGGCTTACCACACTACGCGACGCAAACAGCGTTTGGGTATCGATGTGGCGGAAGGGCGTGAGTTGCAGGAAGCGGATGCGTTTGTGCCAAGCGAATTGCTTGACACATCTGGGGTTTCTCACTAGAATTCGCAACCTTTTTTCCGTCGCAGCGGATGAGTTTTTGTCATGCTGCGGCGGTATATTTTTTTATTTGTTGATTTTTAACGGAACTTTAGAATCTTTTTAGGATGTGTAGATAATGCCAACCATTAACCAGTTGATCCGCAAGCCGCGTGTTGCAATCGTAGAAAAGAGCAAGGTGCCGGCGTTGGCGGGTTCCCCGCAGAAGCGTGGCGTATGTACCCGCGTGTATACCACAACTCCAAAGAAGCCTAACTCTGCGCTGCGTAAAGTGGCCAAGGTGCGTTTGACTAATGGCTTTGAGGTGATCAGCTATATTGGCGGTGAAGGCCATAACTTGCAGGAGCACTCGGTGGTTCTGTTGCGCGGCGGCCGTGTGAAGGACTTGCCGGGTGTGCGTTATCACATGGTGCGCGGTAGTCTGGATACGGCAGGTGTGAAGGACCGCAAACAGGGACGTTCCAAGTACGGCGCCAAGCGTGCCAAGAAAGCCTGATTTTCCCCATTTGATTTTTAAGCAATTTATTCGAGGTTGATATGCCAAGACGCAGAGAAGTACCCAAGCGCGAAGTTTTGCCGGATCCGAAATTCGGTAATCAGGATTTGTCCAAATTTGTAAACGTGCTGATGACGGCCGGCAAGAAGTCAGTTGCCGAGCGCATTTTGTATGGTGCACTGGAGCAAATCGTCAAGAAGACCGGCAAGGATGCGATCGAAGTTTTCAATCTGGCATTGAATAATGCCAAGCCGCAGGTGGAAGTGAAGAGCCGCCGTGTTGGTGGTGCGAACTATCAGGTGCCGGTTGAAGTGCGTCCGTCGCGTCGTATGGCGTTGTCGATGCGCTGGTTGCGTGAGGCTGCACGTAAGCGTGGCGAAAAATCCATGGGTATGCGCCTGGCGGGTGAGTTGATCGATGCGTCCGAGGGTCGTGGCGGCGCAGTGAAGAAGCGTGAAGAAGTTCATCGTATGGCTGAGGCGAACAAGGCCTTCTCGCATTTCCGTTTCTAAATCAGATTAAGTTAGGTATTCACCGTGGCACGTAAAACACCCATTAACCGTTATCGCAACATCGGTATCAGCGCGCACATCGATGCGGGCAAGACTACGACGACCGAGCGCATCCTGTTCTACACCGGCGTAAGCCACAAGATTGGCGAAGTGCATGATGGCGCGGCCACCATGGACTGGATGGAACAGGAGCAGGAGCGCGGCATCACGATTACTTCCGCCGCAACGACCTGTTTCTGGAAAGGCATGGAGAATCAGTTTCAGGAGCATCGTTTCAATATCATCGATACCCCGGGGCACGTGGACTTCACGATTGAGGTGGAACGTTCGATGCGTGTTCTGGACGGCGCCTGTATGGTGTATTGCGCCGTGGGTGGCGTGCAGCCGCAGTCCGAAACAGTATGGCGCCAGGCTAACAAGTACAAGGTGCCGCGTCTGGCTTTCGTCAACAAGATGGATCGCCAGGGTGCGAATTTCTTCAAGGTTGTCGAACAGATGGGTGTGCGTTTGCGTGCGACTCCTGTGCCTATTGTTATTCCCATTGGCGCCGAAGAAAAGTTCGAGGGTTTGGTTGATCTGATCAAGATGAAAGCCATCTACTGGGATGAAGCTTCGCAGGGTATGAAGTTCGACTATCGCGATATTCCGGCCGAGCTGGCCGCCAGTGCTGCCGAGTGGCGCGCCAAGATGGTTGAATCGGCTGCTGAGGCTTCCGAAGAGTTGATGAACAATTACCTTGAGAATGGCGAGTTGACTGAAGCCGAAATTATTCTTGGTTTGCGTACTCGCACCATCGCCTGTGAAATTCAGCCGATGATGTGTGGCTCCGCGTTCAAGAACAAGGGTGTGCAGCGCATGCTGGATGCTGTGATTCAATTCATGCCCTCTCCTGTGGATATCCCCGATGTGACGGGTGAGACGGAAACGGGAGAACCGATAAGCCGTAAGGCGGACGATAGCGAGAGCTTCTCTGCGCTGGCATTCAAGTTGATGACCGATCCGTTCGTCGGTCAGTTGACTTTCGTGCGCGTATATTCAGGCGTGCTGAAGAAGGGTGATACGGTCTATAACCCGGTCAGGGGCAAGAAAGAGCGTATCGGGCGTATCGTGCAGATGCACGCGAACAACCGCGAAGAGATCGACGAGATTCTGGCGGGCGACATCGCGGCATGTATCGGCCTGAAGGACGTGACTACCGGCGAATCGTTGTGCGATCCGAACAAGCCTATCATCCTCGAGCGCATGGTGTTCCCGGAGCCGGTGATTCACGTCGCCGTCGAGCCGAAGACCAAGGCTGACCAGGAAAAGATGGGTCTCGCATTGGGGCGTTTGGCCGCGGAAGATCCTTCATTCCGTGTGCGTACCGATGAAGAATCTGGCCAGACGATCATGTCCGGCATGGGTGAGTTGCACCTGGAAATTCTGGTTGACCGCATGAAGCGCGAATTCGGTGTGGAAGCCAATGTGGGTGCGCCGCAAGTGGCGTATCGCGAAGCAATCAGGAAGCCGGCGGAAGTCGAAGGCAAGTTCGTCAAGCAGTCCGGTGGCCGCGGCCAGTATGGTCATGTGTGGATCAAGATGGAGCCGAACGAGGCGGGCAAGGGTTTTGAATTTGTCGATGCGATCAAGGGCGGCACGGTTCCCCGTGAATACATTCCGGCAGTCGAAAAGGGCCTACGCGATACGCTGCCGAATGGCGTGTTGGCAGGCTTCCCGGTGGTGGATGTCAAGGTGACATTGTTCGACGGTTCCTACCATGATGTGGACTCCAACGAAAATGCCTTCAAGATGGCAGCTTCGATGGCATTCAAGGACGGTATGCGTAAGGCGAGCCCGGTGTTGCTGGAGCCGATGATGTCGGTCGAGGTTGAAACGCCGGAAGACTATGCCGGTACGGTTATGGGCGATCTTTCCTCGCGCCGCGGTATGGTGCAGGGTATGGATGACATGATGGGTGGCGGCAAATCGATCAAGGCTGAAGTGCCATTGTCCGAGATGTTTGGTTATTCCACTTCACTGCGCTCTGCAACGCAAGGTCGCGCAACCTACACGATGGAATTCAAGCATTATTCCGAGGCGCCCAAGAACGTTGCCGAAGCAATTATGAACAAGAAATAATTTTGATTTTAAGGGACGATAATCATGGCAAAGAGTAAATTTGAACGCACCAAACCACACGTCAACGTCGGCACGATAGGCCACGTAGACCATGGCAAGACCACGCTGACCGCAGCGATCACCACCGTGCTGTCCAAAAAATTTGGCGGCGAAGCCAAGGCCTACGACCAGATTGACGCAGCGCCGGAAGAAAAGGCGCGCGGTATCACCATCAACACCGCGCACGTCGAATACGAAACCGCCACCCGCCACTACGCCCACGTAGACTGCCCGGGCCACGCCGACTACATCAAAAACATGATCACCGGCGCAGCCCAGATGGACGGCGCGATCCTGGTCTGCTCCGCAGCCGACGGCCCGATGCCGCAGACCCGTGAGCACATCCTGCTGGCCCGCCAGGTTGGCGTACCGTACATCGTCGTATTCATGAACAAATGCGACATGGTCGACGACGAAGAACTCCTCGAACTCGTCGAAATGGAACTGCGCGAACTGCTCAGCAAATACGACTTCCCCGGCGACGACATCCCCATCATCAAAGGCTCCGCACTGAAGGCGCTGCAAGGCGACCAGAGCGACCTGGGCGAACCGGCCATCTTCCGCCTGGCCGACGCGCTGGACAGCTACATCCCCGAACCGAAGCGCGCCCTGGACGGCACCTTCCTGATGCCGGTCGAAGACGTATTCTCCATCTCCGGCCGCGGCACCGTCGTGACCGGCCGTATCGAACGCGGCATCATCAAGGTCGGCGAAGAAATCGAAATCGTCGGCATCAAACCGACCCAGAAAACCACCTGTACCGGCGTCGAAATGTTCCGCAAACTGCTCGACCAGGGTCAGGCGGGCGACAACGTCGGCGTACTGCTGCGCGGCACCAAGCGCGAAGAAGTCGAACGCGGTCAAGTGCTGGCCAAACCCGGCTCGATCACCCCGCACACCAAATTCACCGCCGAAATCTACGTGCTGGGCAAAGACGAAGGCGGTCGCCACACCCCGTTCTTCCAGGGCTACCGTCCGCAATTCTACTTCCGCACCACCGACGTGACCGGCGCGGTCGAACTGCCGGCAGGCACCGAAATGGTCATGCCCGGCGACAACGTCAGCATCACCGTCAGCCTGATCAACCCGATCGCGATGGAAGAAGGCCTGCGCTTCGCGATCCGCGAAGGCGGTCGTACCGTCGGCGCGGGTGTGGTTGCAAAGATTATTGAGTAAGAAAAGCAGGATTGAGGATTTGGGATTTAGGATTTTGGGCGGTTGTCCAAATCCTAAATCCTACTTCCCCCTTCCCGATTTTGTTTGCAAAGTTGGTTGAGTAATAATACAATGCGCGCCCTCGCGTGGCTTGAGGTTTTCCGAGCCACGCGATTTTGTTCTTTAATTAGCGGCATTGCCGCGTAAATGCAAGAGAAAAATATGCAAAGTCAAAAAATTCGCATCCGCCTCAAGGCGTTTGACTATCGCTTGATCGATCAGTCGGCAGCACAAATCGTTGAAACTGCCAAGCGTACCGGCGCGGTGGTGAATGGCCCGGTGCCGTTGCCAACCAAGATCGAGCGTTTCGATGTGCTGCGCTCCCCGCACGTCAACAAGACTTCGCGCGATCAGTTCGAGATTCGCACCCATCTGCGCCTGATGGACATCGTTGACCCCACCGACAAGACGGTGGATGCGCTGATGAAGCTGGATCTGCCGGCCGGCGTTGATGTGGAAATCAAGTTGCAGTAATGGTTGTGTAGGTTGGGTTAGCGGCTTTATCGCGTAACCCAACAAAGTTGCAGTGCCAGTTGTAAGAATCGGTTGACCAATTGTAGTCAACCCCTTAACAAGAGGAAATTAAAATGAGCTTAGGACTTGTCGGTCGCAAGATTGGCATGACCCGCGTATTTACCGAAGACGGTTCTTCGTTGCCGGTAACTGTGCTGGAAGTGTCCAATAATCGTGTCACTCAGGTTAAATCCGTTGATACCGATGGCTATACCGCTGTGCAATTGGCACACGGTGTGCGCCGTCCCGGTCGCGTCAGCAAGGCTGCCGCCGGGCACTACGCCAAGGCGGGTGTGGAAGCGGGGAGTGCACTAAAAGAATTTACGGTATCCCCTGAGCAACTGGCCGGCCTGCAAGCAGGTTCCACGGTCAGTGTCGAGATTTTTCAGGCGGGCCAACTCGTTGATGTGACGGGCATCTCCAAAGGTAAGGGTTATGCCGGCACCATCAAACGCTACAACTTCAAATCAGGCCGTGCTTCGCACGGTAATTCCAAGTCGCACAACGTGCCGGGTTCTATCGGTATGGCGCAAGATCCGGGTCGTGTGTTTCCCGGTAAGCGTATGACCGGTCATCTGGGTGATGTGCAAAAGACGGTGCAAAATTTGCAGGTCGTGCGTGTCGATGTTGCCCGCCAATTGTTGCTGGTAAAGGGCGCCGTTCCGGGTTGCACGAACAGCAGCATCATCGTGCGCCCCGCAGTGAAGGCAGGTGCATAATGGAACTTAAAGTCATTAACGATAAAGGCCAGGCTTCCGCTAATTTGAGCGCATCCGACGAGCTGTTCGGCCGCGCATACAATGAAGATCTGGTGCATCAACTGGTTACCGCTTATCAGGCGAATGCGCGCGCCGGCAACAGCAAGCAAAAAGGCCGCAGTGAAATCGCCAAGAGCACACGCAAGCCGTTTGCGCAAAAGGGTACCGGACGTGCTCGTGCCGGTATGGCATCCAGCCCATTGTGGCGCGGTGGCGGCAAGATTTTCCCGAATACCGGCGAAGAAAATTACACGCAAAAAATCAATCGCAAGATGTACCGTGCCGGCTTGGCGTCGATCCTGTCAAAGCTGGTCAGCGAAAATCGTCTGGTGGTTGTCGACAGCCTGACGGTCGATGCGCCTAAAACAAAACTTCTGGCACAGAAGATCAAGGGGATGGGGCTGGATGGCCGCCTGCTGATCATCACCGACAATATGGATGAGAACCTGTATCTGTCTTCGCGCAACCTGCCTGATGTGCTGGTTCTGGAAGCCAACCAGACTGACCCGGTCAGCCTGGTGCGTTTTCCGAATGTGATCGTCACACGCAATGCTGTGGCCAAAATTGAGGAGATGTTCGCATGAGTGCCCAACAATTCAGCCAGGAGCGCCTGATGAAAGTGTTGCTCGCCCCGCAAATCTCCGAAAAGGCGACCTATGTTGCCGACAAAAATGAGCAGGTGATTTTCCGTGTTGCACCTGATGCAACCAAGCCGGAGATCAAGGCTGCCGTTGAAATGATGTTCAAGGTAAGTGTGGGCAGCGTACAAATAGCCAACGTTAAGGGTAAAGTGAAACGCATGGGCCGCTATGTCGGACGCCGCAATAACTGGAAAAAGGCATATGTGTGCCTGACTCCCGGACAAGAAATCAATTTTGCTGCAAGTGAGCAAGGGTAATCATCATGGCATTGATTAAACTAAAACCAACAACCCCGGGACAACGCGCAGTAACGCGTGTGGTCAATCGCGAGCTGCATAAGGGTAAGCCGGTAGCCGCGCTGCTGGAAAAGAAAACCAAAACTGCAGGTCGCAACAATAACGGCCATATCACCACCCGCCATATGGGCGGCGGCCACAAGCAGCATTATCGCCTGGTGGATTTCAAACGCAACAAGGATGGCATTCCTGCGACCGTAGAGCGCCTGGAATATGATCCGAATCGCAGCGCAAATCTGGCTTTGTTGTGCTACGCCGATGGCGAGCGCCGTTACATCATTGCGCCCAAGGGCGTTTCTGCCGGCGCAACGCTGATCAGCGGTTCTGAGGCTCCGATCAAACCGGGCAATGCGTTGCCGTTGCGCAACGTTCCGGTTGGTTCGACGATACATTGCATCGAGATGCTGCCAGGCAAGGGTGCGCAGTTGGCCCGTTCTGCCGGCACTTCGGTGCAGTTGCTGGCCCGTGAAGGCAGCTATGCGCAATTGCGTTTGCGCTCCGGTGAAATTCGCAAGGTGCATATCGATTGCAAGGCGACTTTGGGTGAGGTAGGTAATTCCGAGCATAGCCTGCGTTCTATCGGCAAGGCCGGCGCAATGCGTTGGCGCGGTGTCCGTCCGACGGTTCGCGGCGTGGTGATGAACCCGGTAGACCACCCGCACGGCGGTGGCGAGGGTAAGACTGCTGCCGGGCGCCATCCGGTCAGCCCATGGGGTGTGCCGGCCAAGGGTTTCCGTACACGTCGCAACAAACGCACTAGCGGCATGATCGTGCGGCGTCGCTTTCAGGTTTAAGGGGTAGATAGATATGGCACGTTCAATTAAAAAAGGCCCGTTTGTTGACGCTCACCTGCTCAAGAAGATTGAGACGGTGCGTGTGACCAATGATAAGCGTCCGGTGAAAACCTGGTCGCGCCGTTCCACGGTGTTGCCCGAGTTTGTCGGTTTGACGATCGCGGTGCACAACGGCAAGCAGCACATCCCGGTGTATGTCTCCGAAAATATGGTGGGCCACAAGCTGGGCGAGTTTTCGCTGACACGCACTTTCAAGGGCCATGCTGCTGACAAAAAAGCAGCGGTCAAGAAATAAGGGGGCATGATGACAACGACTACTGCAGTTGCAAAAAACATTCATCTTTCCGCGCAAAAAGGCCGTCTGGTTGCCGATCAGATTCGCGGTTTGCCGGTTGCGCAAGCGCTTAATATCCTGACATTCAGCCCGAAGAAGGGCGCCAGTATCATCAAGAAGGCTCTTGAATCTGCGATTGCCAATGCCGAGCACAATGATGGCGCGGATATCGATGAACTGAAGGTGACAACCATCTACGTTGACAAGGCTGCATCGCTGAAACGTTTCATGGCGCGTGCCAAGGGTCGCGGCAATAAAATTGAAAAGCAAACTTGCCACATCACGGTTCGCGTCGGGAGCAAAGGGTAAATTATGGGACAAAAAATTCATCCAACCGGCTTCCGGTTGTGCGTTCGTAAAAACTGGGATTCCAAGTGGTTTTCCAACACCAAAAACTTTTCTGATTTGTTGCTCAAGGATATCGAGGTTCGCGCATTTCTGAAAAAGAAATTGGCGGCAGCAGGTGTGTCCAAGGTGGTCATCGAGCGCCCGGCAAAGAATGCAAAGGTGACGATTTATACCGCACGCCCAGGCATGGTGATCGGCAAAAAAGGCGAAGACATCGAAGCATTGCGCGCCGAATTGCGCAAGCGCATGGGGCTGCAATCCGTCGATCTGGCCATTGAAGAAGTGCGCAAGCCGGAAGTCGATGCCCAGTTGATCGCAGACAGCATTACCGCGCAACTGGAGAAGCGCATCATGTTCCGCCGTGCGATGAAGCGTGCGATGCAAAATGCGATGCGCCTCGGGGCGCAGGGCATCAAGATCATGAGCGCGGGCCGTCTGAACGGCATCGAGATTGCCCGTACCGAGTGGTATCGCGAAGGGCGTGTGCCGTTGCATACGCTGCGTGCCGATATCGACTATGGCACCTCAGAGGCGAAGACAACCTACGGCATCATCGGCGTAAAGGTTTGGGTGTTCAAGGGCGAGATTGGGCAGGAAGTCGTTGCCCCAGTTGCCGCTGAACCGGAGAAGAAAGCAAGAAAGTCGGGAGCAAAGCATGCTACAGCCAGCTAGAAGAAAATACCGCAAGGAACAAAAGGGACGCAACACCGGCATAGCCACCCGTGGCAACAAGGTCAGCTTCGGCGAGTTTGGCCTCAAGGCGATGGCACGCGGCCGTTTGACGGCGCGCCAGATCGAGGCTGCTCGTCGCGCAATGACCCGTCATATCAAACGCGGTGGACGTATCTGGATCCGTATCTTTCCGGACAAGCCGATTTCCAAGAAGCCCGCTGAAGTGCGCATGGGTAATGGTAAAGGCAACCCGGAGTTCTATGTTGCCGAAATTCAGCCAGGCAAGATGTTGTACGAAATGGACGGCGTGGATGAAACATTGGCGCGTGAGGCTTTCCGTTTGGCTTCTGCCAAGTTGCCAATCGCGACCTCATTTGTTGTTAGACAGGTAGGTGCATAACATGAAAGCTAGTGAACTGAGGGTTAAGCCTGCAGAAGATTTGCAGCAGGAGTTGCTGTCGTTGACCAAGGCGCAATTTGGCTTGCGTATGCAAGTGGCGACGCAGCAAATGACCAATACCAGTGAATTGCGCAAAGTGCGTCGTGATATCGCTCGCGTAAAAACTGTATTGAACGAGAAGGATGCCCGGAAATGAGCGAAATCAAAGCAAAAGGCGAGTCAAAGCTGAAACGCACCCTGACTGGTACTGTTGTAAGCGACAAGATGGACAAGACTGTAACGGTTTTGGTTGAGCGTAAAGTGAAACACCCATTGTTGGGCAAAATCATTCGCGTTTCCAAGAAATATCATGCCCATGATGAAGCCAATGAGTTTCATGTCGGCGATGCAGTGATGATTGAAGAGTGCCGCCCACTGGCTAAAACCAAGAGCTGGCGTGTTGCAAAATTGCTGGAAAAGGGCACTGCAATTTAATTGTAATTTCTGCTTGCATATCTTCACGATTTGCATATAATGCGCGGCTTCGTTTCTCGCCGCTTGCGGCGACCTAACCCGAACGGGTTCCAAAACTGGCCGCCGCTAGCGGAAAAAGTTGGAGATTAAATAATGATACAAATGCAGTCTGTTCTAGATGTGGCTGACAATACTGGCGCTCGCTCTGTGATGTGCATCAAGGTGTTGGGTGGGTCCAGGCGTCGTTACGCTTCCGTGGGTGATGTCATCAAGGTCAGCATCAGGGATGCGGCTCCGCGCGGTCGTGTAAAGAAGGGCGAGGTATACAACGCCGTGGTGGTTCGCACTGCCAAGGGGGTGCGCCGCTCGGATGGTTCGCTGGTCAAGTTCGATGGCAATGCTGCGGTGTTGCTGAATGCCAAGCTGGAGCCGATCGGTACCCGTATCTTTGGGCCGGTGACACGCGAGTTGCGCACCGAGAAGTTCATGAAGATCGTTTCGCTGGCGCCCGAAGTGCTGTAAGCGGAAACAGGTCGAGTCCAGGTAGATCGAGTTAGGGAAAATCATGCGCAAGATCAAGAAAAACGATGACGTTATCGTAATCACAGGTAAAGACAAGGGCAGTCGCGGCAATGTGCTGAGCGTGCTGGGTGATTACCTGCTGGTGAGCGGCATCAATAAAGTCAAGAAACATCAAAAACCCAATCCGGCAAAGGGCCTGACCGGCGGGATTGTGGAGAAGGAATTGCCCATTCATATTTCGAATGTGGCGATCTATAACGCGGCTGCCAAGAAGGGCGATCGGGTCGGTATTAAAACGCTGGAAGACGGACGCAAGGCTCGTGTGTTCAAGTCCAGCGGCGAAATGATTGACGCTTAAGGGGTGTAGAGCATGGCTCGTTTGTATGAGGTTTATAAAGATAAGGTCACCAAGGACTTGATGAAGCAATTCGGCTATAAGTCTGTCATGGAAGTGCCGCGCATCGAAAAAATCACCCTGAATATGGGTGTTGGTGAGGCTGTCGCCGACAAGAAAGTGATGGAGTTTGCGGTTGGCGATATGCAGAAGATTGCAGGCCAGAAGCCGGTGGTCACGATGTCAAAGAAATCCATTGCAGGCTTCAAGATTCGCGAAGGCTATCCGGTCGGCTGCAAGGTGACATTGCGCAAAGAGCGCATGTATGAATTTCTGGATCGCCTGATTTCTGTTGCGATTCCGCGTATCCGGGATTTTCGCGGGATTTCCGGCAAGTCTTTTGATGGTCGTGGTAACTACAACATGGGCGTCAAAGAGCAGATCATTTTCCCGGAAATCGAGTATGAAAAGATTGATGCGTTGCGTGGTATGAATATCACCATTACCACTTCCGCGAAGACTGATGAAGAAGCCAAGGCTCTTTTGTTGGCATTCAAACTACCATTGAAGAAATGAGGTAACGCTAATGGCTAAGATGGCATTGATCAACCGTGAGCAGAAACGCCGCGACACAGTGAAGAAGTTTGCGGCCAAGCGCGCAGAGTTGCTGGCAGCAGCTTCCAACGTGAATCTCAGCGAAGAAGAGCGCGCTGCTGCGCGTCTGAAATTGCAGGCATTGCCGCGTAACGCCAGTCCGGTGCGTTTGCGCAATCGTTGTGCGCTGACCGGGCGTCCGCGCGGTACTTTCAGAAAATTTGGTTTGGGGCGTATCAAGGTGCGTGAATTCGCGATGCGCGGTGAAATACCCGGTATCGTCAAGGCCAGCTGGTAGGAGAATTATATGAGTATGAGTGATCCAATCTCCGACATGTTGACGCGCATTCGCAATGCGCAGATGGCGGAAAAAACGTCGGTGGTTATGCCTTCTTCCAAGTTGAAGGTGGCAATTGCCGAGGTTCTTAAAGACGAAGGTTATGTTGATGGCTTCAGTGTTATCAAGGGCGAGGGCGGCAAAGCCACGCTGGAAATCAGCCTCAAGTACTACAGCGGTCGCCCGGTGATCGAAAAAATACAGCGTATCAGCCGTCCGGGATTGCGTATTTACAAGGGCTCCGAAGATATTCCCAAGGTGATGAACGGTCTTGGTATTGCCATCGTTTCCACTTCCAAGGGCTTGATGACCGACCGCAAAGCGCGCGCCAATGGTATTGGCGGTGAAGTGCTGTGCGTAGTCGCGTAGCGAGGTAAGCATATGTCTAGAGTTGCTAAAAATCCAGTTCTTGTGCCGAGTGGCGTTGAAGTTGCGCTGGCTGCAAATGAGGTTTCGGTGAAAGGGCCGTTGGGCACGCTGAAACAGGTTTTGTCGGGTGGTGTGAGTGTGGTGCGCGAAGGCGATAGCTTGTTGTGCAAAGTGCAAAACGAATCTACCGAAGCTGATGCGATGTCCGGCACGATACGCGCTTTGCTGGCCAATATGGTGCAAGGTGTGAGCAAAGGTTTTGAGCGTAAGTTGACGCTGGTGGGCGTGGGTTATCGCGCACAGGCTGCGGGCGATACGTTGAATCTGACCCTGGGGTATTCGCATCCGGTCGTTTACAAGATGCCTGCCGGCATCAAGGTTGAAACGCCGACGCAAACCGACATCGTGCTGAAGGGCATGGACAAGCAGCGGGTTGGGCAGGTTGCTGCCGAAATTCGCGCTTTCCGTGAACCTGAACCCTACAAGGGCAAAGGCGTGCGTTATAGCGATGAAGTAGTGATCCTGAAAGAAACCAAGAAGAAATAATTGAGGCGGATATGTTGAACAAGAAAGAATCCCGTCAGCGCAGAGCACGTAAAACCCGTGCACGTATTGCTGAGAAAAAAACCGTACGTCTGGCGATTCACCGTACTAACTTGCATATTTATGCGCAAGTGATTTCTGCTTGCGGCACCAGGGTGTTGGCCAGCGCATCCAGCGTCGAAGCGGACGTGCGCAAGGAGCTGGCAAACGGCGGCAACAAGGCGGCTGCAGCGGTGGTGGGCAAGCGTATTGCGGAAAAAGCGAAGACTGCCGGGATTACGCAACTGGCGTTCGACCGTTCCGGTAACCAATATCATGGTCGTGTCAAGGCGTTGGCTGAAGCTGCGCGTGAACATGGCTTGCAGTTCTAATTGGAGTTGAATGATGGCTAAGCCGCAAGGAAAAATGCAGCAACAAGAAGAGCGCGATGACGGTCTGATCGAGAAAATGATCTCCGTGAACCGTGTCACCAAAGTCGTTAAAGGTGGCCGCATCATGGGTTTTGCCGCCCTGACCGTGGTGGGTGACGGTGATGGCCGTGTTGCGATGGGCAAGGGTAAATCCAAGGAAGTTCCGGTTGCCGTACAAAAGGCAATGGACGAGGCGCGCCGCAATCTGGCAAAGGTAAGCCTGAAAAATGGCACATTGCACCACACCGTGATCGGCAAACATGGCGCGGCGAAAGTGTTGATGCAGCCCGCTTCCGAAGGTACCGGTATTATTGCCGGCGGCGCGATGCGCGCGGTATTCGAAGCCGTCGGAGTGCGCGATGTGTTGGCCAAGTGTATCGGATCGAGCAATCCTTACAATGTGGTTCGCGCCACGCTGAACGGCTTGAAGGCATTGAATTCGCCATCCGAGATTGCCGCGAAACGCGGCAAGAGCATTGACGAAATCTTGGGGTAAGACATGACCAAAACAAAAACAATCAAGGTAACGCAGACCAGGAGCCTGATCGGCACCAAACAGTCGCACCGCGCCACGATTCGCGGTTTGGGTTTGCGCCATATAAACCATACCGTGCAACTGGAAGATACTCCATGTGTGCGCGGCATGATCAACAAAGTGTTTTACATGGTTAAGTGCGAGGCATAACAGATGCAACTCAATAATATACAAGCTGCACCAGGAGCCAAACGCAACAAGCGTCGTGTGGGCCGCGGTATCGGTTCAGGTTTGGGCAAGACAGCCGGCCGTGGGCACAAGGGGCAAAAATCCCGTTCTGGCGGTTTTCACAAGGTGGGCTTTGAAGGTGGCCAAATGCCGTTGCAGCGCCGTTTGCCGAAGCGTGGTTTTGTTTCGATGACACGTAACGACACGGCGCAGGTGCGTTTGTCCGATCTGCAAAAGATGCCGGTTGACAGCATTGACCTGTTGGCGCTGAAGCAGGCGGGCGTAGTTCCCGCAACTGTTTTGACGGCGAAGGTTATCCTGTGCGGCGAAATTTCCCGCGCGGTGAAGTTGCAGGGATTGTTGGTAACCAAGGGTGCACGTGCAGCGATTGAAACCGCTGGCGGTAGCATCGCCGAGTAAGGCCGGATACGTGAGTACAGCGCCTGCCAAGGCTGCAAATAAAGGCAAGTACGGCGATTTGAGTCAGCGCCTTTGGTTTTTGTTGGGCGCGTTGGTGGTGTTTCGTGTGGGTGCGCATATTCCGGTGCCGGGTATTGACCCGGCAGTATTGGCGGATTTGTTCAAGTCGCAGAAAAATGGCATTTTGGGCATGTTCAACATGTTCTCGGGCGGCGCGTTATCGCGCTTCACCATATTTGCGTTGGGTATCATGCCGTATATTTCCGCGTCCATCATTATGCAGTTGGCCGCGATAGCAGTTCCGCAACTTGAGCAATTGAAAAAAGAAGGCGAAGCAGGGCGCCGCAAGATAACGCAGTACACGCGCTATGGCACGTTGGCATTGGCGTTGTTCCAGTCGTTTGGTATCTCGGTGGCGTTGCAATCGCAGCCTGGGCTGGTGCCTAATCCTGGGGTGATGTTCCAGATGACATCGGTGATTACCCTGGTGACCGGAACGATGTTTTTGATGTGGCTGGGAGAGCAGATTACCGAGCGCGGGTTGGGTAATGGCATTTCCCTGATTATTTTTGCCGGTATTGCCGCAGGTTTGCCGCATGCGATTGGCAGTACGTTGGAACTTGCGCGAACCGGGGCTTTTTCGATACCGCTGGTGTTGCTGTTGTTCTTTGGTTCGATTGCCGTGACGGCGCTGGTGGTGTTTGTCGAGCGCGGGCAGCGCAAGATTCTGGTGAATTACGCCAAGCGTCAGGTTGGCAACAAGGTTTATGGCGGGCAAAGCTCGCATCTGCCGTTGAAGTTGAATATGGCCGGAGTAATTCCGCCGATTTTTGCTTCCAGCATCATTCTGTTTCCTGCGACAATTGCGGGTTGGTTTGGTAGCGGGTCGGGCATGAATTGGTTGAAAGATATCAGCGATATGCTGTCTCCCGGGCAGCCGATTTATGTGTTGGTGTATGCGGCAGCGATTATATTTTTCTGTTTTTTCTACACGGCGCTGGTATTCAGCCCGAAGGAAACGGCAGACAACCTGAAGAAGAGCGGCGCCTTTTTGCCGGGGATTCGCCCGGGTGAGCAGACTGCGCGCTATGTTGAAAAGATCATGTTGCGCCTGACCATGGTTGGGGCGGTGTACATTGCGCTGGTTTGCCTGCTGCCGGAATTTTTGGTGGTGAAGTGGAACGTACCGTTTTACTTTGGCGGTACATCGCTGTTGATTCTGGTGGTCGTGACGATGGATTTTATGGCGCAGGTGCAGTCTTATTTGATGACGCACCAGTATGAAAGCTTGCTGAAAAAAGCCAATTTCAAGGGCGGGTTTACAAATTAATGGCTAAAGAAGATGTGATTCAGATGCAAGGCGAGATCGAGGAATCCTTGCCGAATGCGACCTTCCGAATCAAGCTGGAAAATGGCCATGTGGTGTTGGGGCATATTTCAGGAAAGATGCGTATGCACTATATCCGTATTCTGCCTGGCGACAAGGTGACAGTTGAGTTGACACCATATGATTTGAGCAAGGCGCGTATTGTTTTCCGCGCCAAATAATTGGGTAGGGAGTAGTAAGTAGTAAGTAGTAAGTGTGGGATAGCTGGTTTCCATACTCACCACTCACCACTCGCCATTCCCCAGTTTAGGAGAAGCAAATGAGAGTCCAAGCATCAGTAAAGAAGATTTGCCGCAACTGCAAAGTTGTTATTCGTAAACGTGTGGTGCGTGTGATTTGTACAGAGCCACGCCACAAGCAACGCCAGGGTTGATTGAATAAAATCAGTCTTGAGTGTTATAATTTTCGCTTTTCAAAAGATAGGGTAGCTGCATGGCACGTATTGCAGGGGTAAATATCCCCAACCACCAACACGCTGTGATTGCCTTGACCGCAATTTACGGTATCGGACGCACGCGCTCGCAAAATATTTGTGCGTTAGCGGGCGTAAATTCCGCCACCAAGATGAAGGACCTGACTGACGCAGAAGTGGAAAAACTGCGTGAGCAAGTCGCCAAATTCACGGTGGAAGGTGATTTGCGTCGTGAAACAACGATGAACATCAAACGCCTGATGGATCTGGGTTGTTATCGCGGCGTGCGTCATCGTCGCGGTTTGCCATGCCGTGGCCAGCGTACTCGCACCAATGCGCGTACTCGCAAAGGGCCGCGCAAGGCGATTGCCGGCGCCAAGAAATAAGTTTGCTATAACGCGTTAGAGGAATAATTATGGCTAAGCCAAGCACGAAAGTGCGCAAGAAAGTTAAGAAGAACGTTGCTGAAGGAGTGGCTCACGTTCATGCCTCTTTTAACAATACAATTATTACCATCACAGATCGCCAGGGAAATACTCTGGCTTGGTCAACCAGCGGTGCGCAAGGATTTAAAGGTTCGCGTAAGAGTACGCCGTTCGCTGCACAGGTTGCTGCCGAGGTGGTTGGTAAATCCGCCCAGGAATGTGGGGTGAAGAATCTTGAAGTGCGTATCAAGGGACCTGGCCCAGGCCGCGAGTCCGCAGTGCGTGCTTTGAACGCTGCTGGTTTTAAGATCACCAGCATTTCCGATATTACGCCGGTGCCGCATAACGGCTGCCGTCCGCCTAAAAAGCGTCGTATTTAATTCTGTCTAAATTTTTGGGGAGAGCCAATCTTGGCTAGAAATCTTGATGCAAAATGCCGCCAGTGCCGTCGCGAAGGCGAGAAACTGTTTCTGAAAGGCGAAAAGTGCTTTACAGACAAGTGTGCTGTCGAGCGCAGAGCTTACCCGCCCGGGCAGCATGGTCAAAAGAAGAATACCCGCCTGTCTGAATACGGCGGCCAGTTGCGTGAAAAACAGAAGGTGCGTCGTATCTACGGCGTGCTGGAGCGCCAGTTCCGCCTGACATACAAGCAGGCCGAAAGCCAGCGCGGTATCACCGGCGAAAGCTTGTTGCAGATACTCGAATCGCGCTTGGATAATGTCAGCTACCGCATGGGTTTTGGCGCATCGCGTGCCGAAGCGCGCCAGGTGGTGCGCCATAACGGCTTGCTGGTGAATGGTCGCCGCGTGAACATCCCATCCTATCAAGTGCGCCCGGGCGACGTGGTTGAAGTGGCCGAGAAATCCAAGGCACAGTTGCGTATCAAGGCTGCACTTGCCGCGGCCGAACAGCGCGGCTTTCCGGAATGGATCGAAATGGACACCAAGGGATTCAAGGGAACGTACAAGGCCAAGCCACAGCGTGCCGAATTGCCAGCAACCATCAACGAGCATCTCGTGGTTGAGTTGTATTCCAAGTAATCCACGTGGAGTAGCATATGCCTAAGAATGAATTTTTAAAGCCCCGCATTATTGATGTGCAAAAGATTTCTGCCACCCAGGCCAAGGTGGTGATGGAGCCTTTCGAGCGCGGCTACGGCCACACATTGGGCAATGCCTTGCGCCGTATCATGCTGTCTTCGATGCACGGCGCCGCACCGACCGAAGTGAAGATGGCGGGCGTACTGCATGAGTATGCGACGATCGACGGCGTGCAGGAAGATGTTGTCGACATTCTGCTGAATCTGAAGGGTGTGGTGCTGCGTTTGCATAATGCACAGGAAGTTGTGCTGGCTATCAAGAAGGATGGCCCTGGTGTGGTGACTGCCGCCGACATCAGCGGCAATGCCGATGTGGAGGTGCTGAATCCTGATCACGTGATTGCACATCTGACAGTCGGCGGCAAGCTGGACATGCAGATCAAGGTCGAACAGGGGCGCGGTTATATGTCGGCAATTTCGCGAGCTGTTCCGAATGAGACTCGGTCGGTCGGCCATATTGCGCTGGATGCATCGTTCAGCCCGGTCAGCCGCGTCAGCTATGCCGTGGAGAGCGCACGTGTGGAGCAGCGCACGGACCTCGACAAACTGGTGATGCATATCGAAACCAATGGCGCGATTGATCCTGAGCAGGCAATCCGCAATGCGGCGCGTATTCTGGTGGATCAGTTTTCGGTGTTTGCCGCACTGGAAGGCACCGAGCCTGTCGTTGAGAAAGTGCAAGCGCCCAAGGTTGATCCAATCTTGTTGCGCCCGGTGGATGATCTGGAGTTGACGCCACGTTCTTCCAACTGCCTCAAGGCACAAAGCATCCATTACATCGGCGATCTGATCCAGCACACCGAAAACGATCTGTTGCGCACCCCGAACTTGGGCCGCAAGTCACTGAACGAAATCAAGCAGGTTCTTGCCGAGCACAATTTGTCGCTGGGGATGAAGCTGGAAAACTGGCCTGTCGCCGCAGCTTGAGCAGACAGCGCATTTTAGGAAGTTTAAGAGAGGCAAATCATGCGTCACCGTTTAGGTTTAAGAAAACTCAATCGCACCAGCAGCCATCGCTTGGCAATGTTCCGTAATATGACTGTTTCGTTGTTGCGCCATGAAGTCATCAAGACCACTTTGCCCAAGGCCAAGGAATTGCGCCGTGTCGCGGAACCTATCCTGACACTGGGTAAAAACCCGAGTCTGGCTAACCGTCGTCTGGCATTTGCGCGTTTGCGTGATCGTGAAATGGTCGTCAAATTATTTGACGAACTCGGCCCACGTTATGCGGCACGCAATGGCGGTTACCTGCGTATCCTCAAGTTCGGTTTTCGTCAGGGTGACAACGCACCGATGGCACTGATTGAACTGATGGATCGCCCTGCAGAAGCTGTTGCAGTTGATGCCGAATAAAAGTGGCGCTGTGCCAACGTTAAACAAAAAGCCGGATTACTCCGGCTTTTTGCATTTCTAAAATCATTAAGGGGGAGCATATGGCTAACTGGTTCGCAGACAATTCACAATCCATAGGCCGTACACCGCTGGTGCGCCTTAACCACATTACCGACGGTGCGCCGGCGACCATTTTGGCGAAGATCGAAGGCCGCAATCCCGCTTACTCGGTCAAGTGCCGCATCGGTGCAGCGATGATTGCCGATGCGGAGCGGCGTGGGTTGCTCGGCCCGGGCAAGAGGCTTGTCGAGCCGACCAGCGGTAATACCGGCATTGCGCTGGCATTTGTGGCCGCTGCACGCGGAATTCCGCTCACCCTCACGATGCCTGAAACGATGAGCATCGAACGCCGCAAGTTGCTGGCCGCTTTTGGCGCCCACCTTGTGTTGACTGAAGGCGCCAAGGGAATGAGTGGCGCCATAGCCAAGGCTGAGGAGATTGCCGCCTCTGCGCCGGATTGTTATGTATTGCTGCAGCAGTTCAAAAACCCGGCCAATCCGGCCATCCATGAACAAACCACCGGCCCGGAAATCTGGAACGATACCGATGGGAAGGTAGATGTTTTTGTTTCGGGAGTCGGCACCGGTGGAACGATTACCGGCGTATCGCGCTATATCAAGCACACCATGGGCAAGAAGATTACCTCGGTTGCCGTCGAGCCGTCGGCCAGCCCGGTGCTGACCCAGAAACGTGCCGGAGAGCCACTGAAACCAGCGCCGCACAAGATTCAGGGACTAGGTGCGGGTTTTGTGCCGGATACGCTTGATCTGTCGCTGGTGGATGAGATTGAGCAGGTAACCAACGAAGATGCGATATTGTATGCACGCCGGCTGGCGCAGGAAGAGGGTATCCTGTCCGGCATTTCCTGCGGTGCTGCGGTTGCTGCTGCGATACGCCAAGCCAAACGCCCGGAAAATGCGGGCAAGACCATTGTCGTTATTTTGCCCGATTCCGGCGAACGCTACCTCAGTTCGATCCTGTTCGAGGGGTTGTTTGATGAAAAGGGTGTTGCCATTTGAATGGATGCTGAACTGTGAGGATATTTTTCATTATCCAATCTTGAAAGAAATTCTGTGCTGGAAATGTTGAGCTCTGCTCAGTTCTGGATGGACGTGTTCAAGATCATCGTGATCGATCTGCTATTGTCGGGCGACAATGCGGTGGTGATCGCGCTGGCGTGCCGCAACCTGCCGGAGGCACAGCGCAACAAGGGCATCCTGTTCGGTGTCGGCGGTGCGATCGGCCTGCGCATTGCGTTGACTTTCTTTGCCGTCGGCTTGCTGTCGCTGCCTTATCTCAAGCTGGTCGGCGCGCTGCTGCTGATCTGGATCGGCATCAAGCTGATGATGCCCGAAGATGAGCACAGCGCAAGCGATATCAAGGCGGATACGAGGTTGTTTGGCGCGGTCAAGACCATCATCATCGCGGATTTTGTGATGAGCCTGGATAACGTGCTGGGCGTGGCGGCAGCGGCCAAGGGCAATGTGGCGTTGCTGGTGTTCGGCCTGCTGATCAGCATTCCGTTGATTGTCTGGAGCAGCCAATTAGTGCTGAAATTGATCGATCGCTTTCCGTTCATCATTTATGCCGGTGGCGTGCTGCTCGGTTATGTTGCAGGCGAAATGCTGGTTGGCGAGGCGTTGTTCGTAAATCTGCTTGAAACACGGCATTATTTGCATTGGCTGATTCCGGTGTTATGTGCGTTACTGGTGCTGGGGATCGGCGGATGGCTGGCGATGCGCAACGCCGTGGCTATCAGGGCGGTCGATCTGGTGGATGAGAAAATATCCGCTGGTGCGGAAGATAAATAGCGAGGGTATGGCGATGAAGATACTGGTTCCGGTGGATGGTTCTGACAACGCGCTACGTGCCGTCGATTACGTCATAAAAAATATTGCGATATTGAAAGAAATGCCACAACTGTTGCTGTTGAATGTGCAATGGAATGTGGCGGCTGGCAACGTCAAGCTGTTCATCAATCAGGATACGATCAATGACTATTACCGCGAGCAGGGCATGAACGCTTTGCAGGCGGCGCGCGCAATGCTGGATGCCGCTGCGCTGCCCTACCACTATCACATCAGCGTCGGCACTCCGGCGGAAGCAATCGCGCAGTATGCCGATGAGCAGGCCGTCGATCAGATCGTCATGGGCAGACAGGGGCAGGGCGGTTTGCAAACTTTGCTGCTGGGCTCGGTGGTGCGCAAGATGTTGCACTTGACCAGCCGTCCGGTGTTGTTGGTCAAATAGCGAAACACCGCACACTTCAGAAGCGCCGCACTGGACAATTTTCTGTAGGGCATTTCTAAAAATCCACATTTCATCCCAACTGCTGCGTTGTGTAAAAAATTTAGTTCCGGCCAACCTAAAGGTTACCCTGCACTGAAACTTCGTTTTCTTACTTACATATTAAACATATGCGGCGCGGCGAAATTTTTTCCACGCCTTGCATTTGGGCGAACTCTGAATTTTTAGAAGTGCCCTGTAAATCAACAGGGTTGTGGTGAATTGCTGTGAAATACTTTAAGATTCACCGGGCGCTATTCATTTCCAGCAGCTAACCTGCCAAGAATGGTTCTGGGGGCGTTGATCAGTCAATTGGGGGTGGCATGAACAAGTGGTCGTTCTGGCGTAAAGACTGGTTTGTCGGGCTGGTGGTCGCGTTGGCATTTGTTGCGGGGGCGAACAGCGATCTGATGCAAAGCCTGGAGCGCAAGGCTTACGACCTGGGTGTGCTGGCTTCATCGCGCACGCCGAGCGACAAGATTGCGGTAATCACGATCGACGAACAGAGTATCGCCAATCTGGGGCGCTGGCCGTGGCCGCGCGAGATACATGCCAGGATGATCGATATTCTGGCGACGGGCCGTGCAAAAGTAGTTGGCCACACCGCTTTTTTCTTTGAGCCGCAGGCCGATGCCGGACTGGGTTATATCTACAAGATTGCCGGGCTGCTCGGTAATTCCACACTGAAAGACACTCAAGACCCCGCTTATCAGGCCGATTTGGCGCAAATTAATACCATGCTGCTCGAAGCGGCGCAAAATCTGGATAACGACCAGAAACTGAGCGACAGCATATCCAAGTCGAACAATACGTTGCTGGCGATGTTTTTCGAGTTGGGCGAGCCGCAGGGTAAGCCGGATCAGGCTTTGCCGGATTATGTGCTGCGCAATAATCTGGCGAATGTGAAAGCCTCCGGCGGCATCGATACGTTGCCGCTATTGACGCGGAGCGTGTTAGCGCCGATCCCGTTGTTGGGCAACAAGGCATTGGCGATTGGCCACCTGAACAGTTTTCCAGACGTGGATGGCGCGATACGCACCGAACCGCTGGTGGTTGGTTATTACGACCAATATTACCCCTCATTGTCATTGATGATTGCAGCCAGGAGCCTCAATCTTCAACCCCATGATATTCACGTCAATCTGGGTGAGGGGGTGCAACTGGGTAATCAGAGAATCGCCACCGATCCGGCCTTGCAGATGCATACCTATTTCTACAAGGGCAAGGATGGGCATGCGGCTTTTCCGGTGGATTCTTTCTATGATGTATTTACCGGCAAAATTCCGGCGGACAAGTACCGTGACAAAATTGTGTTGATCGGTGCATCGGCAGCCGGCGTGGGCACATTGCAAGTGACACCCATCTCGGCGGGCATGGCTCCGGTGCTGACCTTGGCGCATTCGGTATCCAGCATCCTGAAAGGCGATTTTTTCGCCTCGCCAGGCTGGGCTCCAATGGCCAGACTGGGCGTATTTCTGCTGATTACGCTGTATCTGGTTTTGTTGCTGCCGCGCCTGAATGCCGCGATCGGGGCGGCAGTCACCGGTGTATTGTTCGTGGTGCTGCTGGCGGCACACTTTGTGTTGATGACGACGCAGGCGATGTGGTTGCAGTTGATGCTGCCTGCCGCATTGTTGCTGGTTGGGCATTTGTTGCTGACCACCAAGCGTTTCCTGATGACGGAAAAGGGCAAGCAAAAATCCGATGCCGAATCCGCCGAGAGCAATCGTATGCTGGGGCTGGCGTTCCAGGGGCAGGGGCAGCTGGACATCGCGTTTGACAAGTTCCGCAAGGTGCCGATCGACGACAGCCTGATGGAGGTGTTGTACAACTTGGGGCTGGACTTCGAGCGCAAGCGGCAGTTCAACAAGGCCGAGTCGGTATTCAAGTACATGGCCGAATTCAATCCCAAGTTCCGCGATCTGGCGCAACGCTTGACTCAGGCGCGCGAGATGTCGGAAACCGTGATTCTGGGCGGCGGGGGCGGGCGCACCAATACCAGCACGATGCAACTGGGCAAGGCCGGCGTATCCAAACCGATGCTGGGCCGCTACGAGATCGAGAAGGAGCTGGGCAAGGGTGCAATGGGCGTGGTGTATTACGGCAAGGATCCGAAGATCGGCCGCGTCGTGGCGATCAAGACCATGGCATTGTCTCAGGAGTTTGAGGCGGATGAGTTGCAGGATGTCAAAGAACGCTTCTTCCGCGAGGCCGAAACGGCCGGGCGCCTGAATCATCCGAACATTGTGTCGATTTACGATGCGGGCGAGGAGCACGATCTGGCATACATCGCGATGGAGTTTCTCAAAGGCAAGGATATGGTGCCTTATACCAAGCCGGGCAATCTGCTGCCCCTGCCCAAGGTGCTGAGCATCGTTGCCCGCGTCGCCGACGCGCTGGATTATGCGCACAAGCAGAATGTCGTACATCGCGACATCAAACCGGCCAATATCATGTATGACCCTGATACAGATACGCCGAAGGTGACCGACTTTGGCATTGCGCGCATTACCGATTCGAGCAAGACAAAAACCGGCATGGTGTTGGGAACGCCATCCTATATGTCGCCCGAGCAACTGGCGGGCAAGAAGATCGGCGGCAGTTCGGATTTGTTCTCGCTGGGGGTGAGTTTGTACCAACTGGCTTGTGGTAAGCTCCCATTCGAGGGGGATTCGATGGCGCAATTGATGTATCGTATCGCCAATGAGCCGCATACCGATATTTTAAGTGTCAGGCCTGATTTGCCACCGTGCTTGGTGGCAATCATTAACAAGTCATTGGCCAAGCTGGAGGCGGATCGTTATGCCAATGGTGCGGAGATGGCCGAAGCATTGCGCCAATGTGCGGCACTCGCAATGAGCACGCCAAATAATGTTGCCGCTAAACGGTAACTCTTGCGCAGCCAGTTTGCAGGGGTAGATTATGAAAATAAGTGATGCGCTTGAGATAGTCAGCCAGACCGATCCAGGTATGGTGCGTTCGCACAACGAGGATAGTGTCGCATATGAGCAAAATTGTGGCCTGGTCGTCCTGGCAGACGGCATGGGCGGTTACAACGCCGGTGAAGTGGCAAGCGGCATCGCCGCTTCGGTGGTTATAACGGAAATCACACAAAGCCTGCGGAATGCCAACCCGACAGACTATGTATGCCTTTGCCCTGGAAAAGGGGAAGAAACAGACCCGGCCTTTTTGGGGAAAAAAAAGCACCGGGCGGTTGCCGGTGATGAATTGGGCGTGTTGTTGCTGCGCGACAACATCCAGAAGGCAAACTCCTCGATTTTTCAGGCTGCGCAGAGCCAGCCGCAATATGCCGGGATGGGCACGACTATTGTTGCTGCGCTGTTTTATGATAATCGCGTTGTGGTTGGACATATTGGCGATTCGCGCATGTACCGGTTGCGTGGCGAGAAGCTGGAAACGATTACCCGTGATCATTCGTTGTTGCAGGAGCAGATCGATAGCGGAATGATCAGTGTTGAAGATGCGCGTCTGTCCAAAAACAAGAATCTGGTAACGCGCGCGGTCGGGATTGAAGCCGAAACAACACCGGAAATCCATGTGCATGATGTGCTGCCGGGCGATATTTACCTGCTGTGCTCGGATGGGCTGAACGATATGGTGGAAGACGAGGATATTCAGAGCGCACTTTATGCGATGCAGGGCAATTTGCCGCTTGCCGCAGAACAATTGATCCAGATGGCAAACGACAATGGCGGTCGCGACAATGTTTCGGTGATACTGGTAAAGGTAAAGGGTGAGTTTGCTGTGCCGCGTGGCTGGTTAACAAAATTACTCGACTGGCTCAAAAAATAACTGACTTAAGAAATTTGGTATTGGAGGGGCGCGACTATGGCTGCAAAATTGATACTCAGCATGGATGGAGTGGTGATCAAGGAATATCCGTTGAGCAAGGAGCGTATCACCATCGGCCGCAAGGCGCATAACGATATTGTTATCGATAATCTGGCGATAAGCGGCGAGCATGCAGCGGTCGTCACTATCCTGCATGACTCGTTTCTCGAAGACCTGGACAGCACCAATGGGCTGGAGGTCAATGGGACGCCGGTCAAAAAACATTTTCTGCAAAATAACGATTTGATCGAAATCGGCAAGTACAAGCTGAAATACATTAATGACCAGGTCAGCCAGACCAATGCGGCCGATTTCGAAAAAACCATGGTGCTACGTGTACCGCCCAGGCAGGCCGCTCAGAGTATGGATAAGCCTGCCGAGGTCAGTGGATTTTCAAAAACACAAACCAATTTGAATGCCAAGGTGGCAGAAGAACTGGCAGAGGAAACTGGTAAATTTGGCGCGCATCAGCCAGCCACTCAACCAGCCGCACAGCCAACAGCGGCTGCCGCGCCAGCCGTTGCTCCGGCCGCGGCGCAGCATATCGCAGCGGTGCAGATATTGACTGGGCCCAATGCCGGCAAAGAACTCGAATTGGTGAAAAATCTCACAACATTGGGAAAGCCAGGCGTACAGGTTGCTGTGCTGACCCGTCGCCCGCATGGTTTCTTCATTACCCATGTCGAAGGAGTGCATCACCCGATGGTGAACGGCCAGACGCTGGGCGATCAGCCGTACCAATTGAATGATCATGATGTCATTGAATTGGCTGGCATCAAAATGGAGTTTTATTTCAAGGAGTAACGGTGGGCGAAAGACGGAAGACAGAAGGCGGAAGACAGAAGACTGATTTGTGTCATCTGTTATTGGTTGCCCGCCAAGGGGTGTAGTGTGAAGAAACACGCGACCCTGATCGGGCTGGGGCTGCTGATAGTCTTGATTTTCGCAGGCAGCGCAGCCAATTTCTACAAGCTGGGCATCTTCGAAAGGCTATCTTACACTCTGTACGATTATTGCTTGCGGTTGACCATGCCGCGCACCGTGGATGACCGCATTGCCATAATCGATATAGACGAGAAAAGCCTCAAGGAAGAAGGCCGCTGGCCGTGGAGCCGTGATCGGCTTGCGCTGCTGATGGATAAGCTGTTCGACAAGTACGGCATTGCGGTGGTTGGTTTCGATATCGTGTTCGCCGAAAAAGACGAGAGTTCGGGACTCAAGGTATTACAAAAAATCGGACAACACCAGCTCAAGGGCGATGCCCAATTCCAGGCGACATTGGCGCAGATCCAGCCGCAACTTGAATATGACAATCTGTTCGCCAGCAAGATCAAGGATCGCAATGTGGTGTTGGGTTATTACCTGACGGCCAACCAGAAAGGCAATAACGTTTCTGGAGCGCTTCCCGAACCTGCTTTCCCGGCGGGTTCGTTCAAGGGCCGCCCGATAACATTCACATCATGGAATGGCTATGGCGCCAATCTGCCGGAGTTGCAAAAATCCGCTGCATCAGCCGGGCACTTCAACCCGATGGTGGATGTCGATGGCGTAGTACGCCGGGTGCCGATGCTGGCGGAATATAAGGGCGCCTATTACGAATCGCTGTCGTTGGCAATGGTGCGCGCCCTGCTCGGCCAACCCAAAATATTGCCCGGTTTTGCTGGAGAAAATGCCGGCGGGTATGCGGGGCTGGAGTGGCTGCAACTGGATACGGCCGCCGGCAAGTTGAAAATCCCTGTGGATAGCGATGTGGCTGCTTTTGTGCCCTATCGTGGCAGGCAAGGAAGTTACCGTTATGTTTCGGCTGCGGATGTGCTGCATGACCGTGTCGAAGTTGATCAGCTCAAGGGCAAGATCGTGCTGGTAGGAACGACCGCGCCGGGGCTGCTGGATATGAGGCCTACCCCGGTGTCCGAGGTTTACCCGGGAGTGGAGGTGCACGCCAACATGATATCCGGCATCCTTGACCAGAATTTGAAAGAGTACCCTGCCTATATGCTGGGCGCCGAGGTGGTTTGGCTGTTGCTGACCGGCATTGGCTTGAGTTTTTTATTGCCGGGGTTGGGCGCAACCAGAGGAATGCTGGTCTCGGTGTTTTTACTTGCGGTCACGCAGGGGTTGAGCCTGGCTATTTGGCACTATGGCAATCTGTTGATGCCGGTAGCAAACAGTTTGGTGATGATCGCCCTGTTGTTTGCGCTGAACATGTCTTACGGCTACTTTGTCGAATCGCGCACCAAACGCCAGATTACCGGATTATTTGGCCAGTATGTTCCGAGCGAACTGGTAGAAGAAATGGCGGAGCATCCGGAAAGCGTGTCCATGGAAGGTGAAAGCCGCGAGATGACCATCCTGTTTTCCGATGTGCGCGGTTTTACCTCTATCTCGGAGGGGCTGGAGCCGAAAGAATTGACGTTGCTGATGAACGAGTTCCTGACGCCCTTGTCGCGTGTTGTTTACAAACATCGCGGCACGATAGACAAGTACATGGGCGACTGCATCATGGCGTTCTGGGGAGCGCCCCTGCCGGATGCGGCGCATGCACGCAACGCGATACTCGCAGGTATCGAGATGCAGCAGACTTTGAAAGCCTTGCAGCCGCACTTCAAGGAACGCGGCTGGCCGGAAATACATATCGGTGTGGGGATCAATACCGGGCGCGTCAGTGTCGGTAACATGGGTTCGGAAGTGCGTGTCGCCTACACGGTGATGGGTGACGAGGTGAACCTGGCTTCCCGTCTGGAAGGCATCACAAAACAATATGGCGTAGGTGTTGTTGTCGGTGAAAACACCCGGAACGCAGTCACGGATTTTGTTTATCGCGAACTTGACCATGTGCGTGTAAAGGGCAAGGATAAGCCCATCGCAATTTATGAACCGATTGGGCTGGTTGGCGAAGTGGATAAGGCAATGCAGGATGAAATCAAGTTGTTTCATGAGGTGCGCCGCCTGTACAAAAAACAGGACTGGGATCAGGCAGAGTTGCAACTGATGAATTTGCAGCGCATGTCACCGGACATTGCGCTGTACCGTATCTATGCGGAGCGCGTTGCCTATTTCCGCAAGAATCCGCCAGCCGCCGATTGGGGGGGGGTGTTCGTGTTCCAGACAAAATAATCCAATACAATGGCAAACGGCATTGCTTTCTGCACAGGATAAAGGCGACAGGACGATGAAGCTCAGAGTTTTGGGGTGTAGCGGCGGGATAGGCGGCAATTTGCGCACTACCTCGTTTCTGCTTGATCACGATGTGTTGGTTGATGCGGGTACAGGCGTCGGCGAGCTTAGCCTCACCGAGCTCAGCATGATCGATCATGTCTTCGTCACGCATGCGCATCTCGATCATATTGCGTGCATTCCGTTCATGGTAGATAGCGTATGGCTCATGCGTGATCGGCCATTGACCATTTATGCTACCGGGGAAACGCTGGACATTCTTAAACAGCATATTTTTAATTGGAAAATTTGGCCGGATTTTTGTGTGATCCCTGACCCTCAGCATCCTTCCATGCGTTACCAACCGATGGAATTGGGTGAAACGGTGGTGTTGAACGGGCGCAAGATAACCCCGATACCGGCCAATCATGGAGTGCCTGCTGTCGGCTATCACCTGGACAGCGGCGCGGCGAGCCTGGTGTTCAGCGGGGACACCACCACCACCGATGCGTCGTGGGAGGTAATCAACAAGATTGAGAATTTGCGTTACCTTATTATTGAAACGGCATTTTCAAATGCTGAAAGAGAGTTGGCTGTTCTTTCCAAGCATCTTTGTCCCAATTTGTTGGCCGAGGAGCTGGATAAACTGCGGCGCAAGGCAGAGGTGTTCATAACCCATCTCAAGCCGGGTGAATTGGAGTTGACCATGCGGCAGATTGAAGATGGTGTTCATGGTGTGCGTCCCAAGATGTTGCTGAACAACCAGGTGATTGAGTTTTAAGGATGGGAGTGGCAATGAGCACAGTAATGGCGGACAAAAGTTCAGCAAGCAATGCCGGTGAAATAGGCATCAAACTCGAATTCACCAAAAACCTCAATCACGTTATCAACAAGATACATGCCACCAGCAACATTGACGAAATCATGCTGGATGTCAGCAAGGATATCTGCGTGTTGTTCAATGCGGACCGGTTGACCGTTTATGTGGTGGGCGAAGACAAGGCGTCGCTTGTTTCCAAAGTCAAGACAGGATTGAATTCCTTCAAGGATCTCAAGCTGCCTATCGCTGAGCACAGTGTTGCCGGCTATGCGGCGGTGCACAAAAAAATGCTCAACATCAAAGATGTTTACGACGAGCAGGAGCTGGCAATCTACAGCTCGCATCTGCGTTTTTTGCAGGAAGTCGATAAGCGTACCGGCTATCGCACCAAGCAAATGCTGGTCGCGCCGATTCTGGACGCCGCCAACGGCGATCTTGTCGGCATCATTCAAGTTATAAATAACAAGTCTGGCATTTCCTTCTCGACGATGGTCGAAGAAGGAGTGCAGGAGCTGGCACAGAGCATGGCGGTGGCTTTGCGCCAGCGGCAGCAAAGCAGCGTCGTTAAAACCAAGTATGATTATCTGGTTGCCGATGCCGTGTTGTCCGCTGCCGAATTTGAACTGGCTGCCCGCACTGCGCGGCGCAAGGGGATCGATATCGAAGAAGTGCTGATTGACGAGTTTCAGGTCAGCATTCCAGCCTTGGGTAAGGCGCTGTCAACTTTCTTCGGGGTTCCTTATGAACCGTATAAGGCTGACCGCATTAAACCGCCTGATTTGCTGAAAAATTTGAAACGCGAATATGTTGAAAGCGGCCACTGGATACCGATAGAGGAATCGCAAGAGGGACTTCTGATTCTGACTACCGATCCGGAGCGGATACAGGCCTCGCGAGTTGTCAACAATATCTTTCCCAGGAATCGGCTGGTTTATAAGGTTTGCTCGCAGCGTGAGTTTAACCAGACGCTGGATTTGTTCTACGGTGGAGGGGGAGGAGGCGAGGCTGGCGGCATTCTTGCCGGTGATGAATCGTCAATGGACGATTTGCTGTCCAGTCTCGGCGGAGACGAAGAGGAGAGCGCCGGCGTCAGCCAGGATGAAGTCAGTGCGGCAGCCGATAACGAGCTGGTCAAGCTGGTGAACAAGATTATCGTGGACAGCTACCGGATGGGCGCTTCCGATATTCATATTGAACCCGGGGTGGGCAAAGCCAAGACCCAGATTCGCGTGCGCAAGGACGGTTCGCTGATTAATTATATCGAAGTGCCCGCCACCTACCGCAACGCACTGGTGACGCGCCTCAAGATCATGTGCGATCTGGATATTTCCGAGAAGCGCAAGCCGCAGGACGGCAAGATCAAATTCAAGAAATATGGTCCCCTGGATATCGAGTTGCGCGTCGCGACTATCCCGTCACAGGGTGGCGTCGAAGATGTGGTGATGCGTATCCTTGCTTCCGGCGAACCGCTGCCGTTGGAGAAGATGGGTTTTTCGGCCCGCAATAATGAACTGATCAGGGCTACGGTCAGCAAGCCATATGGACTATTTTTCGTATGCGGCCCAACCGGTTCAGGTAAAACCACTACGCTACATTCCATCCTCAAATTCATCAATACGCCGGATACCAAAATCTGGACCGCCGAAGACCCGGTGGAAATTACCCAGAAGGGTTTGCGCCAGGTGCAGATCAACAAGAAGGCAGGGCTGGATTTTGCCACCGTCATGCGTGCTTTCCTGCGTGCCGACCCGGACGTGATCATGGTCGGCGAAATGCGCGACAAGGAGACCGTGTCGATTGGTATCGAAGCATCGCTGACCGGCCATCTGGTGTTTGCCACCTTGCACACCAACAGCGCGCCGGAATCGATCAACCGCCTGCTGGATATGGGCATGGATCCATTCAACTTTGCCGATGCGTTGCTGGGCATCCTGGCGCAACGTTTGGGAAAACGCCTGTGCGGCGACTGCAAGAAGCCACATATAGCGACTCCTGATGAAATAAAGTCGATGCTCGCCGAATACAGCGGCGAGTTGATGAATACCACGACCTGGAAGAAAGACCCGACCGCCGCAACCAAGGCGCTATATGCCGAATGGGTCAAGCTGTTTGCCGATGACAAGGGACAATTCACGTTGTATGAACCGGTCGGCTGTGAGAAGTGTTCTGGTACCGGTTATCGCGGACGAGTCGGCTTGCACGAATTGTTGATCGGAACCGATGCGGTCAAAAAAGCCATTCAGGAACATGCGCGGGTTGCCGAGCTGTTGGCGATCTGTCTTGAGGACGGCATGCACACCTTGAAACAGGACGGCATGGAGAAAGTGCTGCAAGGCATTACCGATATGCACCAGATACGTGCGGTTTGTATCAAGTGATTTCAATGTATCAAGGGGCGTGGCTGATAAAAAGCTAACGCGGTTCGATTTTCGACAAGTGTTGCGCTACCGACAGCCATGCGCCCAGCCAGCCGAGATAGGTTGAGAGCAGCAGTAGCGACAGGCTGTCGCCGATCGGTAGCGTGTGCAATACAAACTGGCTGGCATAGAGTTCGGATAATGAGCCGAGGGGGCGGTTGAGCAGCAGCAATTCGGCGGTGACGATGAACCAGGCCGCGATGCCGCCCAGCAGCCCTTGCAGCGCGCCGAAATACAAGAAAGGGCGGCGAATGAAACTGTTGGTCGCACCGATCAGTTTGGCGACCTCAATTTCATCGTGCCGGGTGAGGATTTGCAGGCGGATGGTGTTGAAAGTGATGGTAATCAGCGCGAGGCTGAGCAGGCTGGCGAGTATCGCTACTGCGAAGCGACCGAATTTAAGCAACGCATTGAGCTTATGCGCCCAATCCGAGTCGAGCTGCGCATGTTCCACTTTTTCCAGCTTTGCCAGGTCATTGCGTAGCGCATCCAGCGATTCGGCTTCACCCTGTTTGGGATAAACGATAAACGCATCCGGCAATGGGTTCTGGTTCAGGCTGTCAACAACGTCATCAAGGCTGGTGTTCTGCTTGAGTTTTTCCAGCGCTTTCGTGCGGGCGACAAATTCAACGCGTGCGATATCGGGATGTTGCGCGAGCCGTTTGCGCACCCGGTCAACCTCTTCAGCTTTTGTATCCAGGCTCAAAAACAGGCTGATTTGCGGTGTGCCGGAGAATTGTGCGGCCAGACTCTGCGCATTCTGCAGTAGCGCATACATGCCGGACGGCAGGCTGATGGCGATGCCGATGACCAGGATGTTGAAGAATCCTGCCAGCTTCGATGCGAACATGCGCTGCCAGACTCTGCGCAGTATGCCGAAGTGTTGAGTAAACACATGTCTCATGCCTGCTGCCCTGAGCTTGCTGATGTATTGGAAGACGGGTTGTGTTGCAACTCTCCGTGCCTGAGAGTGAGAATTCGTACCCCGCTGTCTTGCAAGATGCTTTCGTCGTGTGTCGAGATCAATAGTGTGACGCCGACCTGATGAAAGGATTTGAATATCGCCATGATCTCTTGCGCATATTCGGCATCCAGGTTCCCGGTCGGCTCGTCGGCAAGCAGGATGGAAGGGCGGTTCACGATTGCGCGGGCGATGCACAAGCGCTGCTGCTCGCCGCCGGACAGCGCGATGGGGTTGGCTTTTTCCCGTTTGAGCAGGTTGACCTTGTCCAGCGCGGCGCGCACGCGCTTGCTGCTCTCGCGATGATCGAAGCCGCAAATTTGCAGCGGCAACAGCACGTTGTCGAATACGTTACGGTCAAACAGCAACTTGTGATCCTGGAAGACAATGCCGAGGTTGCGGCGCAGGTAAGGCAACGCGCCGCTTTTGAGCGCGCCGACATTCTGGTTGTTCACCAGCACACTGCCGGAATTCGGGCGCTCGATCGCGGCAATCAGCTTGAGCAAGGTGCTCTTGCCCGCGCCGGAGTGTCCGGTGAGAAACACCATCTCGCCTTCGGCGATGTCGAACGAGACATTCTTCAATGCCTCATAGCCGCTGGGGTAGCGTTTGTGGACCTGATTGAAGGAGATCATTTTGCGGGTAACACCATAACCATGCTGTGCTTCATCAATGTGGAGGTGATTTTTCATGATCGTTGCTTCTGCGGATGCTAGCGGCTCGCTGCAGAGAAAGCAATTTATTGTGCCCGTCTTCGTATCTGGAGGCGGAGTTGGTTGTTCCGGGCATTAGAGAATGCATAGGCCGGAATATCTATATATTTCGGTCTATTGACGGATATGCCTGCAATTGGAACATTGCGTATTGGCAGATGGCATAAAACGCGGGAGATATTGTGATGCTGCCCCACGTTTCGCGTTGGCTAGGTGGCGGGGGTGAAGTGACGGAACAGGCCGTAACACGGCATAATTTGATATAATCTGCGGCAACAAAACTCGCCGGAATGGCGGGTTATTTTGGGAGAAAAACGATGCAAGTCAGCACCAGCCTGAACCGGAAAATCGCCCAAGCTGTTCAGACCTCGATGCGGATCGAGGGTTGCAAACCCGTGCAATCCACCGCAGTCAAAAAGCAGGCTCAAGCCCTGATGGAACAGCACCGTGTCCAAGTATCAGTTCACCGAAAGTGAGATTTACCTCACCGGCACCGACATTCCCAGAAACCGTCTGGGAATAGAATCGCCGGATCTGTTGCACGAAGTAGAAGCAACCCTGCTGCAACAAGCCTACACCCGCTTCATCACCGAACTCGACTCCTCCGTCCGCTTCGACGGGGACTATTTCAAAGCGTTGCACCGCGACACCTATGAAACCATATACGAATGGGCAGGCCGGTACCGCACCGTGGACATGAGCAAGGGCGGCTCCCTGTTCTGCCGCGCTGCCCACCTTGAACAGGAAGCCCGCCGCATCTTCCGCGAACTGGAACAAGAACAATACCTGAAACAGGCTGCAGGCTGGACGACGGAAAAATTTGCCGAACGTCTCTCCCATTACCAGTCCGAGCTGATCGCACTGCATCCGTTTTACGAACTCAACGGGCGCATCACCCGCCTGTTCTTCGATCTCATCGCCGTATACAACGGCTACGAACCCATCGATTACAGCGCGGCGCTTGCCGAAGGCCCTTCCGGCCTGAACGCCTACATCGAGGCTTCCATCCAGTGCGTGCAACGTGCCGACAGCAGCAAATTGCAACAGATCGTCCTGCGAGGTTTGCAAAAAGCGGAGCCCGCAAAATGAAATTCCCCGTCACCACCCTCCCCGAATTCTGGAACAACATTGTCAGGAGCAGCGCCTCGATACAGATGATGAAGAAGGTGCTGGGCGAATCGCTGTGGCGCAAGAAAAAAAGCTCGCGCTGGCTTGGCTGGAAGAGACACTGCCGACGCTGAAGAAGCCGCTGACTTCGGATGCTTGGTTAGGGGGTGGGATCAAATGATGACTACAAAGAAACCGTGGCCTGTCCCCAATTGTTATTCAATTGTTCGCGCCATGTTGAAATGCATGGGCTGGGGAAACCATGCATTTTGGTCTATTGACGGGGAGGGGAGCGTCCGGCCACAATGAATGCAAGCTGGTGTAAGATTCCCCCATGAATTTTCGAGCAGGAGGAAAAATGAGCGACCGCATCACCATCGATCCCGCCGTATGCCACGGCAAGCCCTGCATACGCGGTCTGCGTTATCCCGTCGAGAACGTGCTGGAATGGCTGGCCAGCGGCATGACCACAGATGAAATTCTGCAAGACTACGAAGACCTCGAGCGTGAAGACATATTGGCCGCGCTTTCCTATGCCGCGCGAATGACGCACGTAAAACGGCTCGAACGTCTGGCCGCATGAAATTCCTGGTCGATGCGCAACTTCCCCGGCGCTTCGCCAGTTGGCTGAAAGAGGCGGGGCACGATGCGCTGCACACCCTCGACCTTCCCAAAAAGAACCACACCCAGGATAGCGAACTCATCGCACGCGCCATGCAGGAAGGGCGCATCGTCATCAGCAAGGATGCAGATTTTGTACAGTCCTTTCTGGTCACCGGCGAACCGCCGCTGTTGCTGATCTCAACCGGCAACATTTCCAACAAGGAACTGGAAAAAATTCTCCGCGCCAATTTGAACGGGATCGAAGCAACCTTCGCATCCGCCACGTTTGTTGAGATCACCCGCGAAGCGCTGGTAGTGCATGAATGAAGACAATTGCGATGCTGACACCAATCGCTCTTGATTGTTCACGCTGCGGAATAATCAAGAAACCGTGGCCTGACTCCGTTTTACATTGCTGGTGTCCGCAAGGATGGAGGATGCATGAAAAGAAAGTTTAGAGAATATGAATATTCAGAACAGACCCCTCTTGGAAAGGGAGGGTCTGCAACTGTCTACGAAGCTACGAGAGATGGCGGAAAATTTGCCCTTAAAATTTTCGATAAAGCTGCGCTTGAAGAGTTTGGCGGAGGAGAAACAACGCGGATTAGCAGGCAGCTCGAACTGCGTGACCATAAGATTGAAAATTTAATAAAGATTTTTGACGGTGGCTATGATGATGAGGAAGAAACATATTTTTTGGTTATGGAGTATTTGCCCTGGCCATCACTGGAAAAATCGATAGGTCAATTACCTGATGAGGCAATTCCAAGTCTTATTGGACAGCTTGCAAAGGCAGCAAAAGACTTGGAAGAGCTTGGCGTTGTCCATCGCGACATCAAACCTGCAAATATCCATGTTTCAGAAGATTTCAAATTACTAAAGCTACTTGATCTCGGTGTAATGCAACCAATAGAACCAAGCCAAGATGTTTCAGAGGGGCGCTTTGTGGGAACACTAAGATATGCGCCGCCTGAATTTTTGCTTCGGAAAGAAAAAAGAGATTTGGATGGTCATCGTGCAATCACGTTTTATCAAATAGGCGGGGTATTGCACGATATGCTTATGAAAAAACCCTTGTTTGAAGAACACAGTAAGCCCAAAGCGGCTCTTTATAAGGCAGTAGAGTTTGTAACTCCTGATATTGTAGTTGACAAGCAAATGGACTATTGGGCTGCTTTAGCTGACTCCTGCTTGGCGAAAGACCCACGTCATCGCGTAAAGAATGTGTCTTGGAATGATTTTTTTGGACAGGCTAAGGTTGTGGTAGATGATAGGGTTAAAGCGATTGGCCGTAGGCTGGCGTATGTATCCGAGCAGCAAGCCAAGCGTGAAAGTGGCGGTAACATTCAGGAGAAGAAGATTGATGCTCAATATTTCTTCAACGCGACGGATCATGTTTGCGAGGCAATTACGAGAATTGTGCGAGATGAATCATTATTTCCATATGCACAAATCCCTCCGCCGAATAAGGATATTTCTGCCTTTGAAGTATCAATTCGCTGCGAGTTGAAACGGAAGGCTGAAGATGTCAACCCGATGGGGGTGTTGGTGTTCAATATACGGCGTGAATTTATAGATAGCTCAGAAATCTCTTTGCGGATAGAACTGGGAGATATTGTTCAAACAGAGCAGGGGCAGTTAAGTGAGCGTTGGCTAATGAATAAAGCAGAGCAACTGGTCTGCGATATTCTGGATAGGTGGATAGAATCTTATTCCCATGAGATTTCTTCAGCGGGGTAATTATGGACGGTAGCTGGTGGGTTGGCGAGGATGATCTAAAGGGCGAGCAAAAAGATGCTGTTACAGCCATCCCGATTGATGAGTCATATCTAATAGTAGGCTCGCCAGGTAGCGGGAAAACAAATGTGCTATTACTGCGCTCAAAATATCTCCGGGCTAAGGGGAAGAGCAGAATACGTTTTGTTACTTTTACGGCCACGTTGAGAAATTTCGTCCAGCGCGGTGGTATTCAATACAAAATCAACCCGGAAGAGGTAGTAACTGCAGTTCATCTTTTTGGGGAGTTGCTGGCGGATAACGATGAATCGCTTCCTCACATAGAAGGAGAAAAGTTTATTCAGTATAGGAACCGATTGGCAAGCGCGGCTGGAAATTTATTGGATAAATCTCCAGGGCTAGAAGGGCGGTTTGATGTTTTGTTGATTGACGAAATTCAAGATTACACGGCAGCAGAGATTAAAGTTCTATTTCGGCTATCAGCCGTGATTATTGGTGCGGGAGACGAGAATCAGCGCATTTATCAAGAGGGCGGGGCTATACAGGTATTTGAGGGGCTGGTTGCTAAGAAGGTGACGCTGCCAAGACACTTTAGGAATGGTAAAAAAATCTGTTTGGTTGCAGATGCGATTTTTGCTAACACAGCAGATATGCCTAACACATATGCAATGGCAAATTACGATGAGAGCAGAATGCCATCGTCGGTAAAGAAAGAGGTCTGTGCGGATTTCTCTAAGCAGGTAGAAAAAATTATTGAAGAGATTGTAGTTCAGCTTAGAGCTTACCCAGATGAACTGATTGGGGTCTTATTCCCCAAGAATGACGAAGTTGATGAGTTTTGCCGTCAGGCGAGGTCGCAGGGGGATATTTCCAGGACTTTGTATCGAGTAAAGGATGATGATGACGTTTGGAGTGATGGAACAAGAGTTATCGCTTCAACTATTCATTCTGCAAAAGGTTTGGAGTTTAGAGCGGTTCACATGGGAGCCTGTGAAAGTGTCGGGCCTGTTGGCCGGAAGAACCAAAAACGATTGGCGTTTACGGCAGTAACCAGGGCGAAAACTTCTCTGCGGTTATATTGGGTGGGGCGAGTTCCTGCTTATCTGTCAGATGCAATACAGAAGGCTGATGACGAAGTCAAAGAGGTTACATTAGGTAGCCTTTTCAATTGATTGGTGATGAATATGTATAAATATAAGCTGAATGTTGAGCAGGCGCTGCAACTGGCCGTTACATTGCTAATGAAGGGGGATGAGGCTGATATTTGCGGGCTTGTTGAAATGCTTGGCCAAGATGGCGAACTGGATGTCGAATGGAATCCCTCTGCGCAGGGGCGGGCGCGACTAGTTATATCGGGTAGCGATGCGGATATGGAGGATCTTTGCGCTCTCATATGTACGTTGCGCCCATGGGCTTTGCCTGTCAGTTCTTTTGTGCAACTGAAGATTAAATCAGAATTACTCAGTGGTAATCAGGTGAATAAAGAAAAGACTTCCTCTGTGAGTGTTGGGGCTTTGTTCGGGATCGCCGTTGGAGAGCTCATTACTCGCCTTAATGGAAGCCTTTCTAGTGAGTGGATTTCTTATGGTCGGCTGTCAAGAACATTTGCATATTGCTACGCGCAATTAAACTTTAGGTCAGATGGCCTTCTCTTGGAAGATGTGTGGAGGCGGTGGCGTGATGCGCGAAGGATATTGGGAAATGAGGATTCCGTTGAGTTAGAAAGCGAGATTTTTGGTTGTATCGGTTTGATTGATCATGCAACAAGATTGGTGAGCTCCCAATCAGAGAGCCGGTTGATTGATGTGTTGGGGGCGGACAATCCAACGGATGGAATTATCCAACAAGTAAAACAACGTTTACCCAATATTCAGCCCTATCTCATAGAGTTCGATGGGGCGCTTGAGAATAGATTGAGGGGATTCGATAAGTGTGTCCAAATAATACAAAAGTTGGATGCCCCTGTAATTGAAAAGTCAATTTTTGTGGCGGCGCTGGCTAATCGAATATTGCCTGGAAGTGGGGCGTATTTTCATGTATTGAGCCCATTGGCTCAGAACTTCCCAGGAGTATTTGTATGGTACGGGTATTTGTCAGCGCATGAAGGAGGTGGGGATTTTGCGAAAAATTTCGCCCCTGTTTTTCGGAAGTTTATTGATGCTGTCGAGACTTCCATTTCTGATGCCATTCTCAAGGTAAATGTTGATTATTGTGAGCTTCATGTAATGCATAGGGCGCGCGAAGTAGCAGCGCTACGCCGCGTTGCCGATGGGAGCTTTGTAGTAATTGATCTTGGTAATGGTGTGTTGGCGCAAGTACCTTTTGCTGCACGAATGGAAGGAAAAGGCGGACTTGATTCTGTTGATTTGGTGCCACGTAGTCATGTGGAAAAGTTGCTAGGAGAGGCTGAAAAGATACTGAAGCTTGGCGCTCAACTGGGCTATTTGGAAAGCCGCGACTCTGGACCTAAATCAAAGAGCCGCACTTCGAAATCTACAAAAGGCAAAGCTAAAATTTCCAAAGAAGCTGGTAGCTTGTTCTAGGGAATCTAAATGGGACTCACAATAGCCTTTACAAGTGATATAGGGTCGGCATTACAATAGTTTTTACACGTGACATGGCTCACTTTGCTCGCAACAATCCCAAGGGTGATATGGAGTGATACGTGAAGTGATACGGGGTCAGCGTCGCAGTAATCTTTACTACTGCTCGTCCAACCCCAGCAGCGCTGCGACAAAATCCTCTGCAACAAACGGGCGCAGATCATCCAGCCCTTCACCCACGCCGATAAAGCGCACCGGGATCGGGTGCGCCCGGTGATGGTGGGAATGGGCGATCGCAGCGATGACGCCGCCTTTTGCCGTGCCGTCCAGTTTGGTCAGAATCAGGCCGGTGACGCCGAGAGCCTCGTCGAATGCCTTGACCTGCGAGAGCGCGTTCTGCCCGGTGTTGGCGTCCAGCACCAGCAGCACTTCGTGCGGAGCTCCTGGAGATGTAGAAGTTGGGGGCATCGCCTTGGCGATGACGCGCTTGACCTTCTTGATTTCTTCCATCAGATGCGCCTGAGTGGTCAGCCGCCCGGCGGTGTCGGCCAGCACGACATCGATGTTGCGCGCCTGTGCGGCCTGCACCGCATCGTAGATCACTGCGGCGGCATCGCCGCTCTGCTGCGCGATCACCGTCACGTTGTTGCGCTCCCCCCAAGTCATCAGTTGTTCGCGCGCGGCGGCGCGGAACGTGTCGCCAGCCGCAAGCAGCACCGATAAGCCTTGGGATTGCAGGTGCTTTGCCAGCTTGCCGATCGACGTGGTCTTGCCGGCGCCGTTCACGCCGCACAACATGATAACGAACGGTTTATGTGCGTCGGCTTGCAGCGGTTGTGCCAGCGGCTTGAGCAGTTTGAGCAGGCATTGCGCGAGCGCTTCCTTGAGTTGCACCGCTTCGGTCAGACGTTGCTCCTTGACGCGGTGGCGCAGGTCGGCGAGCAGCGCGCTGGTTGCATCCATGCCGACATCGGCGGTGATCAGGATGGTTTCCAGTTCTTCATAAAGATCGTCGTCGATCTTTCCGCCGCGAGTGAACAGGTCGGTCAGTTGGCTGCCGGTGCGCGTCAGGCTGGATTTGAGGCGCGCGACCCAACCGCTGCCGGGCTTGGCATCCGATGGTTCGGGAGAATTTTTTTTCAGAAAGCTAAACATTCCGGGGGCATTCGAAATACGGGAAAATGGGGCATAATGCGCGCGCATTTTATGCTGTTTACATCCTCAAGGGCTAGGAACATGAGAAGTTATTTGTTTTGCATCGCGTTGCTGCTGGGAGGCGCGCAGGCTGCCGCACAAGCGGAGGTGTTCGAGAAGACGCTGGGTAATGGCCTGAAGGTCATTGTCAAGGAAGACCACCGCGCGCCGGTGGTAGTGCAGCAAATCTGGTACAAGACCGGCAGCATGGACGAACGCACCGGCGTGACCGGCATCGCGCATGTGCTGGAACACTTGATGTTCAAAGGCACAAAAACCGTGCCGGCGGGTGAGTTCTCCAAGCGCATCGCGGCGGCAGGCGGGCGCGAGAACGCGTTTACCAGCTACGACTACACCGCTTATTTCCAGCAACTGCACAAATCCAAATTGCCGCTGGCGATGGAGCTGGAATCGGACCGGATGCGCAACTTGAATCTGACCGCCGCCGATTTTGCCAAGGAAATCAAGGTGGTCATGGAGGAGCGCCGTTTGCGCACCGAGGACTCGGCGCACGCGCTGGTGCAGGAAAAAATGATGGCGACGATCTATCAGCAGCATCCTTACCAGCATCCGGTGATCGGCTGGATGAGCGATCTGGAAGCGCTCACGGTCGGCGACGCGAAAGCGTGGTATGACCGCTGGTATGCGCCCAACAATGCCACACTGGTCATCGGCGGCGACGTGAAAGCGGATGAGGTGTTCGCACTCGCGCAACGCTATTACGGCGCCATTCCGAAGCGCGTATTCCCGGCACGGCGCAATTTCACCGAACCCGGGCAGACAGGCATCAAGCGCATGGTGGTGAAGGCGCCCGCCGAATTGCCGCATCTGGTGATGAGCTATCACGCGCCCACGCTGCGCAATCCGGAACAGGACTGGAAGCCCTACGCGCTGGAGATTCTGGCCGGGGTGCTGGATGGCAATGAGTCGGCGCGCCTCAACAAGCATCTGGTGCGCGAGCAACAGATCGCCAGTGGAGCAGGCGCCGGTTATGAGCCGACCTCGCGCGGCCCGGGCTTGTTCACTCTCGAGGCGACGCCCAGCGAAGGCAAATCGGTGGCCGATGTCGAAGCCGCGTTGCGCGAGGAGATCGCTCTGCTGGTGAAGGATGGCATAAGCGACGAAGAGTTGAAGCGCGTCAAGACGCAGGTGATGGCTGGCGAGGTATATAAACGCGATTCGTTGTTCTATCAGGCGATGCAGATCGGGCAGATGGAGAGCATCGGGTTGGCGCATCGCGCGATTCCGGTGATGCTGGAAAAACTTCAGGCCGTGACTGCGGAACAGGTGCAGCAAGTCGCCAGGGAATTTCTGCAGGACGACAATCTGACGGTTGCGGTGCTCGACCCGCAGCCTCTCTCGGGAAAACCCAGGCAAAAAACAGAAGGAGCGCACCATGCTCACTAACTTTGCATTCACCAGATTTGCTTTGGCTGCGGCCTTGTTCTGCGTTGCAACTACCGCTTCCGCCACGCCCAACATCCAGTCCTGGCAGAGCGCCAGCGGTGCGCGGGTGCTGTTTGTCGAAGACCACAACATCCCGATGCTGGACGTGGCGGTAAGCGTTCCGGCCGGCAGCAGTTTTGATGTTGCAGACAAGGCAGGCGTGGCGGGGCTGGCTCACCATCTGCTGGATCTGGGAGCGGAAGGGTTGAGCGAGGATGACATTGCGCGCGGCATGGCGGACATCGGCGCAATATTCGGCGGCAGTTTCGATCAGGATCGTTCCAGCAAGTCATTGCGCACCTTGAGCAATGCGGAAGTGCGCGACAAGGCGCTGGGTATCATGGCGCGCGTACTGCAACAACCGGTGTTCTCCGAAGCGATTCTGGCGCGCGAAAAAGCCCGTGTGATTGCCGCGTTGAAAGAAGCCGAAACCAAACCGGAAAGCATTGCCGACAAGGCCTTCCAGAAGGCGGTATATGGGGCGCATCCTTATGCGTTGCGACCCTCCGGCGAGGTCGCCAGCGTCGAAAAGATCAACGTGCGGGATATAGGTGACTTTTACCGTACGCACTATCAGGCCAGCGGAGCAGTGGTTGCGATCATGGGCGACGTGTCGCGTGCCGATGCCGAAGCGATTGCGCAGAAATTGACCGCGCAACTGCCTTCTGGCGCTGCGCCTGCCGCGTTGCCCGATGTCGTAATGCAAATTGCGGCAAACGAGCAACGTATCGCCCATCCGGCCAGCCAGAGCCATATTCTGATCGGCGCTCCGGGCATGTCGCGCAGCGATCCGGATTATTTTCCGCTCTATGTCGGCAACCATATTCTTGGCGGTGGCGGCTTCGTGTCGCGCCTGATGAACGAGGTGCGCGAGAAACGCGGTCTGGCCTACAGCGTGTACAGCTACTTCATCCCGCTCAAGCAGCCGGGTGCGTTCCAGATCGGCCTGCAAACCAAGAAAGAACAGGCCGATGAAGCATTGCAACTGGTGCGCAACACGCTGGCAGAGTTCATCGCCAAGGGGCCGAGCGAAAAAGAGCTGCTGGCCGCCAGGCAGAACATCGTCGGCGGTTTTCCGCTACGCATCGACAGCAACCGCAAGATCGTCGATTACCTGAGCGTTATCGGGTTCTATAACCTGCCGCTTACTTATCTGGATGATTTCACGCGCAAGGTCGAACAGGTGAGCGTCGCACAGATTCGCGATGCGTTTGCGCGCCACATCAACCCGCAGGCAATGGCGACGGTGATTGTCGGTGCGCCAGCAGCTTCTGCAGACAAGAACGAGGCGGTGAAATAAACAAGGTCAGGATAATCGGCGGTGAATTGCGCAGCCGCGTAATCAGCTTTCCCGATGCGCAGGATTTACGTCCCACGCCGTCCCGTGTGCGCGAGACGCTGTTCAACTGGCTGGGGCAGACATTGTACGGGCGCAGTTGCTTGGATTTATTTGCCGGTAGCGGTGCGCTGGGCTTTGAAGCCGCTTCGCGCGGGGCGGAACAGGTGGCGATGGTCGAGAAAAACCCCGTGGTTTTGCGCGCATTGCAGGACAATGTCAAGAAATTGTGCTGCGCTAATGTTTTCATACACGGCCAAGATGGGCTAGAATTCGCACTTCGTGATGTGAAGCGTTATGATGTGATTTTTCTGGATCCGCCGTTTCAGGGCAATTATCTGCCCAGGCTGCTGGAAATTTTGCCGCAACGCCTGAATGAGAACGGTGTACTGTATGTCGAGTCCGGTGTGGCGATTGAGGTTGCCCTGCCTTGGCAGTTGTTGAAATCGGGCAGGGCAGGGCAGGTGCACTACCAATTACTGGGCATTGCAGCAAATGATTAGAGTGGTTTATCCGGGAACGTTCGATCCGATCACGCGCGGACATGAAGATGTGGTGCGCAGGGCCGCCGGGCTGTTCGGCGAAGTCATTGTGGCGGTGGCGGAAAGCCGCACGCAAACGCTTTTCACGCTGAATGAGCGTGTGGAGATGGCGCAAGAGGTCTTTACGGCATACACTAACGTGCGTGTGAAAGGCTTTAACGGCCTGCTGATGAATTTTGTGCAGGCGCATGATGCGCGTGTGGTGTTGCGCGGGTTGCGCGCCGTATCGGATTTCGAATACGAATTCCAGTTGGCCGGGATGAACCGGAATTTGTACCCCGAAATGGAAACGCTGTTCCTGACGCCGGCAGAGCAGTACACTTTCATTTCCGCGACGATGGTGCGCGAGGTGGCGCGCTTCGGCGGCGATGTCGGCAAGTTTGTTTCACCTGCGGTAGCGGCAAAATTGCAGCAAAAAAATTAACCTGATTTAACCTGGAGAAAACTATGGCACTGATGATTACCGATGAATGTATCAACTGCGACGTGTGCGAGCCGGAATGCCCAAACGACGCGATCTCGCAAGGCGATGAAATTTACGTCATCGACCCGAACAAATGCACAGAATGCGTGGGCCACTACGATACCCCGCAATGCGTGGAAGTGTGCCCGGTGGATTGCATCCCCAAGGATCCCGCGCATGCGGAAAGCCATGAGCAATTGCAAGCCAAGTATGAAAAGTTGACGGCAGCAAAAGGCTAGACTGCGCTGCGCTCAATAAAAAGCCGCGCAGTTGCTTTGCGCGGCTTTTGTGCTTTATTTACACATAGGAGTCTCAAAATTCAGGACTCGCCAAAATGCAAGCACAGGCCGTTTCCGTGCTATGCGGGCCAGAAAACCCTGCACAATGTTTTCAGGGTGATGGCTTCCTGTTTTGCTCCGGCTTGTCCGGGTTAGGATTTTTCTATGGACTCCACTGACAATCCGCTGCACCGCCTCAAGGAACTCAATGAGATCGGCATTGCCTTGTCCAAACAGCGGGATATCAACAGTTTGCTGGAGACGATCCTGGAAGCGGCGAAGCGCATCACCCATGCCGATGCCGGCACGCTTTACCTGCTCGAGCCGGAGCAACAGGTGCTGCGTTTCGAGATTTTGCGCAATGACTCCCTGAATATTGCAATGGGCGGCACCAGCGGGATGCCGATCACTTTCCCTCCCGTCAATCTTTATGAAAACGGGAAGCCAAACCATGCAATGGTGGTGAGCCACTCGGCATTGAGCGGCGAAACGGTCAACATACCCGACGCCTATGCCGCAAAAGGCTACGATTTTTCAGGAACAAAAAAGTTCGACGCCAGAACCGGCTACCGCTCCCAATCGTTTCTTGCCGTGCCGATGCGCAATCACGAAGACGAGGTCATCGGCGTGTTGCAACTCATCAACGCGCAGGATCGCGAGACCGGCGCAATCGTGTCATTTTCGAAAGACGACCAGCAATTGCTGGAATCGCTGGCCTCGCAAGCGGCTATCGCGCTGACCAACCGGCGGCTCATCAAGCAACTGGAAGAATTGTTCGAAGCCTTGATCCAGATGATCAATACCGCAATTGACGATAAATCCCCTTATACCGGCGGACACTGCGCGCGCGTGCCGGCATTGACGATGATGCTGGCCGAAGCGGTTAACCGCACCACGCAAGGGCCGCTCAAGGATTTTTTCATGACCGACAGGGATCTTGGGGAGCTGAAAATTGCCGGTATGCTGCATGATTGCGGCAAGATCACCACACCGGTGCATGTGGTGGATAAGGCAACCAAACTGCAAACCTTGTTCGACCGCATCCAGTTGCTCGACACCCGCTTCGAGGTGCTCAAACGTGACGCCGAGATCGCACATCTGAAGGCGGAGGACAGAAGACAGAAGACAGAATACGAGGCGCGTATCCGCCAGTTAGACGAAGACCGCGAGTTTCTGCGCCGTTGCAATATCGGCGGCGAAGCGATGACCGACGAAGATCAGCAGCGCGTGCGCCAGATTGCCGCCTGGCAATGGCGTGATGCCGACGGGGAAATGCACAATTTTCTTTCCGATGACGAGGTCGAAAATCTCAACATCCGTGCGGGCACATTGACCGCTGCCGAGCGCGAGATCATCAACCATCATATTGTCGTCACCATCAAGATGCTGGAATCCCTGCCTTGGCCCAAGCATCTCAAGAATGTGCCGGAGTATGCGGGCGGACACCACGAGCGCATGGACGGCAAAGGCTACCCGAACCATCTTACCCGCGAGCAAATGTCGGTGCAGGCCAGAGTGATGGGCATCGCAGATATTTTTGAAGCCCTTACCGCCAAGGACCGCCCCTACAAGCCGGGAAAAACCCTGGCCGAATCGCTCGATATTCTCGGCAAACTCAAACTGGGCGGACATATCGACCCTGATTTATTCGATGTATTCATCCGTGAAAAAGTTTACCTTGATTACGCTAGGCAGTACCTTACGACGGAACGGGTCGACGATGTGGATTTGAGCAATATTCCGGGCGTGAATCCGGGCGTATCGTGATGCGTCAGGTATTCTTTAAGCTAGGCGTTGCACTTCAAACTTGAACTCGCGGCTCAATAAATCCCGCCATTTGCAGTGAGCCGGTTCGAAAGCCAATAACGCGGTTATACGCCTTATTTTGTTTTTGGCGTATAATTCGATGCCGTAAGCACACAAATGCCGATAATGATCAAAAGACTTCCTGATAACTGCTTGTCGCTTTACGCTGATCTGCTCCAGAAAACAATTGAGAGCCAGCATGCGGTATTGGGTGGCGGTTCTTTCGTTTCAAAAAGCATTAAAGGGGCGGTGTACTGGTACTACCAGACCAAGATTGGCGGCGAGACGAAGCAGAAGTATATTGGCCGGGAATCTGAATCTTTGCTGAAAGATATTGAACAGGCTAAAGCCCCTGTCATTCCGGGAAGTTTTCCGGCCACAGCCGGGCAGTATGGATCACGGCAAGAATTTCGATAGAGGAAGGCATGATCTGATAGGCGACAATGAAAGGGAGCTTGGTCATAACCAGTTCGCGGGTGTTTTCAACACGCCCCGGCCTGCCTACCAGAGGGGTTTGGATAAGCTGTACGGTTTCTTGGCGGATGGCGGAGACGACACGATTGGCGGCGTGCGGGTTTTCTTGCCGGATATGGGCGTCAATCTCGACCAAATCCAATTGGGCGTTTTTGCGCCAGCGGACTTTCACGGCGCCACGTCGCTCCGGGCTGCAAAAAAGGCATCCATTTCATCTTCCGGCACCAGGTCTGATTGACGTGCGGCATCAATTTTTTCACGCCACCAGATTTGCCGCTTGACGTAGGACTCGACCGCAACAGATGCCACAAAAGACTTTGAACGATGAGCGTCCTCGGCAATCCTTTCAAGAGATTCCTTGATCTCGCGGCTCAGGCGGACGGTTAGAACAGCGGTATCAGGCATGATATCTCCATAAAGTGATTGGTGCGCTGGCGATAATAGCACGATGAAATCCTATAAGTGTAACTGCCGAAAATTGTCGCTTTGCTGACGAAATATTGATGCTGATTGGCCGGCTTCATTGCTCCCTACGCTCTGCGTCCGAGCTGTGAGGTAATACATGTGATTTGTATGGGTGCCGGGATTGCAGGCATCCTGCACTGCCGTATCGGGTGCGGAAGCCAAGGTTGCCGCCATGTTCAGCATTAAAAAATGCTTGGAAGTGGCGTTGCGCTTCATGTTTTTCACCCTCTCTGCAAAAATGAATACGCATCAAGTCCCGAAAATATCGGCGTGTGTTCCCGTTCGCACCAGCCACACATTTGCATCGTCCGTCTTGTAGATGAGCAGCCAGTCCGGCTCGATATGCAAATCCCGGTAATGCTTCCAGTTGCCTTTCAGCGGATGGTCTTTGTAAGTGGCGGGAATGATCTCGCCCGCTAACAGCAGGCGCAAAACAGTGCGAAGTGCGGACATGTCTTTGCCGCGTTTTTCGGCACGCTTTACATCTCGCTTAAATATGCCCGAGTAAATAGGCTCTTTCATATGCCGAGTTGCTTGAGAAGGTCGTCGGCATCCTTTGCGCGATACAAGTCCTCGCCCTTGTCAACGGCCTGCATGGCTGCGATTGTTGTGGCGTTGGGTATTTCCTGGCGTGCCAGAAAACCACGCATCAAGTCGCGTACAATTTGTGCGGCAGGCCTGTGCATGGAGGCCGCAGCCGCCATGAATTCGTCGCGCAACTCGGCTTCCATCTTGATCGACATTTGCACTTCTTTGGTCATGGCAGCTTTCCTTCAATGATTAAATAATGGCGCATAATATATAAGGTATTTAATGAACTGTCAATAGGTATCCATTGGATGTCCGATTGGTAGGCTAATGAGTAAGATTGTGATCGTGAAGCGAGTCACAATCTGAATCGTTTATTGGGCAAGCCTGGTGGGTGGAGGTTTATCTGTCGCTGGGGGGTTGAATAGGCTTGGGGGAAGGCGACAGATAAACGCTATTCGTTAGGCATTGCAGTTTTTGATTTGTAAATCGCTTGACAACTGTATCTATTCGGATACAATACAAAATATGAATACGTTTCTGAAATCGGAAGAATTTAATAACTGGCTGGTTGAACTGAAAGATCAGGTCGGCAAGGCACTTATTACCAAGCGCATTCGTAGTGCCGAAGCCGGGAATTTTGGTGATTGTGAACCGGTAGGCGAAGGCGTTTCCGAGCTGCGGATTCACTACGGCCCCGGCTACCGTGCCTATTTCACCCGTCGCGGAGAGGTGGTCTATTTTCTGTTGCTGGGCGGTGATAAATCTACCCAGAAGCGTGATGTTAAGCGTGCCAAGGAAATGGCGCGCACTTTACCCAAGGAGTGAACCATGACTAAATTTACCCCCTTTGATGCAGCCGATTATCTCGACAATGAAGAAACGATTGCCGCTTATCTCACTGCCGCGCTTGAAGACGAAAACCCCGACATGTTCCTTGTCGCCGTCAAGGATGTGGCACGCGCCCGTGGCATGACTCAACTCGCCAAGGATACCGGGCTTGGACGTGAAAGCCTGTATAAAGCCCTTGCCCCCGGTGCGAAGCCGCGCTACGACACGCTGCTGAAAGTGCTGCGTGCGCTGGGTGTGTCGCTGCACGTCAAAACCGCACACATTTGATTATGGGCATCGTTGTGCGCGACGTTGATAACCAGCAATGCAACTGCCGAAAACTGTCACCTCGCTGACGAGTTCTGGATATCGGATGGGCAGTTTCGTTGTTCCCATGCACTGCATCAGAGCGATCAAGCAATAAAAATACGCGGCGCAAACCGCGACAAATCGTCTGTCTTCTGTCCTCTGTCTTCTGCTCTCTGAAACATGGCACGGCTATTGCTGCATAACAAGCGCACACCCGGTGTGTAACATTCAATTCCTAAAAGGAGCTCCATCATGAAACAAATACAAAAAGGCTTTACGCTGATCGAATTGATGATCGTCGTCGCGATCATCGGCATTCTGGCTGCGGTCGCGATTCCTGCGTATCAGGACTATGTGGTCAAGGCCAAGCTGTCCAAAGTGCAATCCACTCTTGACCCGATCAAGCTGGCTTTGGCGTCGTATTATCAAGAAAATGGCTCCTTCCCGGTTGGAACTGAAACGGCTAATACTACTGTAGCGGCATCTGCGGCTGGTGGGCTGTTTAACTCAATCGGGCTAGTTAACACACCCAACCTCCCGCCTGAGGTTACTTCTGTGGCGGTAACTGGCACGGCGACTACTGCGACCTTGGTAATAACACCCACAAAAATCAGGACGTCAGGAATAGACGGCTTGACTTTTACACTCACAGCTACAGGGGGCGGAACGGCTATAACATGGACATGTACAGCCAAGACCATTACAGATCCACTAGCGATCAAATATTTCGGTTGCTAATCAGCATCTGTTCTTTACGCAAACCCCTCTTCGGAGGGGTTTGTTTTTTGCAGGAATGAATATGTCTTTTCGTACAATGTTGCTGGGCTATTTTCGCCTGCGCGACCGTGGCTGGATATTGTCGCTGTTTGCGGCGGTGTGTATGGTCTATCTGCCGTTTCTCGGTAGCACGTTCGTGTTCGACGACCTGAATTTTTTCTCCGGCGATGTGCCAGATGGTTACGCATACACGCCGTTTCACCTTAACCTGCGCTGGCTACCCTATGCCAGCCTGGGCTGGACGGCAGCCATCTTCAGCGATGTGGTGCCGCATTTTTTCCATTTGGGCAACATGCTGCTGCATGCGGCCAATGTCATCCTGCTGTTCTATCTGCTGCGCCAACTGGCTGGCGTGGTGCTTTCAGAAAATAACGAATCCCCGGTTGCCATTTGGGGCGCATGGTTCGGCGCGCTGGTGTTCGCCATTCATCCGGTAGCGGTCTATGCGGTCGGCTATGTGATCCAGCGCAGCATCCTGATGGCGACGCTGTTCGCGTTGCTGCTGCATCTGGCCTATCTGCGCGGTTTGCTGACCGGGCAGAAACGCTGGCTGGCGCTGGCAGTTGCTGCCTATTTCCTGGCCTGTTTTTCCAAGGAGCACAGCGTGCTGATGCCGGCCGTGCTGGCCGCAATGACCATCTTGTTGCGCGACAAAAATCAGGCGTCACGCACGGCGCTGTGGGCGGTATGGGGCGCATTCGCCGCTATCGGCATTCTGGTCGTGCTGCGTGCCAAGGGAGTGTTTGGCACGCCCTACGAGGCGATGTCTGCCGCGTTGTTCGAGCAGCAGGGTATTGTCGAGAGTGCGCCGTCGCTGCACGGGTTGAGCGTGTTGACGCAGGCCGGGCTGTTCTTCAAGTATTTGTGGTTATGGATTGTGCCTAACCCGGCGTGGATGTCGGTGGATATGCGCGAACCTTTCATCCCGTCGCTTGCCGCATGGCAGGGCTGGCTGGGAGCGGCGGGCTTTGTTCTATATGGCCTTGTGGCGTTCAGGCTGTTGCTGCGCGGCGGCGTAGCAGGGCTGGCCGGCTTCGCGCTGCTGTATCCGTGGCTGCAGTTTATGCTGGAATTTTCCTCGATACGGGTACAGGAACCGTTTGTGTTGTATCGCAGTTACCTGTGGATGCCGGGCATGATGTTGTTGATGCCGTTGTTGCTGGCAAAGTATCCGGGAAAAAAGACGTTGTTGGCGTTGGGATTGATAGCATTGCTGCTGGTGCCGTTGTCGGCTAATCGCCTGTGGGTATTTGCCGACAATTACCGCCTGTGGAACGATGCCGCGTTGCTGTTGCCGGGCGAACGTACGCCAGGCGCCGACCGGATATTCTATAACCGTGCGCAGGCCGAAGCGGCGCTGCAAAAATGGGACGATGCCATCGCCGATTTTCAACGGGTGGTCGCGTTGAGCCCGCAACTGGCGCCGGCTCATTACGCGCTGGGTACAGCTTACCTGAATACCGGTCGCTATCAGGAAGCGCTTGCCGAATTCGATGCGGCTATCGAGTTGAAGCCGGATGATGCGTATTCGTATTATGGCAAGGGGTTTGCATTGAAGCGCCTGCATCGGGATGATCTGGCGATGCAGCAAATGAAGAAAAGCTGTGAGCTGAAGTATGTGATAGCCTGCCTGTTAGCTGGCCTCGGGCAGCCCGGCAAGAGCGATTGATCCATAAGGATTGCAGTCGGTAGTCAGACTTGGCATGAGGCTATAATGCGCCATCGCATGTCTGATGGGTAATCTGCCATGAGCGCCATTCATCCTTCCCAGTTGGTTTTCTTTGCCGCCCATGCGCCATTCGACCGGATGGAACAGCCCCATCTGTTATGGATGCTGGAGCGTATGCGGCTTGCCTACTATGCCAAAGGGGAGGTGATTGTTTCTCCGGAACAAGGTATTGCCGAGCATTTTATAGTGATCAAGCAGGGCATGGTGCATGGTGAGCAGAGTGTTGCCGATGCTTCCGATGCGGATGCCTGGCTTGAGCTGGCCGAAGGCGAATGCTTCCCGCTGGGCGCGTTGCTGGCGCATCGTCCGGTGGCCAGTTTATATCGGGCGGGCAAGGACACGTTCTGTTACGAATTGCCGGCTGCGGATTTTCATACGCTGCTCGGGCTCAGCGCGCCGTTCAGGGATTTCTGCACGCGCCGCATCGCCAATCTGCTCGAGCATTCCAAACAGGTCATTCAGACGCAATACGCGCAATCGAGCGCCGGGCAGCAATCGTTGAACAGCCCATTGTCCGCGATCATCCGCCGTGCACCGATCACTTGCTCGCCGCAAACCAGCGTACGTGAAGTGTTGCAGCGCATGCATGAATCACGCATCGGGTCGATGGTGGCGGTCGATGAGGCGGGGCGGCCGCTTGGCATTCTGACGCTGCCCGATGTGCTGGAACGCATCGCATTGCCGCAGATCGATCTGGCGCAGCCGGTGATCGGCGTGATGACGACGAACCTTACGTTGCTGTCTCCTCAGGCGTTGGCTTACGAGGCTGCGCTGGTCATGGCCAAGCATGGGTTGCGTCATGTGCTGGTCGTCGAAAACGGGCGGCTGACCGGGCTGGTGTCTGAGAAAGACCTGTTCGCGTTGCAGCGGGTGGGGTTGCGTCAGATCGGTTCGTCGATACGCCACGCGCAGCGCCTCGAAGAGTTACAACAGGCTGCAACCGATATCCGCAGCATGGCGCACAACATGATGGCGCAGGGGGTGGCGGCAGAGCAGTTGACCCAGTTCATTTCGACGCTCAACGATTTGCTGACGGCGCGTGTGGTCGAACTGGAATGCGCGGCGTGCGGTCTTGGTGCGACCCCGTTGGCCGACAGCTTGTGCTGGATGGCGCTGGGCTCGGAAGGGCGCTTCGAGCAGACGCTGAACACCGATCAGGACAATGCGCTGATCTTTAGCGTGCCGGAAGGCATGACGGTCGAGCAGGTGCGCGAGCAATTGGCTCCGGTCGCCAAACGCATCAACGATGCACTGGCGTTGTGCGGTTTTCCGTTGTGCCGTGGCAATGTGATGGCGTCGAACCCGCAATGGTGTTTGTCGCTGGATGAATGGAAACGGATTTTTTCAAACTGGATCACCAACGGCACACCGGAAGCGTTGTTGCATGCGTCGATATTTTTCGATTTTCGCCCGCTGTATGGCGCGTACGCGCTCGCCGAAGAATTGCGGTTGTGGCTGGCAAGAGCCGCCAGCGGCAATACCCGTTTCCTGCGCCAGATGGCGGAGAACGCGATGAGCATCCGCCCGCCTCTCGGCGTGGTGCGCGATTTTGTCGTCGGCAAGGAGCGCAAGCTCGATCTCAAGCTCAACGGCATTACGCCGTTCGTCGATGCGGCGCGCATCTTCAGCCTGGCGGCGGGTGTGACGCATACCAGCACGGTCCAGCGCCTGCGGGCAAGTGCCGCCAGGTTGAATATTCACCCGTCCGAGATCGACGCCTGGATCGACGCTTATCTGTTTATTCAGGTGTTGCGCATGCGTCACCACGACGAGGCAAAGGCACAGGGTCTGAGCGACGATGTGCTGGACAACCGGATCGATCCGGAACGCTTGAATGAACTGGATCGGCGCATCCTGAAAGAAGCCTTCCGCCAGGCGCGTAAACTGCAAGCGCGGCTGGCTGTGGAGTATCACCTGTGATGAGCTGGTTGGCGCGCTGGCTGGAGAAACGGTCGGAGCTGACCGCACCACAACGGCAACGGTTGGATGCCTGGAAAGGCTTGTCACGTGCGGTGCTGAGCATACCGTTCAGCGGTGCGCGTTATGTCGTGGTGGACGTGGAAACCAGCGGGCTGAATCTGATGGAAGATCGCCTGATTTCGATCGGTGCGGTGGCTGTCGTGCATGGGCAGATTGTGTTGGGGGATAGTTTTTACGTCGTGCTGCAACAGCCGGCGTCCAGCAACAAGGAGAACATCTTGCTGCATGGCATCGGTAGCGCCGCGCAGGCTGGCGGCGAGCCTGCCTCCGATGCGCTGCTGGCCTTTCTCGATTATCTGGGCAAAGACCCGCTGATCGCCTTTCATGTCACCTTCGACCAGACGATGATCCAGCGCGCGCTGCGCCGGTATCTCGGTATTTTTTTCACGCATCCCTGGCTGGATATGGCCTATGTGATGCCTGCGCTCAATCCCGCTCTGGCGGCAAGGTATCGCTCACTGGACGACTGGATCACGCACTTCGGCATCCAGAACGATGCACGCCACAACGCGCTGGCGGACGCATTGGTCACGGCCCAGCTGTTCCAGGTTGCGCTCGCACAGGCGCACAACAAGAACATTAGCGATTTCGCCGGGCTGCGTGATCTGGAAAAAGCACAACGCTGGGTAAGCGGCGCCGACTGACGTTGCTCTTTTATGGATGGGCGGTCTTTTCCCATATTGCATTGCAACGCGGCTTAACGTAACCTTGCTCACGCTGCATTGGTAATATCTGCCTCTGGTTTGTTGATTAACTTGTTGATGGTCTTCAAGGAGCTGACATGTCTAATCCGAATATCAATTGGGCGGTGATCGAAGCCAACCCCAAATTTCAAAACCTGTATCGCAAGAAAACGGTGTTCCTGTGGGGTCTGATGGTTTTCTCCGTCATCTATTACTTCATGCTGCCGATCGGCGCGGCGTATTACCAGGAGTTGTTCAAGACCAAGATGTGGGGCGTGATCAACTTCGGCATCCTGTTCGCGTTGTCCGAATTCGTCGTGGCTTGGGCGATTGCTTTCGTGTATTCGAGAAAGGCCAATGCCGAATTCGACGCGATGGCGCAAGAGATCATCAACGATACGCAAAAGACAGGAGCCTGAAATGAACTCGATGCCAAGCAAATGGATTCTCTCTGCCGTTGCGTTGTGTTGCAGCGGCGCGGCTCTCGCCGGCAGCGGTGCGGTCGCCGACGAGTTCAAGTGGATGACTTTCCTGGTGTTCGGCGTGATCATCGCGATCACAATGGCGGTCACGTTCTGGGCGGCACGCACGACACATACCACCTCGGAGTTCTATGCGGCGGGCCGTTCGGTCAGCGGCATCCAGAACGGTTGGGCGATCGCGGGCGACTATCTGTCCGCCGCATCTTTCCTCGGCATCGCCGGGCTGATCTCGCTCTACGGCTACGACGGTTTCATGTATTCGGTGGGCTGGCTGGTGGCGTACATCACCGTGCTGCTGGTGATCGCCGAGCCGTGCCGCAACATCGGCAAATATACGATGGGCGACATCCTAGCATTCCGCAACGACCCGAAAAAAACCAAGGTAGTTGCAGCCCTCTCCACGATCACGGTTTCCACGTTCTACCTGACCGCGCAGATGGTCGGCGGCGGCGTGCTGATCAAGACGCTGATCGGTATCGACTACGAAATCTCGGTGATCGGGGTAGGCATTCTGATGCTGGCCTACGTGGTGTTCGGCGGCATGAAGGCGACGACCTGGGTGCAGATCATCAAGGCAGTATTGCTGGTGACCGCGTCCATCATCCTGGTGATTATGGTGTGGTTGCCATACGGATTCAGTCTGCCAGCTTACCTGCAAGCCGTGGTGGGCGACGAAAAGGTGGTGGCGCAAGTCGCCAAGCTGCTGGGCGACGCCGCGACAGGCATGAGCAAGGAAGAGCTCGGCCAGCGCTTCCTTGAACCGGGCCTGTTCCTGAAAAACCCGATCGACCAGATATCGCTTGGCATGGCGCTGGTGCTCGGCACGGCAGGCATGCCGCACATCCTGATGCGTTTCTTCACCGTACCGACCGCGCAAGCGGCGCGCACCTCGGTCATCTGGGCGATGGGCATCATCGGCGGTTTCTACGTGCTGACGCTGTTCCTCGGCACCGGCGCGGCGATGCTGGTCGGTTCGGCCAAGATCGCCTCGGTCGACGCCGGCGGCAACATGGCCGGGCCGTTGCTGGCGCAATATCTGGGCGGCGGCGAGAATTCGCTGATGGGTAACTTCATGCTGGCCTTCGTGGCGGCGGTCGCTTTCGCCACGATCGTTGCGGTAGTGGCCGGGCTGGTGCTGGCGGCCGCTTCGGCGATGGCGCATGACATCTACGTCGGCGTGATTCGTGGCGACCATGCCACACCCAAGGAGCAGGTGATTGCCGCGCGCGTCGCTTCCGGCATTGTCGGCATGATCGCGATCACTGTCGGCATTTTGGCCAAGGGGCAAAACGTCGCGCACTTGGTTGCGTTGGCCTTTGCGGTGGCCGCATCGAGCAACCTGCCTGCCGTGTTCCTGACGCTGTACTGGAAAAAATGCAACACCACCGGCATCATTGCCGGCATGGTGGTCGGCACGCTGACCGCCATCGGGCTGGTGATGGTCTCGCCCAACATGACTTATCCGAAGGCGGTGATCGCGTCGGCCAAGAAGGTGCTGGATGGCGAACCGGCGCAAGCCGCCAGGGAGGCGCAACCCGCCAAACCGGCGTCCAGCTTCGTGTGTGAACTGTTTGCGCTGCAAGGTTGCGTCGCATCGCAACCGGCCAAAGCGGCTTCACCGGAAAAACCCGCCAAACCGGGTGTTGCCGAAAAACTGGCGAAGCTGAGCGAGAAGTTGCAACCGCTGGAGGCGTCGCTTGCTGCGGCAGCGTCCGACCCGACCGCGCTGAAGAAGGCGCAGGACGATATCGCCAAGGTGAAGAAAGACATCGCGGCAACCGAAAAAGCCAAAGCCAAGGCCGAGGATGACCTGAAGAAATTCGAGGGGCAAACCGCCAGCATCATGGGCCTCGAAAAACCGTTCTTCCTGTTGAAAAACCCCGGCTTGATCTCGATCCCGCTGGGCTTCCTGATGGTGATTCTGGGTTCCTTGTTCACCCGCGATAAACGTGCGGAAGATATGTGGGATGAACTTTATGTGCGCCAGAATACCGGCATCAATGCCGAGGCTGCAACCGCGCATTGACGTGCACGGATAGCCTGCGACCCCACCCTGATCGGCGGGGTTTTTTTTGTGTGCGGCAGTGCATGGGCAGGCTGCGGTTCATCCCCACGTGCGTGGGGAACACTGTCGCTTGGTCTTCAACCTGGCGAAGTGAGGCGGTTCATCCCCACGTGCGTGGGGAACACTGCCTTTAAGCACTTCAGCATCAGCAAAGCAACGGTTCATCCCCACGTGCGTGGGGAACACACACCTGAATGGCATCAGTTCCGCGCTTGTCACGGTTCATCCCCACGTGCGTGGGGAACACCATGCATGAAATCCCGATGCACATGCCTCCACCGGTTCATCCCCACGTGCGTGGGGAACACATTGGGCAGACAACCCATGGTTCCCATCCGTTCGGTTCATCCCCACGTGCGTGGGGAACACTCATAAATCTGGCATCACTGCGAGGGTATCGCCGGTTCATCCCCACGTGCGTGGGGAACACACTTCTTCCTTCTCGCTGAATTTGCAGCGATTTTTTGATACTTTGAATTTCACCACTTCATTCGCTGGAATCCAGTTGCAAAATACTATTGCATTTTGCTTCTCGTTTGAAAATATTCAGCTATTTTTTAAAGAACTGTACCATCATCCAGTGGCAAAAATGATACGAGTTTTGCACCATCTATTTCCACCGGTATGCGGCGATTTGCGCCCAAGGTCATAAAATCAAAACCAGCCTCGTTGTTAGTCCGCCAAGCCATTACCGCATTTCCGTCTTCTATTCCGCTTTCAACCTGTTTCCAGATGTGATCCCGAATCTTGGCGGAATAATTCCCGACATAAACACCTGCGCGAATCTCCAGCAGCCAGATCGCTAGCCGTCCGCGCAGGCGCGGTGGAGAGTTTTCAAGCACGATGACCAGCATCGCCTAAACTCTCTGCATTGGGAATAGCGGGGAGCACAGCTTCCTCCGGCGGTGCGGGCGGGGCGATTTCGCCAGCCGATAACATCTCTTCTATCCCCGGAATGATGCGCTCAAGCAACCTGCTTTCCCGAAACACATCACGACATGCAATGCGTACCTGCTGCTCCGGGTTATGCGGGCTTGTCGCGGCAATCTTGAACGCCACCGGCACCACCGTTTCAAACTTGTAAATATCCGCCACATCGTACACGAATGACAACGGCTTTCCGGTGTGGATGAAACCGACAGCAGGCGCATAACCCGCCGCCAGCACCGCCGCTTCAGTCACTCCATACAAACACGCCGTTGCGGACGAGAGGCAGCGGTTGGGGAGATCGCCCTTGTCCCATTCGCTGGTGTCGTAATTACGCGCCTTCCACTCCACACCATATTTTTTGGCGATCAGCTTGTATGTCTCGCGCACACGCGCTCCCTCGATGCCACGTAACTGTTCCACACTGCGCCGTGCGGGCGGCTCCTCGCCGAAACGCATGGCGTACATTTTGCGCACCACCTTTAGTCGCAATGTATCATCCAGTGCCAGTTTGGCCTGATATAGTAAACGATCAGCCCTCGCGCCGCCCGGCTGCCCGGACGAATACAACCGCACTCCCGCCTCGCCCACCCACACCAGCAGCGTACCCACCCGCGCGGCCAGCGCAACAGCAGCATGAGAGACTCGCGTGCCGGGCTCCAGCATCAGGCAGGCTACGCCACCGACAGGAATATGCGTGCGGACACCGCTCTTATCCACCACGACAAACGCACCATCCAATACATCCAGATGACCTTTTTCGATAAACAGGATCGAGAGCCGCTCCTTGATGGCGATGGGCTTGAGCGGGGGCAGGAGATCGGCCATTGCTATTCGCCAGATGCAGCTAATGCGGCGGCTATGATTTCTTCGCTCAGGAAATAACCGGATGTTGCAAGCGCCTCCAGCAGAGGCATCACCAGCGGAACTAAAGCTTTGCGTTTCGCCAGCACCAGCACACCCACCGTACCGATCACCGGTACACCGGCATTCATCGCCATCCTGCGTCCAGCTTTATCGTCCATAAGTACACCGCACCCGCAATCAATCGCCACCGCAATCGCGCTTGCCTCGCCGGCATCAATTTTTTGCGCGAATGCGGAAAAGTCCGGCGCGGTACACAACTCCAATTGCTTCCTGGTTACCGCCTCATGGATAAGCGCACTCTCAGGAAAATCCGGTCTCCCGGCACACTCAGCAAACACGATGTCCGTCACCAGTACGCGCCCAAAAATCTGCGGCAACAGGCTAATCTGATGAAGGCGGGCAAACGCGATCAACGGCCCAGCATCCGCAATGACGAGCTTATTCAAAGGCCGCTAGCTCCTGCTGTAATTCCTCCTTGCCGTAACGCACAACCGGAATTTTCAGCGCACCGAGATGGTCAATGAATTCGCCTTGTGGCATCCCCGCAAGCTTTGCCGCCTTGCCGAGGCTGATTACCTCATCATCAAAAAGCTTCACTGCCAGCGCAACCCCCACGCCCTCTTTAAGCAAGGTTTCATCAAACGGCACCGCCACAAATACCGGCTGCCCATGCTTGGTGACAATGGAAAGCTTGCCTGCCTCGGCATCGCGTATCAACTCGCCGGTGCGTTCGCGTAAGTCGCGGATAGTAAAAGCGTCCATAGCTTGCCTGCCTTTCAGTAAATTGTGCCATCAAATGATAGCACAATATTTAAAGGCGGCGCACCAAGAGCAGGCCGCAGCCGAAACCTTTAGCGGGGCCAACTCCATTGACCAGCAGCTCAGTCATCCGTGCTGGATCACTTACACGCAACACGCCATCAAAGGTAACGGTTGCCAGTTTGCCGCCTCGATTACCCTTGCGAAAATAAATAGGCGCGTGTGGCAATACATTGGCTGCTTCAATTTTGCCCGCATCGGCGAGCTTGCGCGAAATCCATTCGCGCTGTTCTTCTTCCTTGATTAACGGCACACGGCATTTCTCAGATTTTTTACCCGGCTTGGCATCGCGTTGCGCATCGGCGATGGTCTTGACCGGATTGGCCGTAAGAAGAAAGGACAGCCGCTGACCTGCAACAGGTTGAGGTTGAATTTCGCGCGTACCAACCAACACCACCCCAGATGCGGATTCTGGCGCGCGCCGCGATTGCACCAGCAAACGTGCCGGGCGACCCGTCGGGTTGTCCTCGATACGAAACAGAAAACCTTGGCGCGACTCTTCGCTGTTGCTACGGGTTTCTTTTTCCTCACCGGGAAACAGCCTCCAGAGTTGACGGTGCAGTTCATAAGGGTTGCGGGAAAACTCCCACGGGATTTCGACGCGACTCAGGAACATGGTGCCTCCTTATGCACGTACACCTGGCGAGTGCCAAACTGACGGTTGCGCCCATGCATGGGTACATCACGAATGCGCAAGGGCTGCGCAGATTCCAGATCACCTTCGGCATAAATCAAACCGCCAACGGGCAACGCGCTTGCCAGTGCAGCCTTGGCATCGCTTGCTTCAACTGGCGAGCCTTCCAGCAAAGGCCGGGTGATAGGGCAGGAGCGCCGCCCGAGCACAGGCGTATAACATGGGCGACGTAGCGCCTCGGCAACCGTTTCCAGCATGATGGGTGCTGCCGGTTTTGCACCAATCGCTACGGTAAAGGCAGCATCGAACAAATATTCACGCCGTGACACCACGGGATTTTTATTGGCCGAGCCATCTACCTTGCGGGCAGCAAGCACAGTGTGAAAATCAGGGAGCTTTACAGCGGCTTTCAGCATGGGTTTCCCAGCATCTTGACGCAGCACTGCCCGATCTGCACGAACGGTAAATTCGACACTGGCGGCAAGCTGTTCCAGCCCCGTGTGGTCAAGCCGGTCTATGCCCAGACAAGCTCCAAGCAAGCCCAGCAAACCGCTGCGCGTGGGGAATAGATTGGAGGGACGGAAATCCTCAAAGGTATGGGTACCCCATGCCTGCATGGGGCCATCCAGCCGTAAGATGAGATAGCGCGGCATGGCAGACTCCTTATGCTTTCCCACCGTTAATAATCCAATCTTCCATCGCTTTAAGCGAATCCAGCGCGGGCTTATCGCCCAGCTTGATGCCATCTTCCACCGCGAAGGCACATACCTGCTCGTCCAAGCCATAAGCGCGGTGGATGCGCGCCCAATAATCAGACAACGAGTTGATGGACGGTTTTAGGAATCCCGCCTCTTTGTAATCGCGCTTCACCGGCTGCTCGAAGGCATTGGCAAGCGAAATTGGCTGGTCGGAAAAGCTGGTAATGGCAAAGTCCGCCAAATTGTGCGCAGCAAAGGATTGCTGTTTTGCCGATGGCACAACAGTAGCGAGTAGATGGAATACATGCCGGGCGATGTCCAATGCGCGCTGGCGCGATTCGGCAGTTTCTGTCGCCTTGATGTTTTCGAGCAACCCCAGATTCACTTGCAACTGTTTCAGGTTCAGACTGGCATAGCGATAAAACACGCCGGAGGAAAATTGCTGGGTATCCAAATGACCCGCTCCGGTTTCGCCCGCGTCTATTGTCAAATCATCCACGGCGGTGAACCAGTCCACATCTTGCGGCTCAACCGCGTGCGTGGTGATGGCATGGGCTACTGCGAGTGCGCCGTCAACTGTAGTCATTAGCCCAGAGGTCGCCATACGCCCCGACAAGACAATGTCCAGTGCAGAGGCCATCGCCTTGCGCACGGAGTCAATTTTCTTCTTAACAGCATCGACCCGTTTTTTTGTTAATGCCTCGTCGATGAACTCCTGCTCGGACTTCTTTTTCTTACCTTTTCCCTTAGGCTCTTTCTGCTTTGCAGCTTTTTCCCTGGCCTTGCTTATCTCTTCATCGGTCAGGGAAACTTCATTGACGATGCCGCAGAGGACTTTAATTTCTTCAAGTGTCCAGGGGGCAACCGCAAGCTTCTTGCTCTTTTCGTCATTACCACTGGCGTTATCTTCTTGTTCATCTGCGTCTTCGGATTCGTCATCTGCGACCTTGGCTCTAACGAACAATTCCATTGTTTTTGCGATCAAATCAGGATCGAACTCATCGCGCAACTCCTCGACGAACAATGGGATCAGTTTCTCAAGTTCGCGGGTGCGTATGGATGCTGAACCGAAATGGCTTTCATAGTAGCTGCTCTTCCGCATCGAATGTTTCAGTGACTGGCTGGAAATTCGTACCCGGTTGACACCGCCGAATACGGCTGTTTTCTGCATGTTCATGTCGTCACGGTTCAAGCATGACGGGCTATGGGAAATCAACACATGGAAGTTGATGAAATTCTTGGCAGTCATTTTTTATCTCCTTTAGCGGGGTTAAAGCGGGCAATATAAAATTCTTCAACAAACTTCCGTTTGTCTTCAGGTTTCCAGAACCAGATCATGCGGCCAAACTCCGACCAATCCACGGTAGGCTCTATATGTGTTAGAAGCCGTCGCAACTGCACCATATCCAGCGGCGCATGAGAGCGCGCCACTTGCAAGACACGCGCTTCCGCGACTTTGGCTTCGGCTAGTTGCGCACCAAGTGACTTGGCCTTGGCCGCGTGCTTGCAGCATGGCAACAAGAAAGCCAATCGCCAGTGGCGGTCATCCGGTTTTTGTCCGGGGAACAGCCGGTAGAGCGCGGGCGTGAGTGCAACATCTTCAGGTTCAGCGACACGGCGCAGCTCGGCACGCGCGCCTGTTGGAAAACTTTCGTTGTCGTAACGCATTTTCAACGTGACAAAGTCTGGCAGTTCGGCACTCATGCTCCCTCCTTCAATTTTTTAAGGTCTGTGTTCAGGCTACGCCGCGCCCAAGCGATGGCTGGGATCAACTCCGGTTTCATCGCATAAGGGTCAGTGAGTTTCTCGAAAATATCTTCGCAGAGTTCGGCCATCTTTATTGCAAACGATCTTCTTGCGTCTGCCCATTGACTGAATGTGTCTTTTTTTGAAAACGTCTCGCGAATCAAACTTTCTGTTTGTGCGTAAAACATCTTCTCGGCGGTTTCATGGATGGCTGCACCGATGCCTTTTAGCTTGATATTTTTCTTTTTATTTTTATAGCCCTTAGATGCATCTCTAAGTCTTGCCTTCAATAAATCTACAGCCTCTTTGCCAATCTCGACCAGCTTTGGTAGTCGGCCTTTATCATCCTGCCAACCGTGGGCAAGGCTGATCATATCGTGGCGACGCTCCAGCACCGATGCTTGCTTGGTACGATAGCCACCAACCAGCAAATGCAACGGCCCATCAGCGAGTTCATTGGCTTGGGTAATCGGCCCAGCAGGAACCGAACCTTCTTTTGCATTCTCGTCGTTTATGCTTCTTGGTATAACAAACTCGGATAACTGCGTCCATGCCGGAGCAGTAGTGGTAAAGCTGGCAAATTTTTCTTCCAGCTTCTTTTCAGGCTCACCTTTCTTTGGGTCACCCTTTTTTAGTGATTTTGTCATGGCTCCATGTGGATGAGGCCAAACGCCTTTCACGGTAAAGCTGAATTTTTCACAGCGAAAGCCGGTGTATACCGGCACGGCCTCGCCACCAAGCACGTCGCAGGGAGCAACCATTTTGGATTTCACCAACTCTACTCGCGCAGGTTGCCAGAATAACCCTCGCACTAAGCCGATCTCGTTCCAATTGATCGTAGCTTCCTGAATAGGTTTGACCCAAGTCGGTTGATCCCTATCGAAACCCAGCATTTTGATTTGACGTTGTTCTATACGTGGACGTGTAAGCACATTGCGCCAAACTATTTCACGTAAGCCGTTGCCAAATACCAACGTGGTAATCGGTGCGCCGCCACGTAAGCTGCCTTTGAAGCCGCCACCGAAACTTGGGCAGTTGGTTGCTTGGTTGAACAGCGCAATCGCCGCCACTGCGCCACTGATGTGCCTGGCTTCTGTTACCTCGTTAAAAAAGCAGTGAGCGCCGGGGGCAGTGCTCGTTTTCTCCGGCAGACCGGGCAAGAGTTTTTGAACTGATGTCAGCTTGCCAGTAACTTTTCGTGACTGCATGAACGGTTGGGTTGGGTGATCGAGGTCGAACCATTCCTCTCCCTTGCGATTACAAGGCGCAATGCCTTTATCGAATTCGTCCGACGACAGCGGCTTGGTAATTCTCGCTCGCAACGCCTTGTTGCCATTCGGATCACTCGACGGGTCACCCTCCGGCATGAACATCACCTGAGTCATGCACACCAACAATTGCACGCAGGCCAACTCAAGATCGTCTCGCGGCAAGCTCACTTGCCAGTTGCCCGGCTCACACAAAAGTTGCTGATAAGTCAGCAGGCAAAAGGCTCCTGCGCCACCATCGGCGCGTACAGGAATCCATGGGGCTTTAAGCAGGTTCATCGTTAACCCTCTCCAATCCGAAATCTTCCGAATAGCGAAACTTCCCATCCATTGCCGACCAGCCTCCATGCCCGTCAGTGCTCATTTCCATTTGTCGATAGCCCGCCAGAACACCTTCATTCTCAAGGCGGAAATTTAATAATCGGCTCTTCCAACTGGCGGGTGCAGGCACAGCGTGCAGGTTAAGCGTTTCCGCGAGATCACGCTCGTTTAATGCGCTTAACACTTGTCCATTTAACAGGCGACCATCGGTTTGAATAGGCAAAACCGTCAAGCTAATTTCACCGTCACGAGTCAGGGCGGCTACTCTATCGTCCTCATCGCGGAACTGGCTGGCGGTCATGGTAGTGAGCTGTAGGGCATCAGTCTCTCGCATTTCCTGCACTAGCTTCCATCCGCGATAAGCGCCGTAGATATCTTCGGATTCATCATCCCAAGGAAGTTCGGAATAGACGCTCTCAATCCAATCCCTATAAGCCTCCGGAAAAACAATCCTGTCCGCGCCAGCAAGCAGTAGCTCGGTGCGCCACAGTACGCGGGTGTTGCCATAAATGAGTTTGTGTAGCCCATAGTTTTCGTCTTCTACTGACAGCACCGTGCAACGGGGCAATTCGAATCCGGCGGGGCGATGTTCGCGTTGGTGGCGATGCAAGCGACCCAGTCGCTGGAACAGCAAGTCTACCGGGCAGATTTGCGTGAGCATCCAGTCGAAATCCAGATCGAGGCTTTGCTCAATCACTTGCGTGGCAACGATGATGCGCCCCTTATCGCGCGCGGCATTGCGGCCATAATAAGCAATCGTGGCTTTTTCCTTTGCTTGTCTGTCTATGAAGTGGTAGCGCGCATGGAACACGTCCACATCAATTGTGATTGTGCGGTTTGTGATTTCGTGGCGTAGCAAGCGGGCAAGCCGCTGGGCATCGTCCACCAAATTCATCACTACCGCCACCCGTGCGCCGGATTCGGCAGCGGCGATGATGCGTCCAATCACCTCTTCATTCGGAAATGCGTCGGGGAGTTTGAGGCATTCGGTCATCACCTCACGCTGATCCGGTCGATGTTCGTCGGGTACGGTAATGCATGACGCTGCACCTTGTGTGGCGCGCCACAGCGCAGGATACGGTGCATCATTCACCCCGTTGGATTCCCATGCGGCCAGCAGCTTGGCGCGCACACCGGCGGGTAACGTAGCTGACAACAAAATAGCGCTGCCTCCGATGGCTTTCTGTCGGCGCAACACTTCACCGAGCAGGCCATGCATGTAGGCGTCGTAAGCATGAACTTCATCCACAATGAGTATGGATTTATTCAAACCAAAACCACGCACAAATTTGTGCCTGACAGGTAACACGGACAGCAATACCTGATCCACGGTGCAGACACCTATCTGACCGAGAAACACACGCTTGCGGCTGTTTGCAAGCCAGGCAGCACATTGGACGGATGCTTCTTCTTTGCCTTGTGAAGTTTTCCGTTGCCCGCATTCAACCAGCCGCTGGAATGACTCATTGAAGTCACGCTTGCCGTGGGCGAGCACCACATTGGCATCGCCAAACACTTTTACCGCAAATTCCTCGGCACGAACAAGCATGGCGTTGGCCGTGGCTTGTGTTGGCAGAGCAAATACGATTGAGTCAGCAGTGCCTTGATCCAGTAACCGCCAAGCGTAAGCCAGTGCTGCTTCGGTTTTGCCGCTGCCTGTCGGCGCTTCGATCAGTGTCAAGCCGGGCGCGGTTGGCAAGCTATCCACTCGAACCTGAACACCGCGTGGAGATTCTTTAGAGTCAAGCAAAGCGCTTAAACCTTTGTAGCTTGCCGCTTTTGAAAGTAGGCCGAAGCGATGCAGCGCATCGCCAGCTTGGACTTTAGTCACACTCGCGGCAAAGTAATCGGCTAATGCAGTGTCAGGCGTTTGGTATGCGAACACATCGGTGTTGGAGCCTATCCAGTCGCACACGGAGCAGAAGCCAGCTAGCAATGATTGCGCGCTCGGCGAAGTAAATGGGGGCAAGTTATGGATGCCAAGCCCTGCGGGCGCGAGGAAAATATCGGACAGTGCGGACACAAATGCGTGGCGCGCAGCGCTGTCTTGAGCGACGATTGCGGCATCAGCCTCCGGTGCATGAATTTTCGTCGCTTCGTAAAAATCCCCATGATGCCCAGTCACGGCAGCAAGCCAAGGTTTCCACCTTTCCCACATCTCGCGGTCAACATCGCCATGTTCTTCCAGCCATGACCGATACTCCTGATTTGCCCAAGCCATGCCCGCCCAGCCATGATCGAATTTTGTTATTTCTTGCGGTTGTATTCCGTGGTCTTCCTCGCCAAGTGGTCGCCATGCTGCGGCAAGTGCATCCGGTGCCTTTAGCTGGAATCGCACATCGAATTTCCCAAGGTCATGCAAGGCCGTGAAAAGTAGAATCCAAGCGCGCAATTGGTTTTGCTGTAATGGCGTACAACCGAAAGCTGAAAGGATGGTGCGTTGAATGGTAGGGCTGGCATCCCACCAAGTTGCTGCAACGGCTGCCACATCTAGACTGTGATAGGCAAGCGGATGCCACTTTGGTTCAGCCGGATATTTATCGTCGGCCTTGCCCCAGTATTTGAAAATCGTATCCCCTTGTTGCGCTGGCATGTTTGGCATTTTTGATTCTTGGTTTTTTAGGTTGCCGGGAAGTGTATACCCATGGGTGTCTCAAAATCTGAGCCTGTCATTCACTCTTTTGCCAAACAACATTTTTTGTATTTTTTTCCGCTGCCGCACGGGCAGGGGTCGTTGCGACCGACTTTGGGTTCGGGGCGGACGTAGGGTTCGTTGTCATAGTACGGGTCGTAAGGATCGTTCGGATAGGCCGCATCTCCGTTCAGGATGCGCTGCTTTTCTTTTTCGTTTTCTTCCCGCCAGCGTATCTGGCGTTTGGTGATGGCTTCCGGTTCGTAAAATTTCCACGGATTTGCGAAATGCTCCGGTTTATTTGTCGGATTCGAATAGGCTTGCTGTATGTTGTCTCTGTCGAAATGTTTGCCCCAGCCACTTTGCCTGTCCGCCATGCTCTCCAGCAAGGGTCGATATTCGCTGCGCGGATAGTCCAGCAGGGTGCTGCATGCCGAAAGCCGAAATTCCCAGTCCTCACTTTCGTCGCCCACGGTACCCACCAGCCATGCCTGTGTTTGTTCGAGCGCATTTGCACCTTGCCTGGCGGCGGTCTTGATTATCGGTTCAATGGCATTGGCGCGTATGTACCAGTCCATGTCCCTGTCTTCGCAGAGAGCGCGTAGGGAAGACAGTACGGTGTCCGGCTTGTTAACGAATAATGCGGGCCAGTAGCCTGATAGCCAGTCTTGCAGGTTATCGTCATCTTCCTGTGACATGCGGCGCATGAGTTCTACCAGCAATAGGCCTGCCTGTTCGCTCGGGATCAAACCGAGAATCATGGCCGCATGGAGGCGCAGCCACCATTTGCCACCGGCGATTTCTTCTGGATCATCTTCATAGTCTTGCCACAGAAAATCGTCCTCGTGCAGTTGGCGTAAATATTCCGTCATCATGTCACCGCATCGGACACATGCGTCTATGACGTTGCGCGGGACGCGGTCCTGGTCTTCGATGAGGATGTCGGTGAGTTTGGATGGGCTGAGCTCGGCGAGGAATTCTTCGGGGTAGGTTGGTAATTCAATAGAGGCGTTCATATTGCTTCCTGTTTCTTTGTGGTGAGTCATGTGGGTTGGGTTAGCGGTTTCACTGCGTAGCCCAACAGCCTTTTTTAATGATGTTGGGTTACGCAGTGAAACCGCTAACCCAACCTACGTATCTACGTATACGTGTATTTTGCAGTAGCTTTACGCAAGTGTTCCAATACTTCCTGCCGCAACGTCTCTGGCGCGATGATCTCTACTTCCGCGCCATGTTTGAGAATGTCCATAATCAATTCGCGCGGGTCGGAGTAAGGGATGCGCAATTCATAGCTGCCATCCGCAAGCAACAGGCTTTGTTGTTGCGGATGCCAGTGTTCATCCGCCACCCAACGCGCGCGTTCGGGGGTGAAGTGCAGCACGGCAGTGTGTTTGGGTTCGCCCGCGAAGATGCCGTAGGAACTCGTGTAATGTGCATCAAGCTGTTTTTCCGGCACGTCGCGGCAGCGCTGTGGCAATACCTTGGCTGCGATGATGCGTTCGACGGCGAAGCTGCGCAGGGCGTTGCGGGTATGGCAGTACGCGTCCAGATACCAGTTGTCGCGGTAGTGGATGAGCCGTTGCGGGGAGATTTCGCGCTGGCTGGTTTGGTCGTTGCCGCGCCCGTGGTAGCAGATGTGCAGGCTGTTTCGTTGCAGCAGCGCGCCCGCTACGGTCTGGAAGCATTCCAGCGCGACATTGCGTCCGGTCATGCGCAGGATGCGCACTCGTTTGGAGATTTCTTCGCTGCCCAAGTGTCTGGTCGCGAGGATTTTTTCGATGCGTTCTTTGACGGGTTTGAGTTGTGTATCGAGCAGGCCGGGTTGAACGTGTGCGAGCAGTTGCTGGGTGGTCAGCAGCGCATAGAGTTCGGTTTCGCTGAACCAGAGTCCGGGGAGTTCGAATGTTTGCCCATCGGTCAGCGTATAGTGGTAGCCGTTGCGTGATCGATCGTATTCAATCGGTGCGTTGAAATACAGGCGCATCTCTTGAATGATGCGGTTGACCGTGGCGCGGGAGCATTCGAGCTCGTTTTGCAATGTCTGGCAGGATACGGGGTGGCGGCGTGAAGAAACTGCCTGATGTAGCTTATAGATACGTTGCAAGCGATCCATGATTTTTCAATCCCCCATGCTGATTTTCCGCTGTGTCAGCCCCGGCAAGCAAGACACCATAATTGCCCCGACGGCTTTGCCGCCCACTGGGTTTTTCCTTCTCGGAAAGCAAGACGCGAGGATACGCCTTTTGAGCGCGCCGACAATACTTGAACAATGGCGCTGCCACTGCCTGCATCTGGTTTGGTGATTCATCTGTTTCCGCAAATGCTAAACTCGCCGCCATGAAAAACGTCCATCTGGTCATCACCGATTTATTCCTGCCGAAAGATATTGTTTCCGAGGTGTGTGCGGATTTGCATTTGCCAGCGCTGGAAAAGATGCTGGCGCGCGGTGCTTCGACAAAGCCTTTAGTCCTGAGCTCAGTCGAAGGGTCAGCACGAACGGGGGAGGGAGGCTCGCTGGAGAATTTGCTGTGCGAACTATTTGGCGTGCCATGCCAAACAAGCGTGCCGATTGCGCCTATTTCTGCCGCCTTTGATGGGCTTGGGGAGGGTTGCTGGCTGCGTGCCGACCCGGTGCATTTGCGTTTGCAGCGCGAGCAATTGGTGTTGTTGCCGGATGTGGCAATCAGCGCGGATGAGGCCGCGCAAATGTGCGCCAGTTTGAACCTTCACTTTGCCGGGCAGGGCATGGAATTTTTTGCGCCCCACCCGCAACGCTGGTATCTGAAGCTCGACAGGGTACCGAACATTGAAACTGTGCCGCTGTCGCAGGTTGCCGGGCGCAACGTGCATGGCCTGCTGCCCAAGGGCGGTGAGGCGATGCGCTGGCATCAGTCGTTCAACGAGATCCAGATGCTGTTGTTTGCGCATCCGGTGAATGAAGCCCGCGAGGCGCGTGGCGAGCTGCCGGTCAACAGCGTGTGGTTGTGGGGGGGAGGTTGTACAGAAAATTTGCTGCCGCAAAAAGCTTATGACTGTGCCAGTTCGGATGAGGTGTTGGCCGAGATGTTTGCTGCGGCTGCGGGTATTCCGTTTGCCGGGTGGCCGGAGCAATGGAATGGCTCCCTCACCCTAGCCCTCTCCCAGAGGGAGAGGGAATTTTCTTCTGATGGCAGGCAGTTGCTGGTCTGGAGCGGTTTGCGTGCGGCGTTGCAGCGCGGCGATCTGGCCGCCTGGCGCGATGCTTTGCAGGGGTTTGAAACAGGCTATGCGCAACCGTTGTGGCAAGCGTTGCGCTCGGGAAGGATCGCGCAGTTGCAGACAGATATCCTGGGCGGAGATGGCGGCCGTCGTGTATCGCTGACGCGCGGCGATGCTTGGGCATGTTGGCGGCGCACCAAGCCATTGGAGAAGTATTCTCAAGCATGAATTGGGGTTGCGCTTGTGCGGCGCTTAATATCCAAGCTAATATCAGATGGCTTGGCAATTTGGAGAAATATTTTGAAGAAAAATATCCTTGCGCTTGGAATACCTCTGGTACTTGCCCTGGTGGTGAATTGTATTGTGACAGGAGCCGCGCTCATGGTTCTTGCGACATTAAGTGTACCAGTCATTTTTACACTCGTTATTCTGAGTTCATTTATTGCCATTTCGATTTGCTATCTGCATCTAGTGGGTCAATTGAAGCGGGCAGCAACTGATCATCAGGGTGATAAATGGCTGAAGCACCCGTTGATTGGCGCGCTGATCGGCAGTGTTTCCGGAAAAGCCGGACGTAAATACATCGATGTCACCAGAACTGTCTCCGACACCATTGAGCAGAGCACGCTTTCGCTGGCGGCAACGTCCCATCGGGTCGATCAGTTGAGAAAAAACACCAATCTCGCGACCAGGCAATCCGAAGAAATCGCCAGCGCCGCCCAGTCGATATTGGCAACCACACGCCAATCTTCAGAAAACGCCACCAATGCCGCGCAATTTGCGGTTCAAACCAAAGAAAACAGTTCGCAGGGTAGGGTCGCGCTGCAGCAAGCCATAAACGACCTGCGCATGATGAGTGCGCGCACGCAGGAAACTTCCGGGCAAGTATCCCGCTTGACCGAAAGCTCCAAGCGGATTCAGGAAATCACGCAGGTCATCGATACGATTGCCAAGCAAATCAATTTGCTGGCGCTGAATGCCGCGATTGAGGCGGCGCGCGCAGGCGAGCAGGGGCGCGGATTCGCCGTTGTGGCGGATGAGGTTCGCAAGCTGGCCGAAAAGACTTCGGCGGCTACCGGCCAGATTGGAGGGGTGGTCACCGAAATCGGGGATGAAACGATTGCGGCCGCCAATACGATGACTTCCTTTGCGCAAGAAGTCGAGCGTGGCGTCAACAGTATCGGCGAGGTTGGAGCTCAGCTCGATGGGATATTGCAACATACTTCTGCGCTGGAAGGGCAGGTGCTTGCGATTGCAAAAGGCGCCGAGGACAACCATCAGCAAGTCGAACAGATTTCAACGCACATTGCCACGATACACAAGGAATTACTGGATATCGACAGTGAGATGAAAGGCGTGTCGGAACAGACCATGGTTCTTTCCGATTTGGGCGAGGGGATGTATGAATCGCTCGCGGAACTGGATCTCGATACGGTGCATAACCGGCTGTTCAAGGTGGCCCAAAGTGCGGCGGATCGCATCGGGCAAGTCTTCGAGCAGGCGGTGCATTCGGGTCAGATTGCTATCGACGATTTGTTTGATCGCAAACATCAGCCGATACCAAATACCAATCCGGCAAAATACAGCACCCGTTTCGATAAGTTTACAGACCGGGTGCTTCCCGATATTCAGGAAAAAGTTTTGCAGGAAAACCCCTCGGTTGTGTTTGCGGCGGCCATTGATTCGAACGGATACATTCCCACGCACAATCAGAAATTCTCCAAGCCGCTTACTGGGGATTTTGAAACTGACCTGGCGAACAGCCGCACCAAACGGCTGTTCAGTGACCGCACCGGTTTGCGTTGCGGCAGCCATACGAAGAAGATGCTGATCCAGACCTACAAGCGCGATACCGGTGAAATCATGCACGACATCTCCGTGCCGATCATGATTCAGGGCAGGCATTGGGGTGGGTTCCGGATGGGTTATAAGGCCAGTTAATTCGGTTGGTTGAGCCAATTGTTTCGCCAGCTTTCCTCTATGGGCGAGTAGCTTTCCTTAATTGGTTTTCCTTGCGAAGCCGATTGCTCAACGGTGTTACAATTCGCGCCTTTTTGAATCCGGCAAGGGCTCGTAAATGAATAACACGGGCTTACGCTGGGGTCGCTTTGGGCGCAGGCCAAGGCGCGAGACGCGCGGTTGTGTCATTCACAACAAGCGGCTCGCAACACCGG